>NZ_JAXAVW010000007.1:0-294695 GCF_033949945.1 Lentzea miocenica
TCGCTCGGCCTGGCAAGTGACCCAACCAAAACCCGGCAGATTCTGCTTCAAAAGCCCCGCCGGAAAACCTACCAACGCCACCCAGAACCAGTACTGGGCGACCCACCGCCATTCTGAACGAATTCTTTCAATCGCAACTCGCACCCGGCGACCACCAACGCAACAGAGAGGATGTTGTGGCGGGATCGCCTGGGTTGGTCTGACCCTCAACGCAACTGACCGTGGTGTCTTTCGCCGGATCTGTCGTCCGGCCTGGGTGGTCTCGTGTGCACGTCACCAGGCGGGCGGAAGTGACCTGATAGGAGCCTGTCTCACCAGGACCCATCTCTGTTCTGTCCGCCCCGCCCAGCCCGGTGCGTGCCGTCCCGACACGGTCCAGCGAGCAAGGACGGCGGCCTTCAGGATGCCCGATCCACACACCCCTGCCCACGGCGAGGTGTTCGGCGGAGTCGACACCCACACCGACACCCACCACGCCGCCGCACTCGACCACCTCGGCCGCCTCCTGGGCGACGCCGAGTTCCCCGCCACCCCCGACGGTTGCGCACAACTGCCCGGCTGGCTGACCGGCTTCGGCCCCATCGCCACAGTCGGCGTCGAAGGCACCGGCTCCTACGGCAAACAACTCGCGATATCGCTGCGCCAGCACGGAATCCAGGTCCGCGAAGTCTCCCGCCCCGACCGGCGAACCCGTCGCAGCCACGGCAAATCCGACGTCATCGACGCCATCAACGCCGCCCGCGCCGTCATCTCCGACGACAAAACCGCCACACCCAAAACCGCCGACGGACCAATCGAGTCCATCCGCGCCCTGCGCATCGTCCGCGGTGGCGCGGTCAAAGCCCGCACCGCCGCCCGCAACGAACTCACCAACCTCATCACCACCGCACCCGCCGCGCTCCGCGAAGCCTTACGCGGCAAACAACCCAAAGCACTACTCACCGCCTGCACCGCCCTGGAACCCGACCTCACCCAGCTGGCCAGCCCCACCCACGGCACCATGCTCGCCCTGCGATCCATGGCCGAGCGAATCGCCGCCCTCAACCAGCAGATCACCCAGCTCGACAAACACCTCGACCGGCTGGTCACCGCGACCGCCCCCACCCTGGTCGGCCTGCTCGGCATCGGCACCGACGTCGCCGGCCAGCTCCTCGTCACCGCCGGCGACAACCCCCAACGCCTGCACAGCGAAGCGGCCTTCGCCAAACTCTGCGGCGTCGCCCCACTCCCAGCCTCATCCGGACGAACCGACCGGCACCGCCTCAACAAAGGCGGCGAACGCCAAGCCAACCGCGTCCTGCACATCGTCGCCGTCGTCCGCCTGCGCTACTGCCCACGCACCAAGGCCTACCTGCAACGACGCACCGAACAAGGCCTCACCAAACGCGACATCCTCCGCTGCCTCAAGCGCTACATCCTCCGCGAAGCGCACACAGCCATCATGAAAGACCTCGCACAACACGCTTGACGTCTATAGGAGCGTCCGGCACCCCCGCACGCAAACGGTCCACGCCCCGCAACCACCCGAGCAACCCGACCACAGAAATTCGTTCCGGCACACGCCCGACGAAGGAGGGCATGTGCCGGGTCGGCGCAGCCGTCAAGCCGTCATACCCGCCGAAGACGGGCCGCGATGACCCGATCAAGCGCCCGATCAGACAAAACACGAACCAACCGAGTGAGCACGGCAGCATCCCGCCCAATCGTGTACCGAGTACGCGGCCGACGCGCCGTCACCGCCTTGGCCACCACCAACGCGGCCGCCTCAGCCGAAACCCCCGCCGCAGTCCCAGAATCCATCAACGAGTTGATCGCCAGAACCATCCCGCCATACCGCCGCTCCTGCTCGGCAGTCATCCCAGCAGCCAACTCGTCCGCCGTCGCAATCCCCCGCGCGGCCATCTCCGTCCGAACCCCGCCAGGCTCAACCACAACCACCTGCACGCCCAAAGCCGCAACCTCCCGCCGCAGCGAGTCGCTGACCGCCTCCAACGCGAACTTCGCCCCGGCATACGCCCCGTAAGTGGGCATCGCCGCCTTGCCGCCAACCGAGCTGATGTTGACGACCCGCCCCTGACCGCGCAGCAACGCGGGCAGAAGTGCCTGCGTCACGGCGACATGACCGAACAGGTTGACCTCGAACGTCCGCCGCCACTGATCCATCGGCAGCGCCTCGACCGGCGCGTTCACCTGGATTCCGGCGTTGTTGACCAACGCGTGCAGCGAAGGGCCGACCCGCAATGCGAGCGCCTCCACCTGCTCCGGCTTGGTGATGTCGAGGATGACCGGCTCGATCCCGGCCGACCGGATGGCGTCGGCATCGCTGTCCTGGCGCACCCCTGCCAGCACGTGGAACCCCTGACGCGCCAGTTCGACGGCCGTCGCCCGGCCCATGCCCGTGGACGCTCCGGTCACGACGACCAGCTTCCGACTTTCAGATGACGTTGTCACCTCAACCACGGTACGCACTCAGATGACACTGTCAACTGTAGGATGAACGACATGGTCACCCGTGCGGAGTCCGCCGCCGCCACCCGCCGCGCCCTGCTCGACGCGGCCGCCGAACTGCTCGACCTCGGCGGTCCGGAAGCGGTCACGTTGCGCGAGGTCGGTGCGAAGGCGGGCGTGACGAGGGGAGCGCCCTACCGGCACTTCGCGGACAAGGACAGCCTGCTCACCGCCATCGCCGCCGAGTGCTGGGAGGACATCGGCGACCAGGTGCACGCCGTGCGGCTCGACGAAACGCTGCCGGCCGCCAAGAAGCTGCGGGCCGCTCTCCAGGTGCTCGTAGGCATCGGCAGGGAGCAGCCGCACCTGTACCAGATGTTGTTCAGGTGGAACGGAAAGCGCCTCAACCAGCTGGAGCGGCTGCACCGTCAGGTGTGCGGACCGGAAGGAGATCCGGAAGCCGCCGATCGAGGCGCCGCGCGGTTCCAGGACGAGTTCCTGGCCATCGTCGCCTCCGTCGTGGGAGAACAAGACGCGCAGCACTACGGCGCGTTGCTGCTCACCAGTGCGCACGGCATCGCGGGCATGGAGCACAGCGGCCACCTCGGTGCGGACAAGTGGCACACCACGGCCGACGCCCTCGTCGACACGCTCGTCCGGATGGTCTCGGCAGCGCCGTGATCGTTCGCGGGTTATGCTCGCGACCAAACGCTCAAACGAACAGGCGGACGGTCATGCGTGAACCCAGCGATGCGCGGCGGCAGCGGATTCTGGCTGTCATAGCGTCGCGGGGCACGGTCAAGGTGAGCGATCTGGCGAGCGAGCTGGACGTTTCGATCGTCACGATCCGGCGCGACGTCGAGGAGCTCTCGCGGCTCGGCAAGCTGCGCCGTGGGCACGGGGTCGCGCGGTCGCTCACGCCGGTGGAGCAGCCGTCGCCGAGACGGGACGCGAACGGGGCGGTCGCGCTGGTCGTGCCGGAGCGGCACACCTACCTGTACGAGACGATGAACGGTGCCCGCAAAGCGCTGGAAGAAGCCGGCATGCGGGTCGTGCTGCACATCGCGCCGCAGGTCAAAGGCGCCGAGAAACCGATCGTCGAACGGGCGCTCGCGGAACCGGTCCAGGGCCTGCTCATCGCGCCGCGGTGGCGCAGCCACGAGGAAGAGCTGAAAGACGACTGGCTCGCCGGGACCGGGGTGCCGACCGTGCTGATGGAGCGCCGGCCGAGTGGCCACCTGCGAGCGATGAACTCGGTGTGCTCGGACCACTGGTACGGCATGCACCTGGCCGTGAAGCACCTGACGGACCTCGGTCACCGCAGGATCGTGCTCGCCGCCCGCGACGACAGCCCGACCGCGCGAGCGCTCAGGAAAGCGTTCAAGGAGATCTCGGCCGACCTCGAAGACGCCATCACGGTCGGCAGCTCGCCGGACACCGGGCTGGTCGGCATCCTCCGCGCGCATCGGGCGACCGCGACGATCCTGCACGGTGACGTCGACGCGTTGATGCTGGTCCAGCAGCTGACGGACGCCGGCATCGCAGTGCCCAGGAGGTGCTCGGTCGTGGCGTACGACGACGTGGTCGCCGCGCTGGGCAGCATCCCGCTCACGGCCATCGCCCCGCCGAAGACCGAGGTCGGGAAAGTCGCGGCCCAGTTGCTGCTCCGGCAGCTGCAAAGCCCAGGTCAGAGCGTCGAACGCGTCGAACTGCTGCCCGAGTTGAAGATCCGCTCATCGACTGAGCGTTTGACCGTTTCTTGACGATAAACCGATCAGGCGATCAGGATGCGAATCATGCGCCTGAGTCGTCGCACACTCCTCGCGGCGGGCCTCACGGCACCACTGGCGGCCTGCTCAACTCCGCAACGCCGCGGTGCCGGGGGCCCGGTAGAGATCACGTTCTGGTCGGCGCTGCGCGGTAGCCAGCAGGTCGTCGACGCGTTCAACACCACGCAGAACCGCATCAAGGTGATCTTCCAGCAGATCCCCTCCGGCGGGCAGGGCGGCTACGCCAAGCTCAGCAACGCGGCCAGGGCGGGCAACGCCCCTGACGTCGCCACCATCGAGTACCCGCAGGTGCCGGGGTACGCGATCGACGGCGTCGCCCGCGACATCACCGACCTCGTCACCGATCGCGTGAAGCAGAAGCTGTTGCCACAAGCGCTCAAGCTGACGACGTTCGACAACCGCGTGTTCAGCGTCCCGCTCGACATCGAGCCGATGGTGCTGCACTACCGCGCCGACCTGTTCGAGGCCAACGGTTTCCAGATCCCCGAGACCTGGGACGAGTACACCGACCTCGCCAGGAAGGTGCGGGCCAAGTTCCCGGACAAGAAGCTCGGGCTCTTCCCGACCGACGGCGCCATGCAGTTCGCCTGCTACGCCTGGCAGGCCGGCGCGCAGTGGTTCGACACGGGCAACGGCAAGTGGCAGGTCTCGCTCGCCGACGCGCCCACGCGGAAGGTCGCCGAGTACTGGCAGGGCCTGATCGACGAGGACCTCGTCTTCCGCAACGCCAGCGACAGCAAGCAGCACGACGCCCAGGTCGGTCAGGACCGGGTGATCACCAGGCTGAGCGGCGCCTGGGACGCGGGTGCCCAGATGCGCGCCCGTCCCGGCCAGAAGGGCAAGTGGCGCATCGCTCCCATGCCCGTCTGGGACCAGCCGGTGGTCGGCACGCACGGCGGTTCGACGTTCGCGGTCACCAAGGACTCCCAGCAACCCGAGGCGGCCATGGAGTTCATCGAGTGGCAGTGCACCCACCCGGACGCGCTCACCGCTCGCCTCAAGAGCGGCACCAGCAGCCAGTACCCGGTCGCGCCCGGCCTCGTCGACGCGGGCGCCAAGGCGTTCCCCGGCGAGTACTACGGCGGCCAGGACATCTACCGGCTCTTCAAGCAGGAGGCCGACAAGGTCCGGGACGGCTGGGTGTGGGGCCCGCGGATGACCGCCACCCAGAAGGTCATGCAGGACGGCTTCGCCAAGGCGGGCGCCGGCGTCGGCACGCTGATCGAAGCGGTTCGCGAGGCCCAGAGCGGCACCATGCCCGACCTCAAGGCGCTCGGACTGTCCACTGAGGAGGTCGAGCGGTGAAGGGCAAACTCGCCTGCGCCGTGCTGATGGCGCCGTTCTTCCTCCTGCTCGTCACGGTCTTCCTCGTACCGACCGGCACCGCGATCTGGCTCAGCTTCTTCGCGCAGGACCAGCCCGGACTCGGCTTCGGCGCGGAGAGCACGGTTTTCGTCGGTGTGCGCAGCTATGTCGCCGTGCTGAGCGACCCGACGTTCCGGGGCGGCCTGCTCACGGTGGTGCTCTACTGCCTGATCTACATCCCGCTGATGGTCGTCGGCGCGCTCGTCCTCGCACTGCTGCTGGACTCCGGCGTCGCCAAACTGCGCGGCTGGGCCCAGATGAGCCTCTACCTGCCGCACGCCGTGCCGGGCATCATCGCCGCGCTGATCTGGCTGTACCTCTACACCCCCGGCCTGAGCCCGATCATCGACCTGTTCGCCAAGGGCGACATCCAGATCAACTTCCTCGGCATCAACACGGTGCTGCCGTCGATCGTGAACATCGCCCTGTGGAGCAACCTCGGCTACAACATGGTGATCTTCTACGCGGCACTCCAGGCGGTGCCTCGCGAAGTCCTGGAAGCCTCGGTCGTCGACGGCGCGGGCCCGGTCAAGCAGGCGCTCCGCATCAAGACACCGCTGGTGCGCGGCGCGATCGTCACGGTCGGCATCTTCACGCTGATCTGGGCCCTGCAGCTGTTCACCGAACCCGTGCTGCTCAGCCAGTCCACGCCGATGATCAGCGCCCGGTTCTCGCCGAGCATGTACATCTACGACGCCGCCTTCACCCGCAACAACTACGGCCTCGCCGCGGCCGCGTCCGTGATCCTGCTGGCCTTCACGATCGCGCTGTCCTTCGGCGTCACCCGCTGGACGAACAGGAAGGCCGCCTGATGACCCTCCTCGGCCGGACCACGGTGAACGTCGTGATCGGCGTCGCCGTCCTCTACACCCTGCTGCCGGTGATGTGGCTGCTGCTCGCCGCCACGAAGAACGTCGACGCGCTGTTCGAGAGCGACCTCTTCTCCTTCAGCGACTTCTCGTTCGTGGAGAACGTCAAGAACCTGTTCGCGATGGACAAGGGCCTCTACGGCCGTTGGTACCTCAACAGCCTGCTGTACGCGGTGATCGGCGCGGCGGCCAGCGCGTTCATCTCGATCGCCGCGGGGTACGCGTTCGACAAGTACTCGTTCCGCCACAAGGAAAAGCTCTTCGGCCTGGTACTCGCCGCGGTCATGGTGCCGCAGACCGTGCTGGCGCTGCCGCTGTACCTGATGGCGTCCGAGGCGGGCCTGGTCAACACGTTCTGGGCGGTGTTCATCCCGGCGCTGTTCAACCCGTTCGGCGTCTACCTCGGCCGGATCTTCTCGCAGGGCTACGTGCCCGACGAGGTGCTGGAAGCCGCCCGCATCGACGGCGCGGGCGATCTCGGCACCTACTTCAAGGTCGCGCTGCGGATGCTGGGACCCGGCATGATCACGCTGTTCCTGTTCCAGCTCACCACGATCTGGAACAACTTCTTCCTGCCCATGGTCATGCTGTCCGACCAGAAGCTCTACCCGGTGAGCCTCGGCCTCTACCAGTGGAACAGTTCGGCCACCGTGTCCCCCGAGTACTACCCGGTGGTGATCATGGGATCACTCTTCGCCGTGCTGCCGCTGATCCTGGCGTTCATGCTGCTGCAACGGTTCTGGAAGGCAGGTATGACCGCGGGAGCCGTCAAGTGAGGATCGCGGGCCTGATGTCGGCGGCAGCTGCCGCCGCCGTCCTCACGCCCGTGCTCGATGATCTCAAGTCGGTCTGCGACTTCGGCCCGGTCGTCCAGGACCTCGCCGATCTTCCGGATGTCGACCTGCTCGTCACCGGCTGGGGCTGCCCGCCGATCACCGCCGCCGTTCTGGAACGGTTGCCCAGCCTCAAAGCGATCGTGCACACCGCCGGTTCCGTGAAGGGCTTCGTCACCGACGCCTGCTGGGAACGGGGGATCGTGGTGTCGTCGGCCGCGCAGGCCAACGCGCTGCCGGTCGCCGAGTACACCGTCGCGATGATCCTGCTGAGCGGCAAACGCGTGCTCGAACGCGCCCGCGAATACCGCTCGACCAAGCGGATGACCGTGTACGGCGTCCCTGACACCGTCGGGAACTTCGGCGCGACCGTAGGGATCCTGTCCGCGTCGATGATCGGCCGGCGGGTGGTCGAGCTGCTGCGGCCCTACGATTTCCACGTGCTGGTGCACGACCCGTTCGTGACCGAAGTGGACGGTGCCGAGTCAGTGAGCCTGCCCGAGCTGTTCGAGCGCAGCGACGTGGTCAGCGTGCACACGCCGTTGCTGCCGGAGACCAGGGGACTGGTGAGCCGCGAGCTTCTGGGCCTGCTGCGCGACGACGCCGTCCTGATCAACACCGCCCGCGGCGCCGTGGTCGACCAGGAGGCCCTGGTCGACGAGGCCGGGCGGATCCGGGCGGTGCTCGACGTGACCGACCCCGAGGTGCTGCCCGCGGACCACCCGTTGTGGCGCAACGACAACGTGCTCATCACACCTCACCTGGCGGGCTCGCAGGGCAACGAGTGGGGCCGCCTCGGCAGGCACGCCGTGGACGAGGTCCGCAGGTGGGTCGCGGGGGAGCCGTTCCAGACCCCGGTGCCCGCGGAGCGAAGGGGGCGGATCGCGTGATGCTGCTGGCCGAGGCCTCGGTGCCTGCGGAGCGAAGGGGGCGGATCGCGTGATGCTGCTGGACGAGACCCCGGTGCCTGCCGAACGAAGGGAACACATCGCGTGAAGCTGCCAGCCGAGGACCGCTCACTCAGCCCCCACACCGGCCTCACCCGCACCCACTGGGTCGCCGCCGCCGACGGCCTGCTCGACGCAGCCTGGCGATACGCGTCCCCCGACCAGGCTTTCCTCGACCTGCCCGGCCGCCCCTCGCGCAGCGGCGTGCGCTCCGACGGCCTGGAGGGCTACGCCCGCACGTTCCTCGCCGCCGCGTTCCGCACCGCGCACGGCGAAGACCCGCACAACTGGCTGGAGCGCTACGCCGCCGGTCTGGCCGCGGGCACGGCGGGGGAGTGGCCCGCGATCACCGACGTCGGCCAGCCGATGGTCGAGTCGGCCTCGGTTGCGCTGGGCCTGCGGCTGACCAAGCCGTGGCTCTGGGACAAGCTCCCCGAAAGCGTGCAGGACCGCGCAGAAGCCTGGCTGCGCGAGGCGCTGAGGCGCGTCCCCGCGGCGAACAACTGGTACTTCTTCCCCTACACCGTGGCGTCGTTCCTGGAAGCGGCCGGCCGCGGCGACGACGAGACCCGGCAAGCGAAACACCGGGCGATGGAACTCCTCGAAGGCTGGTACCGCGGCGACGGCTGGTACTCCGACGGCGACGGCCGCGCGTTCGACCACTACAACGGCTGGGCGCTGCACCTCTACCCGGCTCTGGACGCCCACCTCGACGGCCGGCCGGTCACCACACACCTCGCCGAACACCTGAAGAGCTTCCACCTGCTGTTCGGCGCGGACGGCGCCCCGATCTACTTCGGACGGTCGCTGACCTACCGCTTCGCCGCCGCCAGCGCGATCGCCCTGGCCGCGGTCACCGGCGAGACCCCGCTGAGCCCCGGACACTCCCGCCGGCTCATCAGCACCACGTTGAAGTACTTCGTCGACCGCGGCTCACTCACCGACGGCCTGCTCAGCCTCGGCTGGCACGGCCCGCACGAGGCGTCGTTGCAGCCCTACTCCGGCCCCGCCTCCCCGTACTGGGCGTCGAAGGCGTTCGTCTGCCTGCTGGCCGGTCCGGATCATCCACTGTGGACCGCACCGGAAGAAGGCGACTCCGGTGACCAAACGCTTGCGCTCCCCGGCCCCGGCCTGCTGATCCAGCGGCACAACGGCGTCACCAGGCTGCACAACCACGGCAGCGACCACGTCCGCCCGTTCGAGGGCGAGCACGCGACCGACGACGACCCGCTCTACAGCCGTTTCGCGTACTCGACCACCACCGGCCCGACGTCCGCGAAGAACCCAGCCGACAACCACATCAGCCTGCTCATCAGGGGCGACCGCAGCGTGCGGCGGCGGATCCACCCGCTGGGCGCGCGGGACAACTGGGCGGCTTCCTGGCATCGGCCGGTGTTCGACGCGAACCAGCCGATGGTGCCGGGACTGCGGATCGAGAGCGTCACGGCCGTGTGGGACGACCAGGAACTACGGATCCACCGGGTGATCGGCGCCCCGCCCGGCACACGGGCGGAGCTGACGGGCTGGGCGACCGATTTGCCGAACGCGCTGGTGCCGGTCCGGGGCTGGAGCGGCGAGGAACGGCGCGCGGCGCCGCAGGGCACGGCGTTCACCACCAACGCGAGCATCCCCGTGCTGACCGCCGACATCGAGGGCACGGTGACCCTCGCGGCGGTGGCGGTCCTCGGCGGGACAGCGCGGGAGATCGACTGGGACGCCCGCGTCGACGAGGTGCTCAGGCTGACTCTCGACGCACCAACGTCGTCGGCAGGATGAGTGACGTCGGTGTGTCCCCGTCGATCAGCCGCAGCAGCATCCGGGTCATCTCCCGCCCGAGCGCGTCGATCGGCTGCCGCACCGTCGTCAACGCCGGAGTGGTGTGCTGCGCCGTCACGATGTCGTTGAACCCCACCACGGCCACGTCGGCGGGCACCTGAAGCCCGCGGGCCGCCAGCACCGACAACGCCTTCGCTCCGCCCTCCTCGGTGAAGTCGCCGTGCGCGACCCGTGAGTCCTCGAGTCCGGCCTCAGCTCATCGACGGCACCTAGCAAGAAGTCCCGTGAGGTAACGCGGCGGCGGGGGAGGGCCGATGTACCGGTGTGCGCATCACCCTTCTCGCCGCCGCGTTCCTTCTCGCCGCCTGCTCCTCCACTCCGGAGGCCGCCCCGACGCAGGCACCGCGGACCCCGACCACAGTGGAGCAGCCGGCCGGCAACGGCCCGAACTGCGCCAACGCCAACTCGTCCGTCGTGGGCAAGGCACTCGGACTGCGGCTGCAGGGCCAGCAGGAGACCGTCGAGAAGGCGGTCACGACCTGCAAGTACGTGGGTTCCGGCATGCCGGTCGAGGTGCGGTTCACGACGAACGCGACGGCCAAGTCGTTCGCGCAGGGCAAGCCGGAGAAGGCCAAGGTCATCGACGGGTTCCACGACGAGGCCTACGAGGCCACGGCCGGCGGTTCGGAGACCACCCAGCACACGGTCGCCGCGCGCAAGGGCAAGACGCAGGTCGAGGTCATGTCACCCGCGGGCGTCGAGCCGTCGAAGAAGCTGATCAGCGAGCTGCTGGAGCGGATCTAGACAGTGTGCGTCTGAACAGCGCCGGGCCGCATGGGCACGTCGAAGAAGGAAAGTACGCGCGCGCCCGGTGCGAGCCACGGGCGCACGAGTTCGTGCGCACGGCTGGGATCGCGGTGGAACAGGCCGACGCGAACGGCGAAGACCAGGTCGAACCGGCGGTCGCCGAGGTTCATGTCCTCCAGCGACGCGATGAGGAACTCGGCCTTGCCGGACGCCACGTACGGGGCGTTGCGGCGGGTCGCGGCCTCGACCATCTTCGTGGACCGGTCGATCGCGGTGAGGGTGCCGGTGGACAGCAGCTGACACACCATCGTCGCGGCCACGCCCTGACCGCAGCCGATCTCCAGCACCCGCTCGTCCGGCCGGATCGCGAGTTGGTCGACCACACATCGCAGACGCTCGCTCATGGTCCACATGATGCGTCAGCAGGGCGGGCGGGGCCACCACCGCGGCCCCGCCCGTCATCGCTACCCGAGGCCGCCGAGGTTGACCATCCAGTTGATGCCGAACCTGTCGACCAGGTCGCCGTACTCGTCGCCCCACATCTGCTTCTCCAGCGGCGTACCGACCTTGCCGCCGTCGGCGAGCTTCTCGAAGTACGTGCGGAGCACCTCCTCGTCGCCCGACAGGGACACGGTGATGGTGTCGCCGGGGTGGTATCCCATGCCGGGCGGCGTGTCGGAGGCCATGAGCGTGTAGCCGGCTTCGGTCTCCAGCTGCGCGTGCATGATCTGGTCTGCCTGCGGCGTGTCCTGCATGCCGAACTCGCCGAACGTGTTCATCTTCAGCTCGCCGCCGAAGACCGAGTGGTAGAACTCCATGGCTTCACGGGCGGAGCCGTCGAAGCGGAGGTACGGGTTGAGCCGAGTGGCCACCGGGATCGCTCCTTATAAGAGACGGACCCGAATCCTCGCAAACCCTTGGCATGCATACAACTTGAAGTTGCCCAAGAAGAGTTCTACTCCGTGACTCCGGGGTCACCCTGAGCGACCTTGCCCGTGTACATGAGTGTGGCCTCGGGTGTGAGCGGGTGGAACGTTCCGGCGCGCACGTCGCGGTAAGCGCGTTCCAGCGGTGAACGCTTGAAGAACGACCGTCCACCCAGGACCTCCATCGCGAGGTTCACGACCTCGATCGCCTCCACCACGGCCTGGCGCTTGGCCAGCATCACCGTGACGGTCGACTCGGCGTTGGCCGTGTAGTCGTCGCCGAGCTCCTCGATCGACCCCATCAGCGACCACCACGCGGTGCGCAGCTTGTAGTCCATCAACCCGATCTGCCGCACGGCGTTCTTCGACGTCGACCGCACGGCCACGTCCCGCGCGCCGGAGGCGATGCCGAAGTACGTCGCCCCGCACACCGGCGCGAAGTGGACGACCGCGGCGAACAGCGGCGCGCCGAACTCCCCGTACGGCCGTCGTGCCGCGATCTTCTCTGCCGGGATGAACACGTCCTCCAGCACCACGTCGTGGCTGGCAGTGCCGCGCATTCCGAGCGTGTCCCACGTTTCCTCGATGCGCACGCCCTCGGCGTTGAGCGGCGCGCTGAAGTGCAGCACCTCCTCACCGAGGACAGCGGACGTGGCCACGACGTTCGCGCGCGGCGACTGGCTGCAGAACGTCTTGCGCCCGGAGATCAGGAACCCGCCGTCCACCTGCGTCGCCGTGGTCGTCGGCCACAGCCAGTCCGACCCGCCGCTGGTCGCGATGACCAGGCCCTCCGCGGCCACGCGCCGCAGCACGCCCTCCGCGTCCGGTGCGCCCTTGCGTCTGCGATATCCCTGCATCAGCGTCAGATACAGGTGCATCGTGACGGCCAGCGCGGTCGCGCCGTCGTGCCGCGCGAGTTCGGCCTGGGCGTAACAGACCTGGCGCATCGTGGCGCCGAGCCCGCCCAGTTCCTCGGGTACGGCCAACGCCAGATAGCCCTCCTCGCGCATCGCCTCGTACGCCTCGGCCACGAACGTCGCGTCGCTGTCGTGTTCGGACGCGTGGGCCGCCGCGATCGCGCCGATGCGGGCGGCCATCTCCACGAACTTCGCGTCGTCGTCCTTGGTGACAGTCGGGAACGTGCTGGTCACCCGCGGTGTTTCAAGAGTTGTCATGCGACGAACGTAAGAACAGACAAGCCCCGCAGGTAGTTCTGAAAGTGAACCGGACGGCGGTAACGAAACACCCGCGACGACGGAGACTTTCCCTGTGAGGACGTATGCGCAGTACTGCCCGATCGTCCGCGCCGTCGAGGTGCTGGGCGACCGGTGGACGTTGCTGATCGTGCGGGACATGCTCGTCGGTGCCTCGCGCTTCAACGAGCTCTCCCGCGGTCTGCCGGGACTTTCGCGCGCCCTGCTGTCCCGTCGCCTCAGGCAGCTGGCGAACGCCGGGCTGGTGGTGCGCACCGGAGACGGCTACACGCTGACCCCCTCCGGGCAGGCCCTGCGCCCCCTGGTGTTCGGCCTGGCCGACTGGGGCGCCCGGTACGCGTTCGGCGACCCGCGCGCCGACGAGCTCGACCCCGAGGTGCTGATGTGGTGGATGCACGGCCGCGTCGACACCGGCACGCTGACCCGCCGCGCCAACATCGAGTTCCGCATCAACGACCGTCACCGCACGTTCTGGCTCGTGGTCGAACCCGGTGACGCCTCTGTCTGCTACACCGATCCGGGCCTGGAGGTCGACGCGGTGCTGGCGTCCGACCTCGCGACGCTCTACCGGGTGTGGGAGGGGGAGTACGAGCTCCTCGACGCCGTGCGCGCGGGCACGGTCGAGCTGACCGGTACGCGCTGGGTGGTGCGCGGCCTGCCGAACTGGCTCAAGCTCAGCCCGGTCGCCGAGTACGTCCGCGCGGCTCGGGAGGGCTGACCAGCGCGAACAGGTTCCGCCGAAACTTTTTGAAGATTTTCTGGGCCGATTGTCGATCCGGTGTCGTGGCCGTTCGACGCATCAGTGGAAGGACACCACAGCCCAGGAGGAACCCGAGATGACCGCCACGACCGTCACCGCCGCCCCTGCCACCCGCAAGATCGCCGTCGGCCGCTACGCCACGATCATCACCCGCGTGCTGATCGGCCTGCTGTTCACCACGACCGGCTTGAACGGGTTCCTGAACTTCATGCCCGCGCCGGATCCGAGCACGATGGCGCCCGCCGGAGTGGCGTTCACCGCCGCTCTCTACGCGACGGGCTACATGCTGCAGCTGGCCTCGGGTGTCCAGCTCGTCGCGGGTGTCCTGCTGGTCGCCGGCCGGTTCGTGCCGCTGGCCCTGGCGATCCTGGCGCCGATGGTCGTGAACATCTTCCTGATCCACGTCTTCCTGGAGCCGTCGGGCCTCGGGATCGCGATCTTCGTGGTCGTCGCCGAGATCGGTCTGGCATGGGCGTACCGCGACAAGTTCCGCCCGATGCTGCAGGCCCGCTAGAGCCCGCAAGCGAAATCCCCCGCAGGCCACGTGCCGCGGGGGATTTTTTGTTGCCCGTACTGGGTTTCGTGCCCGCGCATGTCGAAATCGGGAGGTCTGGTTCGACGTATCTGTGAAGGCGAAATCCTTGGAAGGGAACGGAAATGTCCACCACCCGCTGCGCCACCGTCATCATGCGAGTGCTGGTCCGCAGCCGGGTCGCGCCCGTGATCGTGACGGCGCTGAACGTCCTGCTGGACACCAGCCACCTCGTCACCGCGCTCATCGTGGCGCTGGCCGAGATCGCCGTGGCGCTGGGTTCCCTACCGCGCCACGAATGCCGCCAGCAGCGCCTGCACCTCGTACACGTCGACGCCCTTGCCGAACTGCTTGGAGATCGGCGCGTCACTGCCGGAGATCCAGATCTTCAGCTCCGCGTCCAGGTCGAAGGTGCCGGCCGTCTCGACGGAGAACTGCGTGATCGCCTTGTACGGCACTGAGTGGTACTCGACCTTCTTGCCCGTCATGCCCTGCTTGTCGACCAGGATGAGCCGCCGGTCGGTGAACAGGAACGAGTC
The DNA here is from genome assembly GCF_033949945.1 of Lentzea miocenica. Classification (NCBI taxonomy): domain Bacteria; kingdom Bacillati; phylum Actinomycetota; class Actinomycetes; order Pseudonocardiales; family Pseudonocardiaceae; genus Lentzea; species Lentzea miocenica. Next base: position 14,807 of record NZ_JAXAVW010000007.1, read on the forward strand.
GCGCATCAGCTGGTAGGCCGCGTGGATCTGTTCCCCCTGCGCCAGAAGCCGCCCGAACTCCTTCGCGGCGTCCCGCGGGTCGAGCTTCGACGCGTTCCCCATCATTCCGCTGAGAAGTCCCATACGTCCAGGTTTACCAGGCTTGCGGAAAGATTGTCCCGGTCTTGGCGTTCTCCTGCACTTCTCCTGCCCGGGCACTTCCGGGCGTTACCTGAAAGTGGTGTTCAACAGCCACTCGATCGGGGAGAACCACACGATGCGCAACCGTTTCGCCGGAGTCGCCGCACTGGCCGGAGCCGCTTTGCTGGTGACCGGATGTGCCGGAAATGCGGCAGAAGCCGCCAAGCAGGACTCCAAGCCGACGAACGACCAAATCAAGGCGCTGTTCGCGGACTGGAACGCAGCCCTCGCCACGGGTGACGCCCAGAAGGTGGCCGACCGTTACGCTCCGAATGCGGTCCTGCTGCCCACGGTGTCGAACCAGGTGCGGTCCACCCGCGCCGAGATCGTCGACTACTTCGAGCACTTCCTGCAGAACAAGCCGAGCGGCACCATCCTCGACTCGCACATCGCGGTGCTCGACGCCGACGACGCGATCGACGCGGGCACCTACCGGTTCGCGCTCACCAGGGACGGCAAGCCGACCACTGTGGACGCTCGCTACACGTTCGTCTACGAGAAGATCGACGGGAACTGGCTCATCGTGAACCACCACTCGTCGGCGATGCCGGAGCAAGTCTGATCCGCACGCACAGCCCGCCACCGGCCGCGGCGTCCAGCGACACCGCGCCGCCGTCGTCGGTGACGAGCTGCTTGACGATCGCGAGGCCGAGACCGGACCCGCCCTTGCCGGTCAGGCCCTGACCGCGCCAGAACCGGTCGAACGCCCGCGCGCGATCGGCCGGCGGCAGCCCTGGCCCGGAGTCGATGACCTCCAGCAGACCCGGCCGGGTGGTGCGGATCAGGATCGTGGCGCCGTCCGGGGACACCTCCAGCGCGTTGGACAGCACGTTGTCCAGCACCTGCTCGAGGTGCCCCGGCGTCGCGAGCACCCGGATGTCGAACCCCTCGGACACCAGCGAGATCGACCGCTCGTCGGCGGCGGCGCGCCAGGCGGTGAACCGCTCGGCGACGACGTCCAGCACCTGCACGGGTTCGGGATGGGCGACGTCGGCCTCGGCACGCGCCAGCGCCAGCAATCCGTTGACCAGCCGCGACATCCGCACGACCTCGGCGGTCGCCATCTCGACGTCCTCGCGGGTGTGCGGGTCGTCGACACCGTCGGCCACGTTGTCCAACGACAGCCGCAACGCCGTCAGTGGTGTGCGCAGCTGGTGCGAGGCGTCACCGATGAACGCCCGTTGCGAACGCACCAGCGTGCCGATCGTCTCGGTGGCGGTGTTCAACGTCCTGGCGAGCGTGCGGGTCTCGGGCGGCCCGGTCTCCTCGGCGCGCGCGGTCAGGTCGCCGTCCCGCAGCCGCGCCGCCATGCCGTTCAACTCACGCAACGGCCGGGTGACCCGCCGCGCCAGCCACAGCCCGAGGAACGCCGCCACGATCAGCACACCCACCGCGAGCAGCGCGCGGAAACCCCAGATGTACCAAAGCCGGTCGATGATCGGACCGTCCGGATAGGACAGCCGGATCGCGCCGACGACGGTGCCGTCCGGTTTCCGCGCCTGCACCGTGAGCTTCAGGCCTTCGGAGTCCCAGACCTTGCTCTCCGGTTCCGGCCCGAGCACGTCGATCTGGCCGAGCGTCTGCCGTTCGTAGGCGTCCACCAACGCGCTCAACGACCGCGTGTCGCCGGACGCCAGCAGCAGCGCGGCGGTGTCGGCCTCGCGTCGCGCGGTGTTCTCCGCGTCGCCGAACAGCTGGTTGTTCAGGGTGAACGCCACCGGCACGGTGAACGCCGCGATCGCCACGGCGACCAGCAGCACGTAGCTCCAGACGAGTTGGCGGATCATGGGAGCACCAGCCGGAATCCGACACCCCGCGCTGTATCTCCAGGGATGGCCGTCGCGGCCAGCGTCGCGTTGCTCCTGGCGGATCGGCGCGTCACGGGAGCACCAGCCGGAATCCCACGCCGCGCACCGTTTCCAGCGACGCCGCGTCACCGAGTTTGCGGCGCAGCACCCCCACGTGCACGTCCAGCGTCTTGGTGGGGCCGAACCAGTTCTCGTCCCACACCGCCTCCATGATCTGCTCGCGGGTGAACACCGCGCCCGGCTCCTCGGCCAGGAACGCCAGCAGGTCGAACTCCTTCGGCGCCAGCTCCACCTCGCCGCCGTCGAGGTGCACCCGCCGCCCGCGCCGGTCGATCCGCAACCGCCCGTGCTCCTGCGCGGCTTCCTTGTGCGCGGGCTGCGCACGCCTCAGGACTGCCCGCATCCGTGCGACGACCTCACGCACCCCGAACGGTTTGGTGACGTAGTCGTCGGCGCCGATCTCCAGCCCAACGACCCGATCGACCTCGTCCGACCGTGCGCTGATCACGATGATCGGCACGTCCCCGCGCGCACGCAGCTCGCGGCAGACGTCCAGGCCGTCCATGTCGGGCAGCCCGAGGTCGACAAGCGCCAAGACGAAGTCATCGGCGGTGAGCGCCTCCGCACCCGTGCGCACCCAACGGACCTCGAACCCGTAACGGGACAGCCCGCGCGTGAGCGATTCCGCGATCGGCTCGTCGTCCTCCACCAGCAGCACCCGCATGGGCGCTGATCATTCCACTGAACGCGGCAGGGCGTTTCTCAACCGGATCCCGCTCGACCCCAGCGAGCTGGTGGTCACCGCGTCCCAGAACGGCCACAGGTTGGGCAGCACCCCGCAGCCCGATCCCCGCCTCCTCGTGCAGCGCGAACAGATCACCGACCCGTTCGGCGGGCCCCAACGGCAGGACTGGCTCGGTCGCCACCACGGCGTGCCCATGACCGTCGCCCTTCTCGTCGAACGGCCGGAACACGTCGGCGGGCAACCGGTACGCGTACAGCCGCACGGTCCACATGCGCTCCAGCCATCCGTACTCGATCGCGTGCACGCGATCACCGCAGCCGGGCCCGATGATCCGGTCGCGGTCCGCCGCCGAGGTGCGCGAGGCCGTCCACGCCATCGCCCGCGGGCACTGCCGCGGAAACCAGTAGTCGGGGGAGCGGCCCGCGTCCACGGCCCACACGTACTCGCCGGGTTGCCGCGCGGTGGCCGCCAGGTGCGGCACGAACCGGGTGATCGAAGGATCTTCGGAGAAGTGCAACACCTGACCGGGTTCGGGCCGCATGTGGTCATACTGGCCCGCATGCGGAGGTTGATGCTCGCGGTTTTGCTCGTCCTCACCGGCTGCTCCTCGGGCGCGGACAACGGAGTCGGCTTCACCGCCGTCGACCTCACGGCCACCCCGGAAGCGTTGGCCACGCACGCCGACATGCTGGTGATCGGCACCCGCCCGTCCGACCACCCGGAACTGGTCACGCGCACCAAAGACGGCACTCTCACCAACGTCCGGCTGACCCCGACGACCCCGTACGGCAAGGAAGCGCACTGGTACGGCATCACCTCCGACGGCACCACGATCACCGGCGTCGGCGGCGAACGCGGCGGCGCGCACGGCAACGTCCGCTGGAGCGCCTGGACCGGCGACACCCGCCAGATCGTCGAGAAGACGCAGGCCTTCAGCACGTTCGGCGGCTACGGCGCGGGCGAACTGATCGGCGTGGTCCGCACCGCCCAGGGCCCGCGGATCATCGGCACCTGGCAGAGCGCCAAGGCAGGCCTCGACATCGCCGCCTGGACCTACGCGGAGGACACCTGGACCCGCCAGCCCTCCGCCGGCACCGCCCTGGAGAGCTCACAGGACCTCCTGCGCTTCCCGCTCGCCGTGACCCAGAACGGCGACGGCGCCCTCGTCGCCGGCTGGCAGATCGCGAAGGGCACCGTGGGCGCGGCCGTCTGGCAGTTCGACGGCACGACCTGGACCACCGCCACCCTTCCCGACGGCGACGCCGCACTGGCCGCCCGCTGCTGGGACGGCACCTGCCACGTCGTGGGCCGTGCCAAGGGCAAGCTCGCCTGGTGGACCGGCTCCGGCTCGGACTGGAGGAAGCTGACCACGCCGGACATCCCGGTCGGTGACGACGCCGTCCTCGCCGCGCCGGTCCCGGTCAACGGCACGCCGACGCTGTTCGTCGACCACAACGGCGTCAAGCTCGTGTCCGGAAAGGACGAACGGCCGGCGGACGGGCCGAGCGGTGAGGTCGTGGCGGCGGAGAAGGCCGACGATCAGGTGTTCGTGATCGCGGGCGGCCGTCTCTGGCGGCTCAGCTAGCCGGCAGCGCGCAACGTCTCCAACCCGTCGAACACCGCTTCCGTTCGGCGGGAGAGGCCGCGTCGGGGAGATCCTGCGCCATCGCTCACCGGTGTCGACGCGGTCGGAGGACTCCGGCCTGCCCCGGTACGCGCTGACCGGCATCGAGGTCGGCCCTTGTGACGCGCTTCACGGCGTTCGGCCTAGCGGGCGACGTGGCCGAACTGCGCCCGCGGACGGAACAGCTGGTCGGCGGGGTGGCGGAGCTGCCCGTGCGCTGGACAGCCCAGTGATCGATCCAGTAACGGTGGACGCATAAGGCGCTTCGCAGCGTGATGCCCGGTTTCTGATCACATTGCGCTGCTTGTCCCACATCTTCCGGTCATTGCATTCACCCGGATGCGTCACATCCATCCGTGCCGCGACAGAACTTCACGGTGAATGCGGCGATCTGGACGCACAATGGTCACGCTTGGACACACAATTGCCGAGGGTCAACTGTTGATGTGGCTGTTCGGCCGTCCTTTTCGCCACGCATGGGTGACTATGGCCCGGTCAGTGGGCCCCTGCGAATCGTGGGGGTGGGCGGCGGTCCGCCAGATCGGCGGTTAATCTCTTGCAACTCGTCCACTGCAATCCAGTGTGCCGACGTCGCAACCACCGGGGAGAGGACTGAACACGGGTGGCCGGATTTCTGTTGCGGCGGTTGGTCAACTACGTGGTGCTTGCCCTGGTGGCAACGTTCCTCGCGTTCACGTTGGCCTCCGCCACCTTTGACCCGATCGGGGTGTTGCAACAACGCAACCCACCGCCTCCGGCGGCATCGATCGAGGCGAAGAAACGAGACCTCCACCTCGACCAGCCGATCCCGCAGCGGTTCGTGACGTGGATGGGCGGTGTGGTGCAGGGCGACTTCGGTCGCACGATCACCGACCGCCCGATCACCGACGAGCTGGGCCGCCGGATCGGCGTGAGTCTGAGGCTGTTCCTGCTCGGCATCACGATCGGCATCCTGTTCGGAGTGCTGCTCGGTGTGGTGAGCGCGATCAGGCAGTACAAGTTCAGCGACTACTTCGCGACCTTGTTCAGCTTCATACTTCTGTCGACGCCGGTGTTCGTGCTGGGCACGTTGCTCAAGATGGGCGCACAGGGCATCAACGACTCGATCGGCACCAACGTGCTGATCTTCGTCGGTGAGCAGACACCGGGCTTCCAGGGCAACTGGTTCGAGCACCTCGGCGACCGGCTGCAGCACCTGATCGTGCCGACGCTGACGATCGCGCTCGGTCAGATCGCCTTCTACAGCCGCTACCAGCGCTCGTCGATGCTCGACGTGCTGGGCAGCGACTTCCTGCGCACCGCCCAGGCCAAGGGGCTGACCCGCCGCAAGGCGCTGTTCAAGCACGGTCTGCGCACCGCGCTGATCCCGATGGCGACCCTGTTCGCGTTCGGTTTCGGCCTGCTCGTCGTCGGTGGCACGTTCACCGAACGGATCTTCGGCTGGTTCGGCATGGGTGACTGGCTGGTCACCGGCATCTCGGCGCAGGACACGAACATCACGGCCACGGTGACGCTGTTCGTCGCGGTGTGCGTGCTGTTCTCCGGCTGGCTCGCCGACGTGCTGTACGCCGCGCTCGACCCCCGAATCCGTGTGAACTAGGCAAGGTGACGACGACGTGACCGTGATCCTCAACGAGGGCGACTCCGCGGGAACCACCGGCGCCGCCTCCGGCAGCCCGGTCGACGCGGCGCCCGAACCGGGCAAGGCCATGACGCGTGGCCGGCTCGTGTTCATCCGCTTTCTGCGCAACAAGCTCGCCCTGGTCGGCCTGGTGGTCATCGTGGGCATGTACCTGATGGCGTTCGTGGGCCCGCTTCTGTCGAAGTGGAGTTACGACACGCAGGACTACAGCGCGTTCCTCGAGCCGCCGTACTCCGAGCACATCTTCGGTACCGACAAGATCGGCACCGACATGTTCGCGCTGACGATGCGCGGGCTGCAGAAGTCGTTGCTCATCGGCTTGCTCGTGGCGCTGATCTCGACCACCGTGGCCGCGATCGTCGGCGCGACCGCCGGTTACTTCCTCGGTGTCGCCGACAAGGCGCTCATGTGGGTGGTCGACCTGCTGCTCGTGCTGCCGTCGTTCCTGATCATCGCCATCCTGAGCCCGTGGTTCCGCGGCAAGTCGTGGTTCCTGCTGGTGATCATGCTGGCCGCGTTCCAATGGATGATCACCGCGCGCATCGTGCGCGGCATGACGCTGACGCTGAAGGAGCGCGAGTTCGTGAAGGCGGCCAAGTTCATGGGCCAGCCCGCGCGCAAGATCATCGCCAAGCACATCGTGCCGAACATGGCGTCGCTGCTGATCATCGACGCGACCATCAACGTCGGTTCGGCGGTGCTCGCCGAGACGGGCCTGAGCTACTTCGGCTTCGGCGTCCAGTCGCCCGACGTCTCGCTCGGCACCCTGATCGGGCTCAACGCCGAGTCCGCGACGACCTTCCCGTGGCTGTTCCTGTTCCCGGCGGGCTTCCTCGTCGTGTTCGTGCTGGCGGTGAACTGGGTCGGCGACGGGCTTCGTGACGCGCTCGACCCCACCTCCACGCGCGTGCGACGCAAGGAGAAGAAGGAAACCAAGGAGAAGGCCGCCTGATGACCACCTCGGAGATCCAGTTCGACACTCCGGCCGACCCGGTCGTCGAGGGACCGGTTCTGCAGGTCGAGGACCTTCACGTGTCCTTCCCGAGCGAGTCCGGCCGCGTGCGGGCCGTGCGCGGGCTGAGCTACCACGTCTCGCCCGGCGAGGTGCTCGGCATCGTCGGCGAGTCCGGTTCCGGCAAGTCCGTGTCCTCGCTCGCCGTCATGGGCCTGCTGCCGGACTCGGCGCGCATCACCGGTTCCATCAAGTTCCAGGGTCGTGAGCTCATCGGCCGCGGCGACAACGAGCTGTCGAAGATCCGCGGCCGGCGCATCTCGATGGTGTTCCAGGACCCGCTGTCCGCGCTCACGCCGGTCTACACCGTTGGCGACCAGATCGCCGAGGCGATCCTGGTGCACCGCAAGGGCGCCGTGTCCAAGTCGGCCGCCGCCAAGCGCGCGGTCGAACTGCTCGACCTCGTCGGCATCCCGAACGCCGTCGAACGCGCCAAGGCGTTCCCGCACGAGTTCTCCGGCGGCATGCGGCAGCGCGCGGTGATCGCCATGGCGATCGCCAACGACCCCGACCTGATCATCGCCGACGAGCCGACCACCGCGCTCGACGTGACGGTGCAGGCGCAGGTGCTGCAGCTGCTCGAGACCGCGCAGGAGGTCACCGGCGCGGGCATCGTGATCATCACCCACGACCTCGGCGTCGTCGCCGGGTTCGCGGACCGGCTGATGGTCATGTACGCGGGCCGTGCCGTGGAGAAGGGCAAGGTCGACGAGATCTACGAGCGGCCGCGCATGCCGTACACCCTCGGCCTGCTCGGCTCGATCCCGCGCCTGGACGTCGGCGAGAAGCAGGCGCTCGTGCCGATCACCGGCCAGCCGCCGTCGCTCACGGACCTTCCCCCAGGTTGTCCGTTCGCGCCGCGCTGCCCGATGGTCGTCGACGCCTGCCACACCGCCGAGCCGCCGCTGATCGACGTCGACGGGTCGGACGAGCACCAGGCCGCGTGCATCAGGACCGGCGAGATCGCCGCCACCGACGCCGAGGGCGCCGAGGCGGCCGCCGAGATCTTCGGTGCCGAGGTCGTCGAAGAGGCCGAGATCGCCAAGGTGCCGCGGGAACAGCGCGACGTCGTGCTGGGCCTCGACAACCTGGTCAAGGAGTACGCGGTCAACAAGGGCGTGGTGTTCAAGCGCCGCGTCGGCACCGTGCACGCGGTCGCGGGCATCACGTTCGACGTCCGCGAGGGCGAGACCCTCGGCCTGGTCGGCGAGTCGGGTTGTGGCAAGACCACGACCCTGATGGAGATCCTCGGCCTGGAAAAGCCGATGAGCGGCGAGATCTCGGTCCTCGGCACGAACGTGTCCTCTTTGGACTCCAAGCGCCGCAAGGAGATCCGCCGCGACATGTCGGTGGTCTTCCAGGACCCGATGGCCTCGCTCGACCCGCGCCTCACGATCAACGACGTCATCGCAGAGCCGATGCAGGTCCACGGCTACGGCAAGGACGAGATCAACCGGCGCGTGCCGGAGCTGATGCGACTCGTCGGACTGCGTCCCGAGCAGCTGTCGCGCTACCCCGGTGAGTTCTCCGGCGGTCAGCGTCAGCGCATCGGCATCGCGCGCGCCCTCGCGCTCGAACCGAAGCTCGTCGTGCTCGACGAGCCGGTGTCGGCGCTGGACGTGTCCATCCAGGCGGGTGTCATCAACCTGCTGGAGGAGCTGAAGTCCAAGCTGGGCCTGGCTTACCTGTTCGTCGCGCACGACCTGTCGGTGGTGCGCCACATCGCGGACCGGGTGGCCGTGATGTACCTCGGGAAGATCGTCGAGATCGGCGAGGTGGACTCGGTGTTCGACGCACCGCGCCACCCGTACACGCAGGCTCTGCTGTCGGCGATCCCGATTCCCGACCCCGTGAAGGAACGTCAGCGGGAGAGGATCCTCCTCACCGGTGACCTGCCGAGTCCGGCGAACCCGCCGTCCGGCTGCCGGTTCCGCACCCGATGCTTCCTGCACGCGTCGCTGCCTCCCGAGAAGCAGCGCACGTGCATCGAGCTGGAACCGCCGCGCGAAACGCAGGCCCCCGACCACGAGGCGGCCTGCCACTTCGCTCAGATCCGTCAGGTTCTCTGATGCATCCGTCGCCTCAGACGACCTGCGAGCACGAAGGAACAGTGTCCCCGGCAACTGGTGTCCGGGCACGAGGGAGGTTCACGACAGTGAGTCGACGTACCAAGGTGGGAGTGACCGCGCTTGTCGCGTTCGCCCTCACGCTTACCGCGTGTGGGGGGCCCAGCAACAACGCCAACTCCGGGCTCAAGGGCGCGGACAACGCGATCGGCCAAGCGGACATCAACCCGCAGGACGCCGCCAAGGTCAAGGACGGCGGCGAGTTCCGCTGGCCCGTTGACCAGTTGCCGGACAACTGGAACTACAACCAGCTCGACGGCACCAACGCCGACGGCCGGCGCATGATCGACACGTTGATGCCCAACCTGTTCAAGCAGAAGCCGGACTCGACGATCGAGGTCAACAAGGACTTCCTCGACGAGGCGAAGCTCGCGTCCTCCGACCCGCAGGTCCTCGAGTACAAGATCAACTCGAAGGCCAAGTGGTCGGACGGCACGGCGCTGTCCTGGCAGGACTTCGAGGCCATGTGGAAGTCCCTGAACGGGACCGACAAGGCCTACGAGGTCGCCGGCACCACCGGCTACGAGGACATCGAGAAGGTCGAGAAGGGCGCGACCGACCAGGACGTCAAGGTGACGTTCAAGAAGAAGTTCGCCGAGTGGGAGGGTGGCCTGTTCTCGCCGCTCTACCCGAAGGCCATGTCCTCCTCTGCCGAGGAGTTCAACAAGGGCTGGGCCGACGCGCCGAAGATCACCGCCGGTCCGTTCAAGATCGGCACGATCGACCGCACCGCCAAGCTCGTCACGGTCGTCCGGGACACCAACTGGTGGGGCGACAAGCCGAAGCTCGAGAAGTTCACGTTCCGCCAGGTCGACCGCCCCGCGCTCGCGGACGCGCTCGCCAACGGCCAGATCGACTTCTTCGACATCGGTTCCAGCGTCGACAACTTCACGCGCGCCAAGTCGATGCAGGGTGTGACGATCCGCCAGGCGATCACGCCGGACTACTCGCACATCACCTTCAACGGTGCGGACTCCTCGATCCTCAAGGACGCGAAGCTCCGCGTCGCGCTGATGCGCGGTATCGACACCAAGGTCATCACCAAGGCGCTGCTCGGCCAGATGCTGAAGGGTGACGCGCAGGTCACCGGTAACCACTTCTTCCTGCTGGGTTCCGCCGGCTACAAGGACAACTCGGCCGTGGCGGCGTTCGACAAGGAAGCCGCGAAGAAGCAGCTCGACGAGCTGGGCTGGAAGCTCGAGGGCGAGACCCGCAAGAAGGACGGCAAGGAACTGGTCGTCCGGTACGTCATCCCGACGCCGAACCCCGTTTCCGACCAGATCGCGAAGCTCGTGCAGTCGCAGCTGAAGGAGATCGGCGCCAAGGTCGACATCCAGGCCGTGCCGTCGACCGACTTCTTCAAGCAGTTCGTCAACGTCGGCAACTTCGACATGACCGGCTTCCGCTGGCTGGCCTCGGCCACGCCGATCTCGGACAGCAAGGGCATCTACACCCTCGACCCGGCCAGCACCAACCAGAACTACGGCCGCATCGGCTCGGACGAGGTCAACAAGCTGCTCGAGCAGGCGAACGGCGAGCTCGACAACGCCAAGCGCCTGGAGCTGGCCAACGAGGCCGACAAGAAGATCTGGGAGCTGGGCGCCCAGCTGCCGCTGTACCAGCTGCCCGGCGCGGTCGCGGTGAAGAGCAACGTCGCCAACTTCGGTGCCGTCGCGTACGCGAACCGTCCGTACGACTACATCCACATGGGCTTCACCGAGTGATGTGTAGTTAGCTGCTGAACGGCCCGGCGGGCTTCCCGCCGGGCCGTTCGTTTCTGTTTGGAGCTTCTCTTGTTGCGTTCCCGGGTCCGCGCGCTGCGTCATGGTGTTCTCGCCACGGCGATCGTGCTGTTCGTCTGCCTCGTGGTCGGCCTGCTCTCGTGGCTGTCCTATTCGGACTCACGCGCTGTCTTGTCCTCGTTGACCTCCCGCGAGGTCGGCGAGGTGGTGTCCTATTCGGACGGTGCGGTCGAGGTGCGGTGGCCCTCGGGTTCGGCGCGCGTCCCGTACGAGGACGGCGTGAAGTTCGTGGGACGGCAGACGCAGGTGGCGTTCGACCCCGCGGACCCTTCGCGCGCGGTGATTCCCGGCTCGAACCAGTTCGTGGACACCGACCGCGCGCTGGGCGGCGTGACGTTCTCGCTGGCGGTGGCGCTGCTGGTGGTCTTCGCCGGTTTGGTGCGGCTGGTGCTGGCGGTGCGGTCCGCGCGGGCCGAGGCGGTCACGGTGCCGGTGCGGCGGATCCGGTTGCAGTCCGGCCTGATGGTCCGGTCGTGGCTGGAGATCGACGGGCCGGTCGAGCGATGGCTGCCTGTGTTCTACGACCCGGTGCTCGTGACGCTGCCGTCACCGGTCGACGCCGAGCTGCGGGGCGGGCGCGTCGCGTTCGTCGACGGGGTGACGATCTACCCGTCCGGCAAGGCCGTGACCACACATCCGAGGGGCCGGCGCCTCGACAACCCGGCGCAGCCTGATCCGGAGACCCGCGCGCCTCGCGGACTGCTGGCCCAGCTGCGGGTGGACGCGGTGTTCATGGTGCCCGCGCCGTTCGTCGGCATGTTCTGGGCCTATCTCGACGGCAGCGGCTTCACCGGCTGGATCACGGCGACGGTGATCGCCGCCGTGCTGGGCCTGTGGTGGGGCGCGTTCCGGGGTTCCGACCCTTCGTAATGCTTTGTGCCCGCTGAGCGACCTCCAACTAGGAGGCCGCTATGACCGACGTCACACTGCGCGTGCGCGAAGACGGTGCCGACGACGAGCGCATCGAGCAGCTCACCACGTTCCTGAGATCCGAACTGCAGGAGTTCGCCGCCGTCTCGGGCGTGCCCGGCGAGGCTCCCGCCGGCGCCAAGGCCATCGACCTGAACGAACTGGGCACCCTGCTGACCACGGTCTCCCAGTCCACCGTCCTGGCCGCGCTGATCAACGCCGTGTCGTCGTGGCTGGGCCAGCGCCGCGAACGTTCAGTGACCGTCGAAGCCGACGGCGACACCCTGGAACTGACCGGCGCGCCCTCGAAGGCCGAACTCGCCCAGCGTTCCGCCTGGCTGGGCCGGCACCTCCACCGCTACGCCCTGATCATCGCGAGCTACGAGTTCGCCGACCCCGGCCTCGCCTCCCTGCGCGCCCCCGCTCACGACGCCGCCCGCCTCGGCGAGGTCCTGGCCGACCCGCGCATCGGCGCCTTCGACGTGCAGACCTTGATCAACACCTCGGCCGCCGAGGTGAACGAGGCCGTGGAGGACTTCTTCGCCGACCGCGACCCGGACGACCTCCTGGTCCTGCACTTCTCCGGCCACGGCGTGAAGGACGAGGCCGGCGAACTCCACTTCGCCACCTCCGGCACCAAGCTCAACCGCCTCGCCGGCACCGCGGTCTCGGCGGACTTCGTGGCCCGCCGCATGAACCGCTCCCGCTCCCGCCGCATAGTGCTGCTGCTCGACTGCTGCTACTCCGGCGCGTTCGGCCGCGGCATGGTGGCCCGCGCCGGCGGCTCGGTCGGCATCGAGGAACAGTTCGGCGGCAGCGGCCGAGCCGTCATCACCGCCTCGTCCGCCATGGAGTACGCCTTCGAGGGCGCCTCGGTGGCCGACACCTCCGAAAGCGAACCGTCAGTCTTCACCTCAGCCCTGGTCGAAGGCCTGGAATCCGGCGACGCCGACCGCGACCAGGACGGCCACGTGGGCCTGGACGAGCTCTACGAATACGTCTACGACCGAGTGCGACGCGTGACCCCGCACCAAACCCCGGGCAAGTGGATGCTCGACGTCCGAGGTGACCTGCGCATCGCCCGCCGGGCCCGCCCCGTCTCAGTGCCGGCCCCGCTGCCCGCCGAACTGCAGGACGCCATCGACCACTCGCTGCCCGGCGTGCGCGCGGGCGCGGTGCCGGAGTTGCGGCGGATGTTGACGGTGGCGCACGAGGGCCGGGCGCTGGCGGCACGAATGGCGCTGCGCCGGCTCGTCGACGACGACAGCCGAATGGTGGCCATGGCGGCGCGCAAGGCGTTGGGGGAGCCCGGCGAGACGGGGGAGCCGCCGAAGTCGGGCAGCTCGACGACGACCGCGGCAGCGTCCGGCAAGGCTTCATCCAGCAAGGCTTCGACCCGTGCGGCTCCGTCTGGCTCAGCCGCGCCGGCCTCGGTCGCAGCCAGTTCGACGGCGTCCGCCTCGGCCGCGCCTGCTTCGGCCGCGCCTGCCTCGACCGCGCCTGCCTCGACCGAGTCCCGCTCGGCTACGTCCGCCACGGCTGAGTCTCGTCCGCCGACATCCGCCTCGACCAAGCCCGAGCAGGACAGGAGCCGGATTGTGCGCACCGCGTCCGGCGCCGCGTCAGCCACCTCCGCTGCGATCCCCAGACGAACCCCCACCACCCCGACGGCCCCCACCACCCCGGACCATCCCGAACCTCCACACGTGGCCTCCCCGGAGGCCGTCAAAGCCGCGATCCCCCGAGTAGCCGCCGGCCTGGCCCTGACCTTCCTCACCATCGGCCTCGTGTCCGTCCCAGGCGGCATCCTCGGCCACATGAGCGACGCCAGTCCCAGCACCTGGCTGTTCGGATCCCTGTGGCCATGGGCCCTGGTGGCGGCGATGTTCGCGGTCACCTGCCGCGACCACCCGTGGGCCGCCGGCGCCGCACTGGGCTTCCTGGCAGGCATGACCGGCCTGCTGGCAGGCACCGGCGACACCTACCTGTGGTTCCTCCTGGGAATCGCGGCAACCGCCCTGGCGATCGCGTGCCGGACGAGCCCGTGGTGGATGGCGGCAGCAGGGGGCGTGCTGGGCGCGGCAGGCGTGTTCGTCGTCGGTTCCTCCACCGGCGACCTGGACACGATCGAAGGCGCCGATCTGGCCTTCATCGCCGCGGCCGCCGGCCTGATCGGACTGGCGGGTTACCGCATCTGGCGCGAACGGGCGTGGGTCGGCGCGATCGCACCGGTCCTGTTGCTCCTCGACGCTGCCCTGAACCTGACCGGCGTCCCGTCCTACGTCGCGCACGCCAGCCTGGCGGGCCTGATCGTGGTGCCGCTGATCGCCGCGCTGACCAGCGGCATCGCCAGGTTCGCCGGATACCTGGCGGTCGCCGCCGGATTGCTGGTGCGCGCCAACGAGTACGTGTCCGCCGGCGAACCGTCGTTCACGACCATCGCGCACGTGACGCTGCCGCTGGCGGCGGCAGTGGTCGCCTACTTCTCGCGTTCGCGCTGATTCTTGCGGCGCTTGCCCTCGTGCATCGCGACGACGCGGGCGACGGGGATCGTGTGCCCTTCGGCGATCAGGTCGTCGGGCAGGCGTTGCGCCGCGGGCATGAGCGTCGTCCACGGGTCGCCGTCGAACCTGGTCCGGACGGTGAAGTCGGCCGGGGTCACGTCCCTCAGCGACTCCCACGGCACCGGGAACGAGATCGGCAGGCCCTCGCGCAGGCGTGGGCTGTAGGCGGCGACGACCGTGGCACCCCAGGCGCGCGTCGAGTCGAGGAACACTTTTCCGCCGCGCTCGGCCCGGATGTAGGCGGTCGTGGCGATCTCCGGGTTGAGCTTCTCCGCCCGCACGGCCACCGCGCGCGTCGCCGCGGCCACGTCGTCGGCGTCGTGCTGCTCCAACGGCACGAAGATGTGCACGCCCTTGGCGCCGCTGGTCTTGACTGCGCCCTCAAGGCCAGCCTGAGCCAGCGCTTCGCGGATCAGGAACGCCGACTCGACCACGACGTCGAACCCGGAGCCCTCCGGCGGGTCGATGTCCAGCACCATGTGCGTCTGGTGGTCGACCCCAGAATGATCACTGACGAACAACGGCACGTGGTACTCGACCGCCCGTTGGTTCGCGAACCACATCAGCGTCTGCTTGTCGTCGCACAACGCGTACTTGATCTGGCGGTGCGACGCCTCCGCCCAGACCTCGACGGTCTTGACGTAGTCCGGCGTGTACTTGGGGACGTTCTTCTGCATGAACGGGTCCTGGCCGCGCAGGATCCGCCACACCGACAGCGGCCGCCCGGCGAGCACCGGCACGAACCGGTCGGCGACGAAGTCCAGGTACTCGACCAGGTCGCCCTTGATCGTGCCGCCGAACAACGGCTGGTCGAGCGACGAGAACTTCATGGCCTCACTGTTCATCAGGAACCTCGAGTTCGTCTCGGGCGGCCCATTCCAGCAGAGGTTCGATGGACCACACCGCGTCGTCGATGCCGGCGTGCAGGTCGCCCAGTTCGGCGTAGCGCTTCGGCACCGTGGCGATGGTGAAGTCGCGCGGATCGACGTCCGGGATCTCGTCCCAGCGGATCGGCGTCGACACCGTGGCCTCGGGAAATCCCCGCACCGAGTACGCGGACGCGATCGTGTGGTCACGCGCGTTCTGGTTGTAGTCCACGAAAACGAGCGACGGATCGCGGTCCTTGCGCCACCACGTGGTCTCGACGTCGTCGGGCGCACGGCGTTCGACCTCGTGCGCGAACGCCAAAGCCGCCTTCCGCACGTCCTGGAACCCGTAGTCGGGCTTGATCCGGACGTAGATGTGCAGGCCCTTGCTGCCGGACGTCTTCGGGAACCCGACCGCGCCCAGCTCGGCGAGCACCTCCTCGGCCACCTGCGCGACGCGGCGCACGCGGTCGAACGTGCACGTGGGGCCGGGATCGAGGTCGATGCGCCACTCGTCGGGCTTCTCGGTGTCGGCCGCACGCGAGTTCCACGGGTGGAACTCCACAGTGGACATCTGCACGGCCCAGATCACGTCGGCGATGTGCGAGACGCACAGTTCGTCCGCATGGCGGTTGTAGCGCGGAAAGTGCACGCGGACGGTCCGCACCCACGGCGGCGCGCCGTGCGGAAGCCTTTTCTGGTGCACTTTCTCGCCGGTCACGCCCTCGGGGAAGCGGTGCAGCATGCACGGCCGTTGCCGCAGCGCGCGGACGATTCCGTCACCGACGGACAGGTAGTAGTTCGCGAGATCCAGTTTCGTCTCGCCGCGCGCGGGAAAGTAGACGCGGTCGGGGTTGGAGATCCGCACCACGCGGTCCTCCACCTCGAGCTCCACAGCCGGGGACTTGCCCATGTGGGCCACGCTAGCCGTTTCCAGGCGTTTCCTCAGCCCGAACGGTGCTTGCATGCCAAGCGTGGCGCCCACACTTGATACCGGCCTGTGGCTCCGGCGATTCTCCGAGGCTCCTCCGGGAGCGCCTCGGCTCGTGTGCTTCCCGCACGCGGGCGGCGCGGCGAGCTGGTACCAGCCGTTCGCCCGGCACTTCGAGGGCCGCGCCGAGCTGGTCGCGGTCCAGTACCCCGGCCGCCAGGACCGGCGCGCCGAACCGCTCACCTACGACATCAGGTCGCTGGCTGACCAGATCGCACCTCTGCTGGCCCCGTTGTCCGAGGATCGCCCGCTGCACCTGTTCGGCCACAGCATGGGCGCGATGATCGCGTTCGAGGTGGCGCTCCGGAACGTTCCGGACCACCTGTTCGTCTCCGGCCGCCGCGCGCCGCACATCGTCCGTGACGACCGCGTGCACCAGAAGGACGACGCCGGTCTCATCGCGGAGGTCAGGAAACTCGCGGGCACGAACGCGCGGGTGTTCGACGACGAGGAGCTCGTGCGGATGGTGCTGCCGGCGTTCCGCGCCGACTACCGGGCCGCGGAGACCTACCGCTACCGGCCGGGCCCGGCACTGTCCTGCCCGCTGACGGCCCTGACCGGCGACGCCGATCCCAAAGCGAGCGTTGCCGAGGTCGAACAGTGGAGCGAACGCGGCACTGGTGTTTTCACACTGAGAGTGTTCTCCGGCGGGCATTTCTTTCTGAACGACAACAGAAGTGCGGTCGCCGCCGTTGTTTCCGGCGAAACCCCTAGTGCCTGAACCCCTAATTTTGCAAGGGATTCAGGACCGTCGGAGTTGCGGACCTTTGGTAAAGGTGATGAGAGGAAACGGGATGACCAGGCGCGCACTGATCACCGGGATCACCGGGCAGGACGGGTCCTACCTCGCGGAGCACCTGCTGAAACAGGGGTACGACGTGTGGGGACTCGTCAGGGGACAGGCGAACCCGCACAAGATGAGGGTCTCGCGGCTCATGTCGGAGCTGTCCTTCGTGGACGGTGACCTGATGGACCAGGCGTCGCTGGTGTCCGCTGTGGACCTGGTGCAGCCGGACGAGGTCTACAACCTCGGCGCCATCTCGTTCGTGCCGATGTCGTGGCAGCAGGCGGAGCTCGTGACCGAGGTCAACGCCATGGGCGTGCTGCGCGTGCTGGAGGCGATCCGCATCGTCTCCGGCCTGTCCAGCAGCCGCCACAACGGCGCCTCGGCCAAGAACATCCGCTTCTACCAGGCGTCGTCGTCGGAGATGTACGGCAAGGCCGCGGAGACCCCGCAGCGCGAGACCACGATCTTCCACCCCCGCAGCCCGTACGGCGTGGCGAAGGCGTACGGCCACTTCATCACCCGCAACTACCGCGAGTCGTTCGGCATGTACGCCGTCGGCGGCATCCTGTTCAACCACGAGTCGCCGCGCCGTGGCGCGGAGTTCGTGACCCGCAAGATCTCGCTCGGCGTCGCGAAGATCAAGCAGGGCTTCCAGGACAAGCTCGCCCTGGGCAACCTGGACGCGTTGCGCGACTGGGGCTTCGCGGGCGACTACGTGCGCGCGATGCACCTGATGCTCCAGCAGGAGGAGCCGGAGGACTACGTCGTCGGCACCGGCGAGATGCACTCGGTGCGCGACGCCGTGCGCCTGGCGTTCGAGCACGTCGGCCTCAACTGGGAGGACCACGTCTACATCGACCCGGTGCTGGTCCGCCCGGCCGAGGTCGAGATCCTCTGCGCCGACACCACCCGCGTGCGAGGTGAGCTCGGCTGGAAGCCCGAGGTCGACTTCTCGTCGCTGATGAAGATGATGGTGGAGGCCGACCTCAAGCACGTCGCCACCGAGCACCAGTACGGCGAACTGCTGGCCGCGGCCAGCTGGTAGAGCGATCTGCCCCGGATCCACAGCCGCTGTAGTTTGCGGCTGTGGATCTTTTTTCGCTTTCCCTGGGGGCACTTCTCACCACGGTGAGGGAGCTGACGGACGACGACTTCGCCCAGCCGTCCGGCTGTGAGGGCTGGCTGGTGCGGGACCTGGTGTGCCACCTCGTGATCGACGCGCAGGACGTGCTGATCACCCTGGTGACCACCGACCGCGGACGCCGTGACGCACGACGCCGTGACGTACTGGAAGGTCGCGCACGAGCCGTCTGACGACCCGCTGTCGGCGTTGACCGTCCGGCTGGCCGCCGCGTACGACGAGCCGTGGATGCTGAAGTTCCACGTCGACGACGTGGGCCAGGCCGCGTTGCGGGCCGCTCAGCTCGCCGATCCGCTGATCAAGGTCAGCACCCAGGACATGGTGCTGTGCACGTCCGGCTACCTCGGCGCGTACGTCTGGGAGTGGACGCTGCACCACCTCGACCTGGTCCTGCACCTGCCGCACGTCGCGGGCCCGCCCGCGGAGACGGTGGCGCGCTGCCGGCAGATGCTGGAGCAGATCGCCGGTGCCTTCCCGGCGTCGTGGCCGGACGAGGACGTGCTGCTGGTGGGTACGGGAAGGCGCGCCCCGACCGAAGCGGAGCGCGCCGAGCTGGGAGATCTCCCGATCCCGTACGTCCTAGGCTGAGTACAGCCGGGCGTAGAAACCCTGGGCCGCCATCAGTTCCTCGTGCGTGCCGCGTTCCACGACCGCGCCCCGGTCCATCACGACGATCAGGTCGGCGTTGCGGATGGTGGACAACCGGTGCGCGATGACGAAGCTCGTCCGCCCCGCGCGCAGCGACGTCATCGCCTGCTGAATCAGCACCTCGGTGCGGGTGTCGATCGACGACGTGGCCTCGTCCAGCAGCAGGATCGCCGGCTGGGCGAGGAAAGCGCGGGCCAGCGTGATCAGCTGCCGTTCCCCCGCGGACAGGCCGCCGTGCTCCTCGTCGAGCACGGTGTCGTAGCCGTCGGGCAGCGAGCGCACGAACCGGTCCACGCACATCGCCTGCGCCGCCTCGACGATCTCGTCGCGGGTCGCGCCGGGCCGTCCGTAGGCGATGTTCTCGGCGATCGTGCCCTCGAACAGCCAGGTGTCCTGCGAGACCAGCCCGATCGCGGACCGGAGTTCCTCGCGGGTCAGGTGGGTGATGTCCGTGCCGTCCAGCAGGATCCGGCCGCCGTCGAGCTCGTAGAACCGCAACAACAGGTTGCCCAGCGTCGTCTTGCCGGCACCGGTGGGCCCGACGATCGCGACGAGCTGGCCGGGGGAGGCCGTGAGCGACAGGTCGTCGATCAACGGCTTCTCCGGCGTGTAGCGGAAGGAGACGCGGGAGAACTCGACGTGGCCGCGCACCGGCGAGACAGTCGCGGGCCTGGCGGGCGCCGGCGACTGCTCAGGCTCGTCCAGCAGTTCGAACACCCGCTGCGCGGACGCGATGCCCGACTGGAGCTGACCGGAGAAGTTCGCGACGTCGATGATCGGCCGGGAGAACATGCCGGAGTACTGGATGAACGCCTGCACGTCACCGATCGACACACTGCCGCTGGCGACTCTAAGCGCACCGACGACGGCCACCAGCACGTAGTTGAGGTCGGTGATGAACCTGGTCGCCGGCCCGATCAGCCCGGAGATCGCCTGCGCGCTGAACGACGACCGGTACATCGTCCCGTTGCGCTCGGCGAACTCCCCGGCCGCCTGCTCCTGCCGGCCGAACGCGGTGATCAGCGCGTGCCCGCTGTACATCTCCTCGACGTGCGCGTTCAACGCACCCGTCGACTGCCACTGCTCGGCGAACTTCGGCATGGCGCGCTTGGAGATCCACGCCGCCAGCACCAGCGCGATCGGCACGCAGACCAGTACCAGCACCGCCAGTTCGACGGAGATCACCAGCATGATCGCCAGCACCCCGACGACGCTGATGACGCTCGTCAGCATCTGCCCGATCGACAGCTGCACGGTCCGCTGCAGGTTGTCGACGTCGTTGGAGACGCGGGACAGCACCTCGCCGCGCGGGTTGCGGTCGAAGTAGGACAACGGAAGCCTGGTCAGCTTCGCGTCGATCTCCTCGCGCAGCTTGTAAACGGCGTGCTGGACGATGTTCGTGACGACCCAGCCCTGCGCGAGCATCGACAGCGACCCGATCACGTACAGGCCGAGGATGATCATCAGCAGCTGGCCGAGCGCGGGGAAGTCGACGCCCTGGCCTGGCACGATGTTCACGGTGCTGATGACGTTGGCGAGCGTGTCCTTGCCCTCGTCCCGCAGCTGGGCCAGGATCTGCTCCTGGGTGGCGCCGGCGGGCAACGTGCGGCTGACCAGGCCGGTGAAGATCAGGTCGGTGGCGCGGCCGAGCAGGATCGGGCCGAGCAGGTTGAGGCCGATCGTCACGACGGCGAGCAACCCGATCACGACGAGCCTGCCCCGGTATGGCAGCAGCAACGCGAACAGTCGTTTCGTCGTACTGGGTTTCTTCTTCTCCGCGACCTCTGTGGACACTTCGGGATCGGCGAGCAGTGTCATCGGACGGCCCCTCCCACAGGCTGGGAGAGGGCGATCTCCCGGTAGGTCTGGTTGGTGGCGATCAGCTCGGCGTGCGTGCCGGAACCGACGACCTGGCCGTCCTCCAGCACGACGATCCGTGACACCGCCTCGACCGTGCTGATCCGCTGGGTGACCAGCAGGATCGTGGCGTCACCGAGTTCCTGTGCGAGCGCGTTGCGCAACCGGGCCTCGGTGCCGAGGTCGAGCGCGGAGAAGCAGTCGTCGAGCAGGTAGATCTCGGGCCTGCGCACCAACGTGCGGGCGATCGCGAGCCGTTGCCGCTGTCCACCTGAGACGTTCGAACCGCCCTGGGTGATCGGCGCGTCGAGCCCGATCGGCCGCACGAACTCGGCGGCCTGCGCGATCTCCAGCGCGTGCCACAGTTCGTCGTCGGTCGCGTCTTCTTTGCCGTAACGGAGGTTCGACGCGATCGTGCCGCTGAACAGATGTGCCTTCTGCGGCACGTATCCGATGACCTTGTGCAGTGCCAGCGGATCGAGGTCGCGGATGTCCACGCCGTTGATCCGCACCTGGCCGCCGGTGACGTCGTAGAGCCTGAGTGCCAGCGACAGCAGCGTTGACTTGCCGCTGCCCGTGCTGCCGAGGATCGCGACCGTTTCACCAGGCCTGGCCACCAGGCTGACGTCCCGCAGCACCGGCTTCTCGGCGCCGGGGTAGCCGAACGTGGCGCCGCGCAGCTCCAGGTTCCCGCGCGTGGCCATCTCCGTGACGGGCTTCGCCGGCTGCCTGATGCTGGACTCGGTTCGCAGCACCTCGTCCACGCGAGCCGCGGACACGGCGGCGCGCGGGGCCTCGGTGAAGACCAGCATCGCCATGATGATCGCGACGATGATCAGCGTGACGTAGGACAGCAGCGCGAGCAGTGCGCCGAGCTGCATGCTGCCGTCGTCGATGCGATGACCGGAGAACCAGATGATCGCGATCGTCAGCACGTTCATGATGGTCATGACCATCACCGGCAGCGTCGCCATGATCCGCCCGACCCGCAGCGTGGTGCCGTAGAGGTCGCGGTTGGTGGCGTCGAAGCGGCCGCGTTCGTGCGGGTCGCGAACGAACGCCCTGATCACCCGCACACCGGTGATCTGCTCGCGCAGCAGGTGGTTGATGCGGTCCAGGAACTTCTGCATGGCCTCGTAGAACGGCGAGAGCCGCTTCAGCATCAGCGTGAGACCGGTGATCACGATGATGACCAGTGCGATCAGGATCGTCGACACCGGCACGTCCTGCACGAGCGCCAACGCGACACCGCCGACGCACATGATGATCGCGGACACGGCGACGTCCGCGGTGGTCAGCACGATGCTCTGGACCTGCTGGACGTCGTTGACGGTCCTGGTGATCAGCGACGGCGCGCCGATCTGGTCGACCTCGCGCGCCGACAGGTTCATGACCTTGCCGAACACCTTCTGCCGCAGGTCCCGGCCGAGCCCGGACGACATGCGGGAGCTGAGCAGCATCGCGCCGCTCGCGGTGAGGATCTGCACGGCGGCCACCCCGAGCATGGTGAGCCCGGTGTTCCAGATGTAGCCGGCGTCGCCGAGGAGCACCCCGTTGTCGATGATCTGCGCGTTGAGCGTGGGCAGCAGCAGGGTCGCGGCGGTCTGGACCAGCTGGAGCACCACCAGGAGCACGAGTGTTCCCCGGTAGGACCGGAGGTGGTGGTTCAGGAATCTGACGAGCACACGGACCAGCAGACCTCAGTTTCTCGCGGAGATTCCCTAGCGTTCGCCCTCCTACCGTCTAGGGCATGAGCGAAATCCTCAGCGCCATCGAATCGGACGACGCGGTGGCGCAGGACTTCGAGGCGCTACCGGTGCCGGAGAGCTACCGCGCCGTGGTGGTCGAGGAGCGCGACGCGGACATGTTCGCGGGCCTTCCGAGCTGGGAGAAGGATCCGCGGCAGTCGCTGAAGGTCCGTGAGGTCGCGACACCGGAGCTGGCGCCCGGTGAGGCGTTGATCGCCGTGATGGCGTCCGCGATCAACTACAACACCGTGTGGACCTCGATCTTCGAGCCGGTGTCGACGTTCGGGTTCCTGCGGAAGCTCGGCGGGCGGCACCACCTGCCCTACCACGTCGTCGGTTCCGACCTCGCCGGTGTGGTGCTGCGCGTCGGACCTGGTGTGACGGTGTGGAAGCCGGGCGACCGCGTGGTCGCGCACTGTCTGGACGTGCCGTTGGAGCACCCGGACGGCCACAACGACACCATGCTGGACCCGCAACAGCGGATCTGGGGATTCGAGACGAACTTCGGCGGCCTGGCCGATCTCGCGCTGGTCAAGGCGAACCAGCTCATGCCGAAGCCCGAGCACCTGACGTGGGAGGAAGCCGCCTCGCCCGGTCTGGTCAACTCGACCGCCTACCGCCAGCTGGTGTCGGCCAACGGCGGCAACATGAAGCAGGGCGACACGGTCCTGATCTGGGGCGCTTCCGGCGGACTCGGTTCGTATGCCACGCAGTTCGCGTTGAACGGCGGCGCGACTCCTGTCTGTGTCGTGTCATCGCCGGACAAGGCCGAGATCTGCCGCTCGATGGGCGCGGAGCTGATCATCGACCGGTCCGCGGAGGGTTACCGGTTCTGGAAGGACGAGCACGAGCAGGATCCGCGTGAGTGGAAGCGGTTCGGTGCCCGTATTCGTGAGCTGACCGGCGGTGAGGACCCGGACATCGTGTTCGAGCATCCCGGCAGGGAGACGTTCGGTGCTTCGGTGTTCGTGGCGCGCAAGGGCGGCAAGATCGTCACCTGCGCGTCCACGTCCGGCTATCTGCACCAGTACGACAACCGCTACCTGTGGATGAACCTCAAGCACATCATCTCCTCGCACTTCGCCAACTACCGCGAGGCGTGGGAGGCGAACCGGTTGGTGGCCAAGGGAAAGATCCACCCGACCCTGTCCAGGGTGTACTCGCTCGACGAGACCGGGCAGGCCGCGCACGACGTTCACCGCAACGCCCACCAGGGCAAGGTCGGCGTGCTGTGCCTGGCGCCGTCCGAAGGGCTGGGAGTCCTCGACCACGAGCTACGAGACAGAAACATCGACGCGATCAACCGATTCCGCACCTCTGACTGAAGGTTCCCAAGATGACGGAAGAAGTAATCGCGCCGGCTTCGGCGTGCCCGTTCCCGTTCGCCCGCGACGCCCGGCACCCGCTGGACCTGCCACCGGAGTACGCCAGGCTGCGTGCCGACCGGCCGGTCCAGAAGGTGACGACACCGGCGGGCGACACGGCGTGGCTCGTGGCCCGCTATCACGACGTGCGTGCGCTTCTCGCTGACACGGAACGGTTCTCCGCCGAGGTGATGAACCCCGGCTATCCGCGGTACCTGTTCCCGGTGGACCCGCAGCCGGGTGCGTTCGTGACGGTCGATCCGCCGGACCACACCCGGTACCGGCGCATGATCATGTCGATGTTCACCAAGAAGAAGGCCGAGGAGGTCCGGCCCTCGGCGCAGAAACTGGTGGACGACCGGATCGACGCGATCCTGAAGCTGCCGCAGCCGGTCGACCTGGTCACGCACTTCGCCCGCCCGATCCCGCTGACCGTCGTGTGCGAGCTGCTCGGCGTCCCCTACAAGGACCGCCTGGCGTTCGGCCGCTGGATCAACACCCTGGTCGAAACCACTTCTTCGCAGGCCCACCGCAACGCGGCGGCGGGCGCACTCTTCGGCTACCTGACCAAACTGGTGGCGCGGAAGGAGAAGGAACCCACTGACGACGTGCTCGGCCGGTTGGTGACGAACCAGATGGCCGCGGGGGAGCTCAAACGCGAAGAGGCCGTCGTCATCGGCATGATGCTCCTGTCAGCCGGCTACGACACGACGGCGTCGTCGATCGCGCTCAGCATCCTGACCCTGCTGGAACATCCCGAGCAGCTCGTGAAGCTGCGCGAGAACCCGGACCTGATCGTCGGCGCAGTCGAAGAACTGCTGCGGCACCAGAACGTCATGCAGTGCGGCGTCGGCCGGGTGGCCAAAGTGGACCTGGAGATCGCCGGCCAGCAGATCAAGGCGGGGGAGGGCATCATCGCCCTGCTGTCCTCCGCCGACCGCGACGAGTCGGTCTACGCCGACGCCGACACGCTCGACATCACGCGGAAGGACTCGACGCCGCTGGCGTTCGGGCACGGCATTCACAGCTGCATCGCGAAGTTCCTGTCCCGCGTGGAACTCCAGGTCGCACTGCAGACGTTGATCACTCGCATCCCGACCCTCGCGCTGGCGAAACCCGCTGACGAACTGCGGTTCCGCGACGGCGCGATCGTCTACTCGCTGCGGGAGCTTCCTGTCGTCTGGTGACTGTTTTCCTTGTAGGGGCACCCTTCTCGTAGGGGTGCCCCTATTTGTGTCTAGGGGTATGCCAGGCGCTCGGACGCGAGGATTCCTGACAGGTCGCGTCTCGAGATGGGTTGTGGGATGGACAACGAACAGAAGCTCCGGGACTACCTCCGCCGGGCCAGCACGGACCTCCAGCGCACCAAGCGGCGCCTGCAGGATCTCGAGGCGGCCGCGGCGGAACCGATCGCCGTGGTCGGCATCGGCTGCCGCTTCCCCGGCGGGGTGCGCAGTCCCGAAGATCTGTGGCAGATGGTCGTGAACGGGGAGCACGGCATCCGCGCCTTCCCGTCGGATCGCGGCTGGGACCCCGAGATGCTCGCTCTGTCGTCGAGCGACCAGGGCGGCTTCCTGGAGGGTGCGGGCGAGTTCGACGCCGACTTCTTCGGCATCTCGCCCCGCGAAGCCCTGGGCATGAACCCACAGCAACGCGTGCTGCTGGAGGTCACCTGGGAGGCCCTGGAGCGCGCGGGCATCGACCCGCACGCGCTGAAGGGCAGCCAGACCGCCGTCTTCGCGGGCGCGATGAACCAGGACTACCAGCTCGGCCCCGGCGAGGGCGGCGAGGGCATGGTCCTGCTGGGTTCGTCGAACTCGGTGATCTCCGGCCGCATCTCCTACACCCTCGGCTTCGTGGGCCCGTCCGTCACCCTGGACACCGCCTGCTCTTCTTCCCTGGTGGCAATGCATCTCGCGATGCAGTCACTGCGCGCCGGTGAATCGACCCTGGCCCTCGCCGGTGGCGTCACCGTCATGGCGAACCCCGCGACCTTCGTCGAGTTCTCCCGCCAGGGCGGCCTGTCCTCCGACGGCCGCTGCCGCTCGTTCGCCGACTCAGCCGACGGCACGGGCTGGTCCGAAGGCGTCGGCATGCTGGTTCTCGAGAGGTTGTCCGACGCGCGAAAGAACGGCCACGAGGTCCTGGCCGTCCTGCGCGGTTCCGCCGTGAACCAGGACGGTGCCTCGAACGGCCTGACCGCCCCGAACGGCCCGTCGCAGCAACGCGTCATCAAGTCCGCCCTGGTGAACGCCCGCCTGACCAGCGACCAGATCGACGTCGTGGAGGCCCACGGCACCGGCACCGTCCTGGGCGACCCGGTGGAAGCCCAGGCCCTGCTCGCCACCTACGGCCGCAACCGCCCCACCGACCAGCCCCTCCTCCTGGGCTCGATCAAGTCCAACATCAGCCACACCCAAGCCGCCGCGGGCGTGGCCGGCGTGATCAAGATGATCATGGCCATCCGCGCCGGCGTCGTCCCCCAGACCCTGGGCGTAGACACCCCGTCCACCCACGTCGACTGGGAAGCCGGCGCCGTCCAGCTGGTCACCTCGAACACCCCGTGGCCCGCCACCGGCGAACCCCGCCGCGCCGCCGTCTCGTCGTTCGGCCTCTCCGGCACCAACGCGCACACGATCATCGAGGAAGCGCCCGCCCCGGACCCGGCCGCTCAGGAATTGTCAGACCCCTCTGAGACGATTGGGATGGGGGGTAGCTCCCCCCAGGGGGCCCGCGAATCCGTATCGATTCCGAACGCTGATGCCGCGCCGACGAGGGCCTCTGCCGCGCCGACACAGGCCTCTGCCGAATCAGTGCAGGCCGGAGCCGTGCCAGTCGAGGCCGGAGCCGTGCCGTTCCTGGTCTCGGGCCGGTCGCGCGAGGCGTTGCGAGCCCAGGCCGAGCGCCTGCTGTCCGCCGTGGACGCCCCAGCGCTCGACTCCGCTGGTGCGCTCGACTCCGCCGGTGCGCTCAACGCCTCCCAGCCGCTCGCCCCCGCGCACGCGCTCGACCTCGCCTACTCTCTCGCGACCACCCGCGCGTCGTTCGACCACCGCGCCGCGATCGTCGGCGACCTCCGCACCGGCCTCCAAGCCCTCCTCAACGGCACCCCGGCGCCCGGCCTCGTCCAAGGCACGGCCGCCCGAGCCAAGCAGGCGTTCCTGTTCACCGGCCAGGGCGCCCAGCGCCTCGGCATGGGCAAGACGCTCCACGCCCGCTTCCCGGTCTTCGCCGAAGCCTTCGACGCGGTCCTGGAGCACCTCGATCCGTCCCTCAAGGCCGTCATCTGGGGCGACGACGAGGAAGCCCTCAACCAGACCCGCCACACCCAGCCCGCGCTGTTCGCCGTCGAGGTCGCCCTCTACCGCCTCGCCGAGTCCTGGGGCCTGAAGCCGGACTTCGTCGCCGGCCACTCCATCGGCGAGATCGCCGCCGCCCACATCGCCGGCGTGTTCAGCCTCCAGGACGCGGCCAAGCTGGTCCAAGCCCGCGCGCGGCTCATGCAGAGTCTCCCGGCCGACGGCGTGATGATCGCCGTCCAGGCCACCGAGGACGAAGTCACCCCGCACCTGACCGCCGGTGTGTCCATCGCCGCGATCAACGGCCCGGCGAGCATCGTCATCGCGGGCACCGAGGCAGAGACCCGCGCGGCCGCCCAGCACTTCGAAGACCGCAAGACCAAGCAGCTCAGCGTCTCCCACGCGTTCCACTCGCCGCTGATGGAGCCGATGCTCGACGAGTTCCGCGCGGCGATCGCGGACATCTCCTTCGAAGCACCGATCATCCCGCTGATCTCCAACGTCACCGGCGAACAGGCCCGCGTCGAGCAGATCACCACGGCGGAGTACTGGGTCGGCCACGTCCGCGAGGCCGTCCGGTTCGCCGACGGCATCAGCTGGCTCACGGCCCACGGCGTCACGCAGTTCCTGGAGATCGGCCCCGACGGCATCCTGTCCGCGCTGGTCGAAGAGGGCGCCATCCCGTTGCTGCGCAAGGGTCGCGACGAGGCCGAGGCGATCACGTCCGCGCTGGCCGCCCTGCACGTCCGCGGCACCAGGATCGACTGGCAGGCCTACTTCGCCCACACCAACGCGAAGCGCGTCGACCTGCCGACGTATGCGTTCCAGGCCAAGCGGTACTGGCCGAAGGGCGGTGGCGGTTTCCACGACCCGCGCGCCGCCGGCCTCGGTGCCGCGCACCACCCGCTGCTCACCGCCACCGTGTCGTTCGCCGACCAGGACGGCGCGCTGCTCACCGGCCGCCTGACCCGCCAGACCCACCCGTGGCTCGTCGATCACGCCGTGCGCGGCGCGGTTCTGTTGCCCGGCACCGCGTATCTGGAGCTCGCGATCCGCGCGGGCGACGAGGTCGGCTGCGACCGGGTCGAAGAGCTGACGCTGACCGCACCGCTGATCGTGCCCGAACGCGGCGGCGTCCAGGTGCAGCTGTGGATCGGCAACGCCGACGCGAGCGGCCGCCGCACCGTCAAGATCTACTCGCGCGCCGAGGGTTCCGACGACGAACCGTGGACGCAGCACGCGATCGGTCTCCTGGGCGCGCCCGCACGTGAGGCGGAGTTCGACACCTCGGTGTGGCCACCCGCCGGCGTCACGGCCCTCGACGTCGACGGCTGCTACGAGAACTTCGCCGCGATGGGCTTCGAGTACGGCCCGGTCTTCCAAGGCCTCAAAGCGGCATGGCGTGGCACGGACGGCGTCGTCTACGCCGAGGTCGCGCTGCCGGAAGGCGTCGACCCTGCCGGATTCGGCCTGCACCCGGCACTGCTGGACGCCGCCCTGCACGCCGCTCTCGTCTCGGGCGAGGGCGACGCGGGCCTGCCGTTCTCGTGGGAAGGCGTGTCGCTGCACGCGACCGGCGCCTCCTCGCTGCGCGTCCGCCTGACCCGCACCGGCGACAACGCCTACGCCATCGCGGCCGTCGACGGAGCCGGTGCGCCGGTCGCGTCGGTCGACTCGCTGGTGGTGCGCGCGGTCGCGGCTGAGTCCTCTGTGGACCGCGACTCGCTGTTCCAGGTCGACTGGGTGCCGGTGACGGTTCCAGCTGCCGGCAGCGCCGATGCTCTCGTCATCTCGTTGCAGGGCAACGAGGACGTTGTCGCTTCGGTCCACGAACTGACCGAGCGGGTGCTCGGCCTGCTGCAGGAGGAACGCGACGAGCATGTCGTGTTCGTCACGAGCAGCGCCGACCTCGCGTCGGCCGCGGTGTGGGGCATGGTGCGTTCGGCGCAGTCCGAGTCGCCGGGCCGCTTCTCGCTGATCGAGCTCGACGGCACCGACGCCTCCAACGCCGCGCTTGCCGCCGCCGTCGGATCCGAGGAGCCGCAGCTGGCCATCCGGGACGGCGAGATCTACGCGCCCCGCCTGGCCCGTGCCGAGATCGAGGAGACCCCGGTCGAGTGGGGCTCGAAGGTCCTCATCACCGGTGGTACCGGCGGTCTCGGCAAGGTCATCGCGCGGCACCTCGTCGCCGAGCACGGGGTTCGAGATCTGGTGCTGGTCAGCCGGCGCGGCACAGGTGACGTTTCTGAGCTGGAGTCGCTGGGCGCCAACGTCTCCGTCGTCGCATGCGATGTCGCGGACGCGTCGGCCCTGGCCGCCTTGCTGGCCGAGCACGAGATCTCGGCCGTCGTGCACAGCGCCGGTGTGCTGGACGACGGCGTGATCTCCTCGCTGACCCCGGAGCGCCTGCATCCGGTACTGGTGCCCAAGGTCGACGCCGCCTGGAACCTGGCTCAGGCCCTGCCGTCCGTGCCGCTGGTGCTGTTCTCGTCGCTCGCCGGCACGTGGGGCACGGCCGGTCAGGCGAACTACGCCGCCGGCAACCACTTCCTGGACGCGCTCGCGGAGTACCGCCCGAACACGATCTCGCTGGCCTGGGGAGCCTGGGCCGGTGACGGCATGCTCACCGAGGCCGACGCCGAACGCATGGCGCGCACCGGAATGCCGCCGCTGACCGTCGAGCAGGGCCTGGCACTGTTCGACCGCGCGGTGGCTTCCTCCAGCGCCGCACTGGTTCCGGCGCGGCTCGACCTGGGCACGCTGCGCCAACGCGGCGAGGTGCCGCCGTTGCTGCGCGGCCTGATCCGCGTCCGGACACGGCGCGCTGCCTCGGGTTCGGAGACCGCGGACACGTTGATCCGCAGGCTTTCCGGTCTGGGCGCGGAGGAGCGCACGGACGCGGTGCTGGACCTGGTCCGCGGCCAGGTCGCGGCCGTGCTCGGCCACGCTTCCGGTGACGAGATCGAGGCCACGCGCCAGTTCCAGGACCTCGGCTTCGACTCGCTGACCGCCGTCGAGCTGCGCAACCAGCTGACCGCGGTGACCGGGCTGCGGCTGCCCGCGACGATGGTGTTCGACTACCCGACACCCGTCGCGCTGGCCGCGCACCTGCTGGACGAACTGTTCGACGGCGCCACCGATGCCGTGGTGCCGAACGAGGTCAGGGCCGCCGTGTCCGACGACCCGATCGTGATCGTCGGCATGGGCTGCCGCTACCCGGACGGCATCGGCTCGGCCGACGACCTGTGGCGGCTGGTGTCCGAGGGCGGCGACGCCGTGTCCGGTCTGCCGTCGAACCGAGGCTGGGACCTCGAGAACCTCTACCACCCCGACCCCGACCACCCCGGCACGACGTACTCGCGCTCCGGTGGCTTCCTGCACGACGCCGGCGAGTTCGACGCCGGGTTCTTCGGCATGTCACCCCGCGAAGCTCTCGGCACGGACTCGCAGCAGCGCATCCTGCTGGAGGTCGTGTGGGAGGCGATCGAACACGCCGGGATCGACCCGGTGTCGTTGCGCGGCACGCAGACCGGTGTGTTCGCGGGCGTGATGTACAACGACTACGGCGCACGGCTCGGCGGCGGCGACTTCGAGGGCTTCCAGGGTTCCGGCACCTCACCGTCCATTGTGTCCGGTCGCGTCTCCTACACCCTTGGCCTCGAAGGCCCCGCGGTCACGGTCGACACCGCTTGCTCTTCTTCTCTGGTGGCAATGCACTGGGCGATGCAGGCCCTGCGTGCGGGGGAGTGCTCGCTGGCACTCGCCGGTGGCGTGACGGTCATGTCGACGCCGACCGCTTTGATCGAGTTCTCCCGGCAGCGCGGCCTGTCGCCGGACGGCCGTTGCAAGGCGTTCTCCGACTCGGCCGACGGCGTGGGCTGGTCCGAGGGTGCCGGTGTCGTGGTGCTGGAGCGCATGTCCGACGCCGTGCGCAACGGACATCCTGTCCTTGCCGTCATTCGTGGTTCCGCAGTCAACCAGGACGGCGCCTCGAACGGCCTGATGGCGCCGAACGGACCTGCTCAGCAGCGCGTGATCCGTGCCGCCCTGGCCAATGCCGGCCTGGGTTCGTCCGATGTGGACGTCGTCGAGGCGCACGGCACCGGCACCACCCTGGGCGACCCGATCGAGGCGCAGGCACTGCTCGCGACCTACGGCCAGAACCGCTCGGAACCGCTGCTGCTCGGCTCGGTGAAGTCGAACATGGGCCACACGCAGGCCGCCGCCGGTGTCGCCGGCGTGATCAAGATGGTGCAGGCGATGCGCCACGGTGTGCTGCCGCAGACCCTGCACGTCACCACGGCCTCCTCGCACGTCGACTGGTCCGAGGGCGCAGTCGAGCTGCTGACGTCTTCCCGTGCGTGGCCCGAGGTCTCGCGGCCGCGCCGTGCCGGTGTCTCGTCGTTCGGCATCTCGGGGACGAACGCGCACATCATCGTCGAGCAGCCGCCGGCCGTCGACGCTCCGGTTTCCGCGCCAACGGATGCCGTCGTGCCGGTGGTGTTGTCCGGCCGTACCCGGCGTGCGGTGCGCGGACAGGCCGCGCGCCTGCGTTCGTTCGTCGAGTCGGCGGATGTCTCGTTGCACGACTTGGCCTTCTCGCTGGCGACGACGCGTTCGGCGTTCGACCAGCGGGCCGCGGTGATCGCTACCGACCGTGAGTCGCTGTTGCGCGCGCTGGGTGCTCTGGCGACGGAGAACTCCGACGCCGCCCTGGTCGAGGGCGAGGTCGCGCCGGGCAAGGTGGCGTTCCTGTTCTCCGGACAGGGATCGCAGCGTCTGGGCATGGGCCGCGAGCTCTACGCCCGCTACCCGGTGTTCGCCGCCGCGCTGGACGAGGTGCTCGACCGGCTGCCCGTTCGCGACGTGATGTGGGGGTCCTCCGAGGACGACCTGCGACAGACCGGCAACGCCCAGCTCGCCCTGTTCGCGTTCGAGGTGGCGCTGTTCCGCCTCGTGCGGTCGTGGGGCGTGAAGGTCAACGCCCTGGTCGGCCACTCGATCGGCGAGATCGCCGCCGCGCACGTCGCCGGTGTGCTGTCCCTGGACGACGCCTGCACCCTGGTCGCCGCGCGCGCCCGCCTCATGCAGGCGCTGCCGACCGGTGGCGCGATGGTCGCCGTCCAGGCGACGGAAGCAGAGGTCACCCCGCTGCTCACCTCCGGCGTCTCGATCGCCGCGATCAACGGCCCGGACTCGGTGACCATCGCAGGGGATGAGCAAGAGGTTCTAGCGGTAGTTGGATCCTTTAACGATCGCAAGACCAAGCAACTTTCGGTGTCGCACGCGTTCCACTCGCCGCTGATGGAGCCGATGCTGGACGAGTTCCAGCAGGTGGTCGACAGTCTTTCGTTCAACAATCCGACGATCCCCTTGTTCGCCGGTGGAAATGTCGAGCAACCCGACTACTGGGTGCGGCACGTCCGCGAGACCGTCCGCTTCCACGACGCGGTCGAGTCGGCACGCGCGGCCGGCGTGACGACGTTCGTGGAGATCGGGCCGGAGGGTGCGCTCTCCGCCCTGGTCGACGGAGCGATCCCGGTGCTGCGCAAGGACCGTTCGGAAGAGGCATCGGTCGCGCTGGCGCTGGGACGTCTGTACGCCACGGGTGTGTCCGTCGACTGGAAGACCTACTACGGGCCGGCGCACCGGGTGTCGCTGCCGACGTACGCGTTCCAGCACGAGTACTACTGGCCGCTCGGTTCGACCGCTCCGGCGGTGACGGACGCGGACCCGGCGGACGCCAAGTTGTGGGCGGCCATCGAACGCGGCGACGCCCGCGAACTCGCGGCCCTGCTGCGGCTGGGCGAGGAGCAGAGCTCGTCGCTGAACGAGCTGATCCCGGCGCTGTCGTCGTGGCGCGCGGGCAACCAGGAGAAGTCGCTGCTCGACACGTGGCGCTACCGGGTGCTGTGGGCGCCGGTCCGCGTCACGGGCACCCCGGTCCTGTCCGGCCACATCGCGGTGCTGACGACGCCCGCCGTCGACGCCGAGCCGTATCGCGCGGTGCTCGCGGCTCATGGCGCCGAGGTCACCGTCGTCACCTCGGTCGCCGACGTGCCCGAGTGCGATCTCGTGGTGTCGTTGGTGGCGCTGGACGAGTCGCCCGCGCAGGTCCTGACCACCGGCCTGGAGCAGTCGATCCTGCTGGTCAAGTCGGTCGAGGCGCCGGTGTGGGCGGTCACGTCCGGCGCGGTCGCCGCGGAGACCTCGGACTCGGTGCGGTCCGCCGCCCAAG
The DNA here is from genome assembly GCF_033949945.1 of Lentzea miocenica. Lineage (NCBI taxonomy): Bacteria > Bacillati > Actinomycetota > Actinomycetes > Pseudonocardiales > Pseudonocardiaceae > Lentzea > Lentzea miocenica. Next base: position 48,158 of record NZ_JAXAVW010000007.1, read on the forward strand.
CCGCGGTGTGGGGCTTCGGCCGTGCGGCGGCGCTGGAGTACCCGCAGCGCTGGGCCGGTCTGATCGACATGCCCGAGGTGCTGGACGAGAACGCGTTGCGCCGCTTCGTCTCCTGCGTCGCCGGCCTGGAGGGCGAGGACCAGCTGGCGGTCCGTTCGTCCGGCGTGCTAGGCCGGCGCCTGGCGCACCGCCCGGTCGACGCGCTGCCGTCCGACTACACCGCCCACGGCACCGTGCTGATCACCGGTGGCACCGGCGGACTCGGTGCCACGACGGCGAAGTGGCTGGCCGAGCGCGGGGCTTCCGGTCTGGTGCTGACTTCGCGCCGCGGCATGGACGCACCCGGTGCCGCCGAACTGAAGGCCGCGCTGGAAGAACTCGGCCCGCGCGTCTCGATCGTCGCCTGCGATGTCGCTGACCGTGAGGCGCTCGCGGGTGTTGTGCAGGGGATCCCCGACCTGTCCGGTGTCGTGCACACCGCTGGTGCCGCGCAGCACGCGCCGCTCGAGCTGACGTCGCTGGACGACTTCGCGACCGTGTTGTCCGCCAAGGTGATCGGTGCCGCGAACCTCGACGCGCTGGTCGGCGAGGTCGACTTCTTCGTGCTGTTCGGCTCGATCGCGGGCGTGTGGGGCAGCGGTGGTCAGGCGGCCTACGGTGCCGCGAACGCCTACTGCGACGCGTTGGCCGAGGCACGCCGTGCGCGTGGCCTGCGAGCGACGTCGATCGCGTGGGGCCCGTGGGCCGAGGTCGGCATGGCGACGCACGAGGCCATGTCCGACAACCTCGCCCGGCGCGGTCTCACGTTCCTGCAGCCCGGCCAGGCCGTCGTCGAACTGAACCGCGCCGTGATGCACGACGACACCTGCGTCACCGTCGTCGACATCAACTGGGACACCTACTTCCCGCTGTTCACGTCGGTCCGCCCGGCGCCGCTGCTGTCCGATCTCCCCGAGGTCAAGGCACTCACGGTCGTCGAGGAGGTCAAACGCGACGACTCGGAGTTCGCGCGCACTCTGCGTTCACTGTCCGAAGAGGACCAGAAACGCAAGCTGGTCGACCTCGTGCGCGCCGAAGCTGCCGCGACACTGGGCCACAGCTCGGTCGAGGAAGTGGGGGAGAACCGCGCGTTCCGCGACATCGGTTTCGACTCGCTCACCGCCGTCGAGCTGCGCAAGAAGCTGTCCGACGCCACCGGTCTGCCGTTGCCCGCGACGCTCGTCTTCGATTACCCGACCCCGGTCGTCCTCGCTGATCACCTGCTGGCCGAACTGCTCGGCTCCGCGGAAGAAGCGCTGAGCTACTCGGCGAACATCGACTCGGACGAGCCGATCGCGATCGTCGGCATGAGCTGCCGCTTCCCCGGCGACGCGAACACCCCGGAGGCGTTCTGGGAGATGGTGCTCGCCGGCACGGACGCGATCACGGAGTTCCCCGGCGACCGCGGCTTCGACATGGCGCAGATGTACGACCCGGACCCCGACCGCCCCGGCACCACCTACACCACCGCGGGCGGCTACCTGCCCGACGCGGGCGACTTCGACCCGGCGTTCTTCGGCATCTCACCGCGCGAAGCCACCGGCATGGACCCGCAGCAGCGGCTGCTCCTGGAAACCACCTGGGAGGCCGTCGAACGCTCCGGTATCGACCCGGCGGCGTTGCGCGGCAAGAAGGTCGGCGCGTTCATCGGTTCCTCCTACATCGAGTACGGCGGCGGTGACGGCGGCTCCGAGGGCTACCAGGTCACCGGCTCCTCGCCATCGGTCCTGTCCGGCCGCGTCGCCTACGTGTTCGGCTTCGAAGGCCCCGCCGTCACCGTCGACACCGCGTGCTCTTCCTCTTTGGTGGCGATGCACCTGGCGTGCCAGTCGCTGCGCACCGGTGAGTCCGCGTTCGCCGTGGCGGGCGGCGCGACGATCATGCCGAACCCGAAGCCCCTGATCGCCTTCTCCCGCCAGCGCGCGCTCGCCAAGGACGGCCGCTGCAAGTCGTTCTCCGACACCGCCGACGGCATGATCCTCTCCGAGGGCATCGGCATGCTGCTGCTGATGCGCCAGTCCGACGCGCTCGCCGCCGGGCACCGCGTCCTGGCCGTCATCCGCGGCTCCGCCGTCAACCAGGACGGCGCCTCGAACGGCCTCAGCGCCCCGAACGGCCCGTCGCAGCAGCGCGTGATCATGCAGGCCCTCGCCAACTCCGGCGTGGCCACCAACGACATCGACGCCCTCGACGCCCACGGCACCGGCACCTCGCTCGGCGACCCCATCGAGGCCCAGGCACTGTTCAACACCTACGGCCGCGACCGCGACGCCGACCGCCCGCTGCTGCTCGGCTCGGTGAAGTCGAACATCGGCCACACCCAGTCCGCCGCCGGCGTCGCCTCCGTCATCAAGATGGTCATGGCGCTGCAACACGGCGTCCTGCCCCGCACCCTGCACGCCGCCGAACCCTCGACGCACGTCGACTGGACCCCAGGCACCATCTCACTGCTGCAGGACACGACCGAATGGCCGGAAACCGGCCGAGCCCGCCGCTGCGCCGTCTCGTCGTTCGGCATCTCGGGCACCAACGCCCACGTGATCCTGGAACAGGCCACGCCTGTGCCGGCACTGTCCGCACCAGAACTGTCGGTGCCGTCTGAGACGATTGGGATGGGGGGTGAATCCCCCCAGGGGGCCCGCGAATCGGTATCGATTCCGTGGCTGGTGTCCGCGAAGTCCGACGCCGCCCTGCGCGCCCAGATCGCCGGCCTCGGCGACCTCACCGCGAGCCCCGCGGACATCGCGTACAGCCTCAGCCTCCGCCCGGCCTTCGAGCACCGCGCCGTGCTCATCGACGGCGTGGAGGTCGCGCGCGGCACGGCGGACCTCGAGCGCAAGGTCGTGTTCGTCTTCCCCGGCCAGGGCTCGCAGTGGGTCGGCATGGGCGCGCGACTGCTCGACGAGTCGCCGTCCTTCGCCGCCCGCATGGCCGAGTGCGCCGCCGCCCTGCGACCTCACACCGACTGGAACCTCCTCGACGTCATCCGCGACCACGGCAGCCTCGACCGCGTCGACGTCGTCCAGCCCGCGAGCTGGGCGATGATGGTGTCGCTCGCCGAGGTCTGGAAGGACCACGGCGTCACCCCCGACGCCGTCATCGGCCACTCCCAGGGCGAGATCGCCGCCGCCGCGGTCAGCGGCGCGCTCAGCCTCGAAGACGCCGCCAAGGTCGTCGCCCTGCGCAGCCAGGCCATCGGCCGCGTCATGTCGGGCCGCGGCAGCATCGTGTCCATCGGCCTGTCCGCGCAGGAAGTCCAGCCGCACCTCGAAGAATGGGGCGACCGCCTCAGCCTCGCCGCCACCAACGGACCGCGCAGCGTCGCCGTGTCCGGTGACCTGGAGGCGCTGGACGCGTTCTGCGGCAAGCTCGTCGAACAGGGCGTCCGGGTCCGCCGCATCGAGGTCGACTACGCCTCGCACTCGGCCCAGGTCGAGGACATTCGCGACGACGTCCTGAACGACCTCGCGAGCATCACGCCACAGACGCCGCACACGAAGTTCCTCTCCACGGTCACCGGCGAGTGGAACGACGCCAACACCAACGCCGAGTACTGGTTCACCAACCTGCGCCAGACCGTGCACCTGCACGAAGCCGTCGAACAGCTCATCGGCAGCGGCCACCAGGTGTTCGTCGAGGTCAGCTCGCACCCGGTCCTCACGCCCGGCGTGCAGGACGCGCTGGAGGGCAAGCGCGGTGTCGTCACCGGCACGCTGCGCCGCGACATCGGTGGCCTGCAGCGCGTGCACGCGTCGATGGCCGAGGTATGGGTCCGCGGCCTTCCGGTCAAGTGGCACCTCGACGGCACCCGCGTCGACCTGCCCACCTACCCGTTCCAGCACGAACGCTTCTGGATCGGCCCGCCGCAGCACCCAGTCGCCGCCCCCGACTCGGACCCGGCGGACGCCGCGTTCTGGCAGGCCGTCGAGCAGTCCGACCTCGCCACCCTCACCCAGAGCCTGCACCTCGACGAGGCCACGCTCGCCGCCGTCCTGCCCGCCCTCACCACCTGGCGGCAGACCAGCCGTGATCAGTCCACAACGGACTCGTGGCGCTACCGCACGACGTGGAAGCCGTTGCGCGGCATCGACAACGGCAAGCTCGCCGGCACCTGGGCCGTCATCACCACAGACGGCATCGACGACACAGACGTCGTCCAAGCACTCGGCGACGTGCAGCGGATCGTCCTGGACGCCAACGACGACCGTGCTGCCGTGGCGGCGAAGCTGGTCGAGACGGACCACATCGTCTCGCTGCTGCCCACCGACGAACGCCCGGGAACGCTCGGCCTCCCGGTCGGCCTGCTGCTGACCGTCCACCTGATCAACGCGCTCGGCGACGCGGGCAGCACCGCCCCGGTCTGGAACATCTCCCGCAACGCCCTCTCGACCGGCCGCTCCGACACCGTCGACCACCCGGCGCAGGTGCAGGCGATCGGCATCGGCTGGACCGCAGCGCTGGAGCACCCGCAGCGCTGGGGCGGTTCCATCGACCTGCCGGAACGACTCGACCAGCGCGCCGCGCAACGGTTCGTCGCGGCCCTGGTCAACGCCGGCGACGAGGACCAGCTCGCGATCCGCGCCTCCGGCACCCTCGCGCGCCGCGTCGTCCGCGCTCCCGCGCGCCCCGGCACGCAGGACTGGACCCCGCGCGGCACCATGATCATCACCGGCGGCACCGGCACACTCGGCCCGCACGTCGCGAGGTTCTTCGCGCACAAGGGCGCCGAGCACCTGGTGCTCACCAGCCGCCGCGGTCTCGACGCGCCGGGAGCCCGCGAACTCGTCGCGGAACTGGAACAACTCGGCACACCCACCACGGTCGTCGCCTGCGACATCGCCAAGCGCGACGACGTCGAACGCATGCTGAACGACCTGCGCGCGGAAGGCCGCGAGATCCGTTCGGTGATCCACACCGCCGCGGTGATCGGCCTGCACTCGATCGACGGATCCACTGTGGAGGGTCTGAGCGAGATCCTGGCCGCCAAGGTCGACGGCGCCGCCCACCTGGACGCGTTGCTGACCGAGGACCTCGACGCGTTCGTGCTGTTCTCGTCGATCTCCGGCATGTGGGGCTCCGGCAACCACGCGTCCTATGTGGCCGGTAACGCCTACCTGAACTCGTTGGCCGCGAACCGTCGTGCGCGTGGCCTCAAGTGCACTTCGGTCTCGTGGGGCATCTGGTCCGACGACATCGGCCTCGGCCGCGTCGACACCGACCAGATCCGCCGCAGCGGCCTCGAGTTCATGAAGGCACGGCTGGCGCTCGCCGGTCTGCAGCGCGCGATCGAGGACGACGAGACCGAGATCGCCATCGCGAACATCGCCTGGGACCGCTACTACCCGGTCTTCACCGCGATGCGCCCGACCACGCTCTTCGAGGAACTGCCGGAGGTCCGCGCCCTCGCGGTCGCCGCCGAGCAGATCACGTCATCGGACAGCGACCTCGCGGCCAGGCTCAGGACCCTGCCGCCCGCCGAACGCGAACAGCAGCTGCTCGACATCGTCCGCGCCGAAGCCGCGTCCGTGCTGGGCATGGCCTCGACCGACGCGCTGACCGAGCACCGCGCGTTCCGCGAGGTCGGCTTCGACTCGATCACCGCGGTCGACCTGCGCAACAAGCTCGCCGCCGCAACAGGTCTGACGCTGCCGACCACGATGGTGTTCGACCACCCGAGCCCGCTCGCGCTCACCGAGTTCCTGCTCGGCGAACTGCTCGGCGCCGACGTTCCGGCCAGCACCCAGGTCGTCGCCTCGGCCGCGTCCGACGAACCGATCGCGATCATCGGCATGTCCTGCCGTTACCCCGGCGGCGTCAGCTCCCCGGAAGACCTGTGGAACGTCGTGATGAACGGCGTCGACGCGATCTCCGGCTTCCCCGCCGACCGCGGCTGGGACGGCGACTCGCTCTACAACCCCGACCCGGACGCCCCCGGCGGCGCCTACTCGGTGCAGGGCGGCTTCCTGCACGACGTCGCGAACTTCGACCCTGGCTTCTTCGGCATCAGCCCGCGCGAGGCCCTGTCGATGGACCCGCAGCAGCGCCTTCTCCTCGAGACCGCCTGGGAGTCCATCGAACGCGCCGGCATCGATCCGCAGTCGCTGAAGGGAACCCTGACCGGCGCCTTCATCGGAGCGTCCTACCAGGACTACTCGGCAGGTGGCTCCGACCAGCCCGGCGACGAAGGCCACATGATCACCGGCACGCTCTCCAGCGTGCTGTCCGGCCGCGTCTCCTACCTGTTCGGCCTCGAAGGCCCGGCCGTCACCCTCGACACGGCCTGCTCTTCTTCTTTGGTGGCACTGCACCTGGCCTGCCAGTCACTGCGCGATGGTGAAAGCAGCCTCGCCCTGGCCGGTGGCGTCTCGGTCATGGCCACACCCGGCGCGTTCGTCGGCTTCTCCCGCCAGCGCGCCCTGGCCAAGGACGGCCGCTGCAAGGCCTACTCCGACGCCGCCGACGGCATGACCCTCGCCGAAGGCGTCGGCCTGGTCCTGCTGGAGCGGGTGTCCGACGCAGTTCGCAACGGCCACCGCATCCTCGCCGTCGTCCGCGGCTCCGCGGTGAACCAGGACGGCGCCTCGAACGGCCTGACCGCCCCGAACGGCCCGTCCCAGCAACGCGTCATCCGCCAGGCCCTGGCGAACGCGCGCCTGGAACCGTCCGAAGTGGACGCCATCGACGGCCACGGCACCGGCACCGCACTGGGCGACCCGATCGAGGCCCAGGCCCTGCTCGCCACCTACGGCCAGAACCGCGAACGCCCGCTGCTGCTCGGCTCCATGAAGTCGAACATCGGCCACACCCAGATGGCCTCCGGCGTCGCCTCCATCATCAAAATGGTGCTGGCGCTGCGGGCGGGTGTGCTGCCCCGAACCCTGCACGTCGACCAGCCCTCGACCAAGGTCGACTGGTCATCGGGCTCGATCAAACTCCTCGCGACAGAAGAACAGTGGCCCGAAACCGGCCGCCCGCGCCGCGCCGGCGTGTCCTCGTTCGGCCTCTCAGGCACAAACGCCCACGTGGTGTTGGAAGCGGCGCCGGGGATCCCCCCGATTTCCAGCGTACCGATCGAAACGCCTGCTCAAGAAGCCACCGCGCAATCTGTGGACAACTCGACCCCTGTGGACAACTCCACCGATGTCGATCTCCACACCCCGGAATCGTCCGCCCCCCGTGCGACGATTGGAGTGGGGACCTCGGCCTCCCCCGGAGGGGGCGAGGCGGGATCGATCCAGTCCGGCGCCGTGCCGGTGCTGCTGTCGGCGCGCGCGGACGAGGCCCTCAAACAGGTCGCGGGCAACCTGATCGACGTCGACGCCGACCTCGGAGCCCTCGCCGCCGCCCTCGCCACCAAGCGGTCCACGTTCGAGAAGCGCGCCGTCGTCGTCGCGAGCAACCGCGACGAGCTGGTGCGTGGTCTCACGGCGTTGCGCGACGACCAGCCCGACGCGAGCGTCACCCGTGGCCAGACCAGGCGCGGCCGCACCGCGTTCCTGTTCACCGGCCAGGGCTCGCAGCGCCTCGGCATGGGCCGCGACCTGTACGAGCGCTACCCGGTGTTCGCCGACGCCCTCGACGCGGTCTGCGCCTACCTCGACGCGGATCTCGACCGCCCGCTGCGCGACGTCATGTGGGGCGACGACGCGACACTGCTCAACCAGACCGGCTACGCGCAGCCCGCGATCTTCGCGATCGAGGTCGCACTGTTCCGGCTCGTCGAGTCGTGGGGCGTCACGCCGGACTACCTGGCGGGCCACTCCATCGGCGAGATCGCCGCCGCGCACGTCGCCGGCGTCCTCAGCCTCGACGACGCGTGCACGCTGATCTCCGCCCGCGCCCGTCTCATGCAGGCCCTGCCGACCGGCGGCGCGATGATCGCCGTCCAGGCAACCGAAAGCGTCATCACCCCGCTGCTGACCGACCGCGTCTCGATCGCCGCGATCAACGGCCCCACGAGCATCGTCATCGCGGGCGACGAGGCCGAGGCCGAAGCGATCGCGAACCGTTTCGACAAGACCAAGCGCCTCACCGTCAGCCACGCGTTCCACTCGCCGCTGATGGAACCGATGCTCGACGACTTCCGCGCGGCGATCAGCGGCGTCCAGTTCGGCAAGCCGTCGATCCCAGTGATCGCGGATGACGTCACGGACCCGGAGCACTGGGTGCGGCACGTTCGCGAGGCCGTGCGGTTCGCCGACAAGGTCACCCAGCTGGAAAGCCTTGGCGTGCGGGCGTTCCTGGAACTCGGCCCGGACGGCGTGCTGTCCGGCATGGCCCAGGAATCGCTCACCGAGGAAGCCGTGCTGGTCCCGGCGCTGCGCCGCGACCGCGACGAGGTCGGCACACTGCTGACCGCGCTGGCCGGCCTTCACGTCCGCGGCACGACCGTCGACTGGTCCGCCTACTTCGCGGGCGCCGACGCCGAGGTTGAACTGCCGACCTATCCGTTCCAGCACCAGCGTTTCTGGCCCGAACCCGTCACCGCGACCGACCAGGACGGGGACTTCGTCGACGACGAGTTCTGGGCCGCGGTCGAACGCGAGGACTTCACCGCGCTGGCACAGTGGCGTTCCCGCAAACAGCAATCCACTGTGGACTCCTGGCGCTACGCGGTCACCTGGAAGCCGATCACCGCCCGGTCCACCCTCACCGGTCCGTGGCTGGTCCTCACCAACGACGACGCGTCCGAACTGATCGAGGCGCTCGGCGTCGAAACGGTGGTGGTCGACGCGGCCCACAGCCGTGCACAGCTCGCCGAGCAGGTCCGTGGCGACTACGCCGGTGTGCTGTCACTGCTGGCGCTGAACATCGACGCCGAGGCCGCGCTGGTCCGCACTTCCGTTGTGGTGCAGGCACTCGGCGACGCCGGAGTCGACGCCCCGCTGTGGGTGGCGACGCGCGGCGCGGTGTCGGTGGGCGGCGGCGAGCAGATCCTCAACCCTGATCTCTCCACGGTGTGGGGTCTCGGCCGCGTGATCGCGCTGGAGCACCCGAAGCGCTGGGGCGGCCTGATCGACCTGCCCTCCCAGCTCGACTGGAACACCGCGCGCCGCATCCCAGGCGTGCTGGCCGGTACGGGCGAGGACCAGGTCGCGGTGCGGCCGTCCGGCGTCTACGGCCGCCGCCTCGTCCACAGCACCCCGAGCGCGCTGCACCGCGACTACCGGCCGGGCCGCGTGCTCGTCACCGGCGGCACGGGCGCGATCGGCAAACAGGTCGCGCGCTGGCTGCTCGACCACGACGCCGAGCAGGTCGTCCTGGTCAGCCGCACCGGCACCGCCGAGTTCGACGACCCGCGCGTGATCGTCAAGGCCTGCGACGTCGCCGACCGGCAAGCTCTCGAAACACTTCTCGCCGAGCACCCGGTCACGTCGGTCTTCCACGCGGCCGGCGTCGTCGAGGACGGCCTCGTCGAGTCGATGGACGCCACGTCGTTCACGAACCTGTTGCGCGCCAAGGTCCACGCGACCCGCAACCTCCACGAACTCACGCACGACCTCGACGCGTTCGTGCTCTTCGCGTCGACCGCGGGCGTCATCGGCGGCGCGGGCCAGGGCAACTACGCCGCGGCCAACGCTTTCCTCGACACCTTCGCCGAACACCGCCGCCTGCAAGGACTTCCCGCCACCTCAGTGGCATGGGGCCCGTGGGGCGAGTCCGGCATGGCGGTCGCGGGCGGCGTCGCGGAACGCCTCAAGCGCGGCGGTTTCACGCCGATGGAGCCCGCACTTGCCTTGCAGGCACTCAAGCAGGCCATCGAACACGGCGACGCCGCCGTGATGGTCGCGGAGATCGACTGGGAACGGTTCCTGCCCGCCCTCGCGAGCCTGCGCCCGGCGCCGCTGGTCGTTGACCTGCCGGAGGTCAAGCGCTTCCACACCACCGAAAAGGTCGTGGAAGCCGACCAGCCGCAGTTCCGCAAGGCGTTGGCCGGCCTGTCGAAGGCCGAACGCAACCGCGCGGTGCTGGACCTGGTGCGCGGCCAGATCGCCGCGGTTCTGGGCCACGGCAACGCTTCCGACGTCGACCCGGACCGCGCGTTCCTCGACCTCGGCTTCGACTCGCTCACGACGCTGGAGCTGCGCAACCGCCTGCAGGCCGCAACCGAACTGACGCTGCCCGCCTCGCTGCTTTACGACTACCCGACGCCGTACGACCTGGCAGAGTTCCTGCTGGGCGAGGTCGGCGACGTGCCGACGGAAGTGGTGGCCAAGCGGGTCGACGACGACCCGATCGCGATCGTCGGCATCGGCTGCCGCTTCCCCGGCGGCGTGACGTCACCGGAAGCGTTCTGGGAGCTCGTGTCGAGCGGCGGCGACGGCATCAGCACGTTCCCGCCCGACCGCGGCTGGGACCTGGCCGCACTGGGCGCCGGTGCGTCGGCGTCGCTGGAAGCAGGTTTCCTCAACGGTGTCGCGGACTTCGACGCGCACTTCTTCGGCATCTCGCCGCGGGAAGCGCTCGCGATGGACCCGCAGCAGCGCCTGGTCCTCGAAACGGCCTGGGAGGCCATCGAACGCACCGGCATCGACCCGCTGTCGCTGAAGGGCACCGCGACCGGCGTGTTCGTCGGCACGAACGGTCAGGACTACGAGAACGTCCTGCGCCGCTGCGTCGACCCGGACATCCAGGGCTACCTCGCCACCGGCAACACCGCGTCGGTGATGTCCGGCCGCCTCTCCTACGTCCTCGGCCTCGAAGGACCCGCGGTCACCATCGACACGGCGTGCTCGTCGTCGTTGGTCGCCATGCACTGGGCGATGCGCGCGCTCCGCTCCGGTGAGTGCTCTCTCGCTCTCGCCGGCGGCGTCTCGGTCATGTCGAGCCCCGACTCGTTCGTCGAGTTCACGACCCAGGGCGGACTCGCCCCCGACGGCCGCTGCAAGGCCTTCGCGGACGGCGCTGACGGCACAGCGTGGTCCGAGGGCGCGGGCATCCTCGTGCTCGAACGCCTGTCCGACGCCGTGGCGAACGGCCACGAGGTCCTTGCTTTGGTGCGCGGCTCTGCCGTCAACTCCGACGGCGCCTCCAACGGCCTGACCGCCCCGAACGGCCCCTCGCAGCAGCGGGTGATCCGTCGCGCTCTCGCGGACGCTGGTTTGTCCGTGCGTGACATCGACGCCGTGGAAGCACACGGCACCGGCACGACGCTGGGCGACCCGATCGAGGCCCAGGCGCTGCTGTCCACGTTCGCCGACCGCTCCGAACCGCTCTACCTGGGCTCGGTGAAGTCGAACATCGGCCACTCCCAAGCGGCGGCCGGTGTCGCGGGCGTCATCAAGATGGTCGAGGCGATGCGCCACGGCGTGCTGCCCCGCACCCTCCACGTCGACTCCCCGACCTCACACGTCGACTGGACCTCAGGCCCGGTCACGCTGCTCACCGAGAACACGACCTGGCCTGCCGCGGGCCGCCCCCGACGCGCGGGCATCTCCGCATTCGGCCTCTCCGGCACCAACGCCCACGTGATCTTGGAAGCGCCGGGCTCGGGGATCCCCCCAATTTCCAGCGTACCGGACGAAACCGCTGGTCAGGGCACCGCCGCGGAATCTGTGGACAACTCGGCGCCTGTGGACAACCCGGCTGTTGTCGATCTCCGCACCCCAGAACTGTCAGCCTCCCGTGGGACTATTGGAGTGGGGACTTCGCGTCCCCCCAAGGGGGCCCCCGTCGTTGTTTCGGCGAAGTCCTCCGATGCTCTGCGCGCTCAGATCGACCAGCTTCGCGCGGTCGACGCCGATCAGCTGGACCTGGCGTTCTCGGCGGCGACCACGCGCGCGCAGTTCGCGCATCGGGCGTTGCTCATCGACGGCGCAGAGGTCGCCAACGGCGTGGCGCGCAAGTCGGGCACGACGGCGTTCCTGTTCACCGGCCAGGGCTCGCAGCACCTCGGCATGGGCCGCGAGCTGTACGAGCGTTTCGAGACGTTCAAGCAAGCCTTCGACGAGGTCCTCGCGCACCTCGACCCGGACCTCAGGAACATCATCTGGGGCGAGGACGAGGAGCAGCTCAGCCAGACCGGCACCACCCAGCCCGCGCTGTTCGCGATCGAGGTCGCGCTCGCCCGGCTCGTCCAGAGCCTCGGCGTCCTGCCTGACCACGTCGCCGGCCACTCCATCGGCGAGATCGCGGCCGCGCACATCGCCGGCGTGCTGACCCTCGAAGACGCCGCGAAACTCGTCACGGCCCGCGCGCGACTCATGCAGGCACTCCCGGCCGGTGGCGCGATGGTCTCCATCCTCGCCACCGAAGCAGAAGTCGCGAAGCAGATCGGCAAGTCCAAGAAGGTATCGATCGCCGCGGTCAACGGACCCCGGTCGATCGTCATCGCCGGCGACAAGGCCGCGGTCGCGAAGATCGCCAAGAAGTTCGAGAAGACCAAGCAGCTCACCGTCAGTCACGCGTTCCACTCGCCGCTGATGGACCCGATGCTTGACGACTTCCGCGCCGCGATCGCCACCATCACCTTCAACCAGCCGCGGATCCCGATCGCCACCACCGGTGACGTCACGACCGCCGACTACTGGGTGAACCACGTCCGCGACACCGTCCGCTTCCACGACAACGTCCAGAGCCTGGGCAACGTCGACACGTTCGTCGAGATCGGCCCGGACGGCGTGCTCGCCGCGATGGTCGACGGAGCCGTTGCGACGCAACGCAAGGACCGCGACGAGGTCAGCGCGTTCGCCCTCGCGCTCGGCACCCTGCACGTCCGGGGCGCCGACATCGACTGGCAGCAGTACTTCGCGGGCACCGGAGCGCGCAGGATCCCGCTGCCCACGTACGCGTTCCAGCGCGAGCGCTACTGGCCGACGACCACGCCGAAGTCCGTCGCCGACGACTGGCTGTACGAGGTGGTGTGGGAGCAGCACAACGTCCCCACCACGACCGAGGGCACCTGGCTCGTCCTCGGCGACGCGGCCGGGTTCGCCGGAGAAGCGGTCACGGAACTCGTGCCGGGCGACTACCGCGGTGTCATCTCCATCGGCGGCACCAGCCCGTTCGAGATCCTGAACACCCTGGCGGACAACAACATCACGGCCCCGCTGTGGTGCGTGAGCAACGAACCCGCCGTCTGGGGCGAAGGTCGTGTCGCGGCACTCGAGCAGCCGGAACGCTGGGGCGGCCTGATCCGCGTCGAAACCGACACGTGGGCGATCCCTGTTCAAGAGCGGGAAGTCACCTTCCGCGGCGACGGCGTGTTCGTCCCACGCCTGCGCCGCATCGAGGCCACCACACCGTGGAACCCGACCGGCAAGGTCCTCCTCGTCGGCGCCGACGGCTCGATGGGCGAGCAGCTCCGAAGCCTGATCGACACGACCGACACGCTCGACGACGACGTCACCGCGGTGATCCACCTCGGCGGCATCGACTCCCTGAAGGAACTCGACGAGCAGCTGGGTGACCGCGAACTGGAAGCGTTCGTGATCTTCGGTTCGGTCGCCGGCACATGGGGTTTCCGCGGACAGCAACAACAAGCCGCCCACTCCGCGATCGTCGAGGAGTTCGCGCGGCAGCGGAAAGCACGCGGCCTCAAGGCGACCTCCATCGCGTACGCACCGTGGGAGGGCACGACCGACCAGAGCATGACCGCGCACCTGCGGATGAGCGGCATCCCGGTCCTCGACGCCCCGAACGCCATCGCGGCCCTGCGTCAGGCTGTCGCGAGTGGACGGACGAACGTCGTCGTCGCGAACGTCGACTGGAACACCTTCCAGCAGCCCAACAAGCTGTTCAGCCAGTTCGAGCAGCAGAAGCCCGCCGCCGAACCGCTTCTCCAGCAGACGCTGCTCAAGCTGCCCGAATACGAACGCCACGGAGCGCTGCTCACTCTCGTTCGCGAGAAGGCGGCACTGGTCCTCGGCCACAACGGAACCAGCGCGATCGAGCCGGACGTCCCGTTCCGCGACCTCGGTTTCGACTCGCTCACCGCGGTCGACCTGCGCAACCAGATCCAGACCGAGTCGGGCCTGCAGCTGAGCGCGACGCTGGTGTTCGACTACCCGACGCCGAACGAGCTCGCCGAGCACCTGCTCACCGAACTCCTCGGCGGCGCGGACGAAATCCAGTACACGGTCAGGGCGACCACGGACGAGCCGATCGCGATCGTCGGCATGGCCTGCCGTTACCCCGGTGACGTGCGGTCGCCGGAAGACCTGTGGAAGCTGCTGCTCGACGCCCGCGACGCGATCGGGGACTTCCCCGCCGATCGCGGCTGGGACCTCACCACTCTCTACAGTGGACAGAGCGTCACCCGCAGCGGTGGTTTCCTCTACGACGTCCCGAACTTCGACCCGGACTTCTTCTCGATCTCGCCGCGTGAAGCGATGGTCATGGACCCGCAGCAGCGCATCGTGCTCGAGACGGCCTGGGAAGCGCTGGAACGGGCGGGTGTCGACCCGGCGTCGATCCGCGGCTCGCTCACCGGCGTGTTCGTCGGTGGCGGCAGCGGCGAGTACCGGCCGTCGCCGGAGGAGACCGGCCTGGAGTGGCAGACCGCGCAGTCCGCGTCGCTGCTGTCCGGCCGTCTCGCCTACACGTTCGGACTGCAGGGCCCGACGGTCTCGGTCGACACCGCGTGTTCGTCGTCGCTGGTCTCGCTGCACCTCGCCGCCCAGGCGCTGCGCACGGGCGAATGCGAGATGGCGCTGGCCGGCGGTGTGTGCGTGATGTCGACACCGGTCGGGTTCATCGAGTTCAGTGCTCAGGGCGCGTTGTCGGAAGACGGGCGCTGCAAGGCGTTCTCCGACAACGCGGACGGCACGGGCTGGGCCGAGGGCGTCGGCATGCTGGTTCTGGAACGGCTTTCGGACGCTCAGCGGAACGGCCACGAAGTGCTCGCGGTCGTGCGCGGTTCGGCGATCAACTCCGACGGCGCGTCCAACGGCCTCACCGCCCCGTCCGGGCCGGCCCAGCAGCGCGTTATCCGGCAGGCGCTGGCCGCGTCCGGGCTGCGACCGTCCGATGTGGACGCCGTCGAAGCGCATGGCACCGGCACCAAGCTCGGCGACCCGATCGAGGCGCAGGCCCTGCTGAACGTCTACGGGCAGGACCGCTCGGCGCCGCTGCTGCTCGGCGCGGTCAAGTCGAACATCGGGCACACGCAGGCCGCGTCCGGTGTCGCGGGCGTGATCAAGATGGTGATGGCGATGCGGGCGGGCGAGCTGCCCAGGACCCTGCACGCCGATACGCCGTCCTCGCACGTCGACTGGAGCACCGGCGCGGTCCGGCTGCTGCAGGAACGCACGGACTGGCCTTCGGTGGACCGCGCACGGCGGGCCGCGGTGTCGTCCTTCGGCGCCAGCGGCACCAACGCCCACGTGATCTTGGAAGGCCCGCCGGGGATCCCCCCATTTTCCAGCGTACCGGATGAAATCGCTGGTCAAGGGGCCGCTGAGCGATCTGTGGACAACTTTGGAGTGGTTCCGGTGCTGGTGTCCGGCCGTACCCCGGCCGCCCTGCGTGACCAGGCCGCGCGCCTGCTCGACGTGGACGCGGACCTGGCGGACATCGCCCGTTCCGCGGCCACCACGCGGGCGTCGTTCGACCAGCGCGCGGTCGTGCTGGCCGGCAGCCGTGACGAACTGACCGACGCGTTGGCCGCCCTTGCCGCTGACGTGCGGAACCCGCTGGTGATCAGGGACGAGGTGGCGCGCTCCGGCAAGCTCGCGTTCCTGTTCGCGGGTCAGGGTTCGCAACGGATCGGCATGGGACGCTCGCTGCACGGCCGGTTCCCGGTGTTCGCGGCGGCGTTCGACGAGGTCCTCAGCCACCTCGAACCGGCGCTCGCGGACGTCGTCTGGGGCGACGACCAGGACGCGCTGAACCTCACCGGCAACACGCAGCCCGCGCTGTTCGCCATTGAGGTCGCGCTGTTCCGCCTGGTCGAGTCGTGGGGTCTCAAGCCGGACTTCCTGGCGGGCCACTCGATCGGCGAGATCGCGGCGGCCCATGTCGCCGGCGTGCTCAGCCTGGAGGACGCGGCGAAGCTCGTGACCGTGCGGTCGGCGCTGATGCAGGCGCTGCCCGAAGGCGGTGCGATGGTCGCGGTGCAGGCCAGCGAGGACGTCGTGCTGCCGCACCTCACCGACGGCGTGGTGGTCGCGGCGGTCAACGGTCCTGACTCGGTGGTCATCGCCGGGCCGGAGGACGCGGTGATCGCGATCGCCGAACGCTGGAAGTCGAAGCGGTTGCGCGTCTCGCACGCCTTCCACTCGCCGCTGATGGACCCGATGCTCGACGAGTTCCGGTCCACTGTGGAGTCCCTGACGTTCCACCAGCCGCGGATTCCTGTGGTGGCGGAAGGTGACGTGACCAGCGCCGAGTACTGGGTCCGGCACGTGCGGGAAGCGGTGCGGTTCGCGGACAACGCGCGGACGCTCACCGAACGCGGCGTCACGACGTTCGTCGAGCTCGGCCCGGACGCGACGCTGTCCGGCTTGGTCGACGGCGGTGTTCCGGTGCTGCGCAAGGACCGCGACGAGGAACAGTCGATCGTCTCGGCGCTCGCCCGCCTGCACACCCGTGGCATCAAAGTCGACTGGGCCGAGTTCTTCGGTGCCGGCCGCAAGATCACGCTGCCGACTTACGCGTTCCAGCACCAGCGGTTCTGGCCGTCGACGATGGCCGGTTCCGCCAAGCCCGCTGTCTCGTCCGGTGACGACACGGCGTTCTGGGCCGCGGTCGAGGGCGAGGACTTCGGGTCGCTGCAGAACGTGCTCAGCGTCGACACCGACGCGCTGTCGCAGGTGCTGCCGGCGTTGCTGGACTGGCGCAAGCAGCGCGCCGACCTCGCGCTGGTCGACAGCTGGCGGCACCGGATCACGTGGAAGCCGTTGGACGCCACCAGGTCCGGCGAACTGACCGGTACGTGGCTCGCGGTGACGGCCGGGCCGGACGACTGGAGTGACGCGGTCATCGACTCGCTCGGTGTCAGCGTCGTGCGGGTCGACGTCGCTGCACCGAACCGTGAGGCGATCGCGGACGAACTGCGGTCGTTGGGCACGTCGTTCGCCGGTGTGCTGTCGCTGCTCGGACGTGCCGACGCGGGGGAGGGCAGCGCGCCCGCCGGTGTGTTGCTGACCGCCGCGTTGATCCAGGCACTCGGCGACGCGGGCATCAACGCGCCGCTGTGGTGCGTCACCCGCGACGGCGCTGCCGTCAACGGCACGGCGTTCGAGGACCTGACGCAGGCCGCGATCCACGGCCTCGGCCGGGTCGTCACGCTGGAGCACCCGGAGCGCTGGGGCGGTCTGGTCGACCTGCCGTCGGTGATCGACGACCGGGTCGCGAACGGCCTCACGTCCGTCCTTTCCGGACTCGACGGCGAGGACCAGGTCGCGGTGCGGGCGAACAGCCTGTTCGGACGGCGCCTTGTCGCGGCTCCGGCAGCTGTTCCGGCGCAGGACTGGCAGCCGCGCGGCACGGTCCTGATCACCGGTGGCACCGGTGCGCTCGGCGGTCACGTGGCTCGGATGCTCGCGCAGCACGGCGCCGAACACTTGGTGCTGGTCAGCCGCAGCGGGGTGAACGCGCCGGGAGCCGACGAGTTGCGCTCGGAGCTGGTCGGCCTGGGCGTCGACGTCACGATCGCGGCGTGTGACGTGGCGGACCGGAAGTCGTTGCAGGCGCTGCTTTCCTCGATCCCGCAACCGTTGACGGGCGTCGTGCACACCGCGGGCGTCATCGACGACGGCGTGCTGGACAAGATGACGCCGGAACGGTTCGAGGCGGTCTTCCGCAGCAAGGTCACCTCGGCGCTGCTGCTGGACGAGCTGACCTCCGACCTGGACGCGTTCGTGCTGTTCTCCTCCGCGTCGTCATCGGTCGGCAGCCCCGGCCAGGCGAACTACGCGGCGGCGAACGCGATGCTCGACGCGCTGGCCGATCGCCGGCGCGGCCAGGGGCTCGCGGCGACGTCGATCGCTTGGGGCGCCTGGGGTGGCGGCGGCATGGCCGACACCGAGGACGCGCTGGCCAACGCCAAACGCGCCGGAATCGCTTCGATGGACCCGGTCCTGGCATGTGCAGCGCTTCGACAGCTCGTCGGCGAGGGTCTGCCGACCGCGGTGGTCGCGGCGGTGGACAAGGGCAGGTTCTCCGGTGGGTTCCGACCGAACCCGTTGCTGCGGGAGCTGGCTGCCGAAGCCGCGGTGGAAGCGCCGGTCGCCGAAGGCGCGTTCCGGGAGAAGCTGCTGGCGCTGCCCGCGGCGAAACGGTTCGACGAGGTGCTGGACCTGGTGCGGACGCGGGCGGCCGAGGTGCTCGGACAGGCTGACGTCGACGCCGTGCGCCCAGACCGGCCGTTCCGCGACCTCGGCTTCGACTCTCTCGCGGTGGTGGAGCTGCGCAACCAGCTCAACGCCGCCACCGGGCTGGCATTGGCGTCGACGCTGGTGTTCGACCACCCGTCACCGGAGGAGCTCGCGACGCACGTGCTGACCGAGCTGATCCCCGCCGACTCCGTGTTGTCGGAGGAGACGGAGATCCGCGACCTGCTGGCGCGGGTGCCGCTCGCCCAGCTGCGCGAGATCGGCGTGCTGGAGCCGTTGATGCAGCTCATCGGCAAGGGAACGGCGGCAGCGAACGACGAGGACATCGACGGGATGAGCGTCGACGACCTGATCCAGGCCGCGCTCGACGGCCAGGCCGACTGAGGTCGGATCTGTGACGGCCGGCTGCTCCTCCGGGGGCGGCCGGCCGTTTCGTCGTTCCCGGGATTTCTGAGGAATTCGCTACCGCTTTGGCTGCTGCAATTGCTCGCGGGATGACCGTGTCCGGCTGGACTGACGGAGCTGATGAATGAGTACCTCCAGCGAGAAGGTTGTCGAGGCCCTCCGCGCCGCGATGAAGGAGGCGGAGCGGCTGCGCAAGCAGAACCGGCAGCTCGTCGCGGCCGCCACCGAACCGATCGCGATCATCGGGATGGCATGCCGCTTCCCCGGCGGCATCAGCTCGCCGGAGGACCTGTGGGAGCTGGTGTCGTCCGGTCGTGACGCGATCACCGGCTTCCCGGCCGACCGCGGCTGGGACGTCGAGGCGTTGCTCGGCGGCGGGGTTGACGAACGCGGCCACAGCGTGTCCGTGCAGGGCGGCTTCCTGCACGGGATCGCGGACTTCGACCCGGCGTTCTTCGGCATATCGCCGCGCGAGGCCGTGACGATGGACCCCCAGCAGCGCTTGCTGCTGGAGACCTCGTGGGAGGCCCTGGAACGGTCGGGCCTGGACCCGACGTCGTTGCGCGGCTCGCGCACGGGCGTCTTCATCGGCACCAACGGCCAGGACTACGAGCACCTGCTGATCCGCGGCCTCGACGACGCGACCGGCGACGTCGGCACGGGCATCGCGGCCTCCGCCGAGTCCGGCCGCATCTCCTACGCGCTCGGCCTCGAAGGCCCCACGCTGACCGTCGACACGGCGTGTTCGTCGTCGTTGGTCGCGTTGCACTTGGCCGTGCACGCCTTGCGCGCGGGGGAGTGTTCGTTGGCGTTGGCCGGCGGCGTGAACGTCATGTGCACGCCCGGCTCGCTGGTCGAGTTCTCGCGCCAGGGCGGACTCGCCCGCAACGGTCGTTGCAAGGCCTTCTCCGACGACGCCGACGGCACCGGCTGGTCCGAGGGCGTTGGCGTGCTCGCATTGGCGCGGCTGTCTGACGCCGTGTCGTTGGGCTACCCGGTGCTCGCGGTCGTGCGCGGTTCCGCGGTCAACTCCGATGGCGCCTCCAACGGCTTCACCGCTCCGAACGGCCGTGCGCAGCAACGGGTAATTCGCGCCGCACTAGACCGCGCGGGTCTGTCCGCCGCTGAAGTGGACGTCGTCGAAGCGCATGGCACCGGTACACCGCTCGGCGACCCGATCGAGGCGCGCAGCCTGCTGGCGACCTACGGCGCCGATCGTCCTTCGCCGCTGCTGCTGGGCTCGGTCAAGTCGAACCTCGGCCACACGCAGGCCGCCGCCGGCATCGCGGGCATCATCAAGATGGTCCAGGCGATGCGCCACGGCGTCGTGCCCGCCACGCTGCACGTCTCGCGCCCGTCCACCCACGTCGACTGGACCACGGGCTCCGTCGAACTGGCGACGACGGCCGTCGCGTGGCCCGCTGCGGATCGCGTTCCTCGCGCCGCCGTCTCGTCGTTCGGCGTTTCCGGCACCAACGCGCACGTGATCTTGGAGGGGGCGCCGGGGATCCCCCCAATTTCCAGCGTACCGGACGAAAATGCTGGTCAAGGGGTCGCAGAGCAATCTGTGGACAACTCGGCGCCTGTGGACAACTCGGTGCCGTGGCTGGTGTCGGCGAAGTCGGAGGACTCTCTCGCGGCGCAGATCGAACGGGTCCGCGCGCTCGGCGGTGAGGCCGTGGACGTTGGTTTCTCGTTGGCGACCACGCGCGCGTTGTTCGAGCACCGGGCAGTGTTGCTGGGCGGCACCGAGATCGCGCGAGGCTTCGCACGGCGGACCGAGCTCGCGTTGCTGTTCTCCGGGCAGGGTGCTCAGCGCGTCGGCATGGGCAAAGGGCTGTACGAGGCCTTCCCGGTGTTCCGCGAGGCGTTCGACGCCGCGCTCAGCCACCTCAAGCCGGGCCTCCGCGACGTCATGTGGGGCGACGAGGAAGCGCTGAACCAGACGGGCAACACGCAGCCCGCGCTGTTCGCGTTCGAGGTGGCCCTCTACCGGCTGCTGGAGTCCTACGGCGTCGCCGCCGCGCACGTCACCGGCCATTCGATCGGTGAGATCGCCGCCGCGCACGTCGCGGGCGTGCTGACCCTCGAGGACGCCGCGACACTCGTCACCGCACGAGCCCGGCTCATGCAGGCGCTGCCAGCAGGCGGCGTGATGATCGCGCTGCAGGCCACCGAGGATGAGGTCACCCCGCACCTGACGTCGGGCGTGTCCATCGCCGCGATCAACGGGCCGGAGAGCATCGTCATCGCGGGCGTGGAGAAGGAAGCACGCGCGGTCGCCGCTCACTTCGCCGATCGCAAGTCCAAGCAGCTGAGCGTCAGTCACGCGTTCCACTCGCCGCTGATGGACCCGATGCTCAACGACTTCCGTGAAGCCATCGGCGGCATCACGTTCCACAGCCCCGAAATCCCGATGGTCGGCGACGTCACGAACCCCGAGCACTGGGTGCGCCACGTGCGGGACGCTGTGCGGTTCCACGACGCTGTGACCGGCCTGGGCGACAGGACGTTCCTGGAGATCGGCCCCGACGGCGTGCTGTCCGCGCTGGTGGAGCAGGCGATTCCGGCTCAGCGCAAGGACCGGGACGAGCGCACCGCGTTCGTCACCGCGCTCGCCCGCCTGCACGTCGCGGGCGTCAGTGTCGACTGGAAACCGTTCTACCCCAACGGCAAGCGCGTCGACCTCCCCACCTACGCGTTCCAGCACGAACGCTATTGGCCGTCGGTGTCGGTGAGCGCCGGTGACGCCGCCGGACTCGGCCTGACCCCGGCGGACCACCCGCTGCTCGGCGCCGCGATGACCGTCGCGGGCTCCGGCGAGCTGATCCTCACCGGCACGCTGACCAGGACCTCGTGGCTCGCCGACCACGTCGTGTTCCCGACCGCGGGCGTGCTCGAGCTGGCCTTCCGCGCCGCGGACCTCGCGGGCCACGAGCGCGTCGAGGAGTTCACACAGGTCGCGCCGCTGGTGTTGCCGGACAGCGGTGCCGTGCAGGTGCAGTTCCAGGTCGGGCGGGACGGCGCATTCCGGTTCCACGCACGGCGAGGCGCCCAAGAGTGGGTCGAGCACGCGAACGGTGTTCTCGGACAGGGCGTTCCACCGCGGGTGCTGGACACCGAGTGGCCACCGAAGGGTGCGACGGTCGTCGACCTCGACGGCTTCTACGACGAAACGCCTTATGGGTCAGCGTTCCAGGGGCTGCGCGCGGCCTGGCGGCGGGGGCAGGAGGTGTTCGCCGAGGTCGCGTTGCCCGTTGACGCGAAGGGCTTCGGTGTTCACCCGGCGCTGCTCGACGCCGCGACGCACGCCGCCGCGATCATCGGCACCGAAGGCGTTCCCGCCCACTGGCACGGCGTTTCTCTTTACGCGAACGGCGCGGAGGTCGTTCGGGTGAAGCTGTCCGCTGTGGACGGTGGGCTCACGCTGACCGCGGTCGACGTCGCCGGTGACCCGGTGCTGGCTGCGGACAAGGTCGTGATTGAACCGCTCGGCGAACTGGCCGGGCAGACCGGCGTCGACTCGTTGTTCCGCCTCGACTGGGTGCCCGTCACCTACACGCCAGGCGGCGCAACGGTTGTGCACGTCGCAGGCGAGCCGTCGCCGGAGTCCGCGCACACGCTGGCAGCGGAAGCCCTGAGCACGCTCCAGAGCGCCACCGGAAAGCTGATCTTCGTCACGCGCGGCGCCGTCACCGGCGACGACGTCGCGGCTGGTGCGGTCTGGGGCCTGGTGAGGTCCGCGCAGACCGAGGACCCCGGCCGGTTCCTGCTCGTCGACCTCGATGACGCGCCCGAGTCGGAAGCACTGCTGCACGGACTCGGCGGGCTGATCGACGCGGGGGAGACCCAGGTCGTCGTGCGCGCGGGTGAGGTGTTCGCCGGTAGGTTGGCGCGCGCGACCGGAAGTGTTGCGCGCGACTGGGATTCCGCTGGCACGGTGCTGATCACCGGCGGAACGGGCGGCCTCGGTGCCGTTCTCGCGCGCCACCTCGCGACGCGCGGCCAGTGCAAGCTTCTGCTGGTCAGCCGCCGCGGACTTGACGCTCCCGGCGCCGCCGACCTGCGCGACGAGCTGATCGCCCTGGGTGCGGACGTCGACGTGAAGGCGTGCGACGTCACGGAACGCGCTGCGGTCGCCAGTCTGCTGGACGGCGTGCGACTGGCTGCCGTCATCCACACCGCCGGTGTGCTGGACGACGGCGTGATCGGTTCGCTGACGCCCGAACGGCTTTCCGCCGTCATGCGCCCGAAGGTCGACGCCGCGTGGAACCTCCACGAGCTCGCCGGTGACGCACAGCTCGTCCTGTATTCGTCGGTGTCGGGCGTGATGGGCGCGGCGGGTCAGGGCAACTACGCCGCGGCCAACGCATTCCTCGACGCGCTCGCGGCTCACCGCCGCGGACTCGGCTTGCCCGCGCTGTCGCTGGCCTGGGGCGCCTGGGACACCGGCATGACGTCCACTTTGGACGAAAGCGACCTGCGCCGGATGCCGATGCTGTCGGTCTCACAGGGTCTTGCCCTGTTCGACGCCGCCGTGGGCTCGGACGAGTCGTTGCTGGTCCCGCTCGCGTCCGGTGGTGGTGCCGGGCAAGGCGACGTTCCCGCGATCATGCGCGGCCTGGTGCGAGCGGGCAGGCGCACGGCCGCGCGCGAGATCGTGGCCGGTGGCCTGCTTTCGAAGCTCGGCGGACTGTCCGGCGCCGAGCGCGTGCGGATCATCGTCGACGTGGTGCGCGCTGAGGCCGCGAAGGTCATCGGATACGCCAACGCCGACGCGGTGGGCGCGGAGAAGGAGTTCCGCGCGCTCGGGTTCGACTCGCTGACCGCGATCGAACTCCGCAACGCCATCGCTCTGGCCACCGGCCTGACGTTGCCCGCGACGTTGATCTTCGACTACCCGACGCCGCTCGTGCTGGCCGAGCACCTGCTGGCCGAGTTGACCGGCGAGGGTGCCGATCTCGACGTGTCCGCCCAGGGCAGCGCCGACGCGGACGACCCGATCGTGATCGTCGGCATGGCATGCCGTTTCCCCGGCGGCGTCTCGACCCCCGAGGACCTGTGGCGACTGCTCGCTGACGGCACCGACGCGATCGCGAGCTTCCCGACCGACCGCGGCTGGGAGCAGGACGCGCTGGCCGCCGGCGGCACCGTCGAGGGCGGCTTCCTCTACGGCGCAGCGGAGTTCGACCCGGCGTTCTTCGGCATCTCGCCGCGCGAAGCCCTCGCCATGGATCCGCAGCAACGCCAGCTGCTCGAAGTCGCCTGGGAAGCCGTCGAACGCGCGGGCATCAACGCCACGACTCTGCGCGGCTCGAAGACCGGCGTTTTCGTCGGCACGAACGGTCAGGACTACACGAACCTCGTGCTGCGGGCACGCGGTGACATCGAGGGCCACGCCTCGACCGGCCTCGCCGCCGCGGTGATCTCCGGCCGCCTCTCCTACACGTTCGGCTTCGAGGGACCCGCCCTCACGATCGACACCGCCTGCTCTTCCTCTTTGGTGGCCTTGCACCTGGCCGCGCAGTCACTGCGGTCCGGCGAATCCTCCCTGGCCCTCGTCGGCGGCGTGACGGTGATGTCCACACCGATGAACTTCGCCGGCTTCAACGCCCAGGGCGGCCTGGCGGCCGACGCGCGCTGCCGTGCCTTCTCCGACAACGCCGAGGGCACCGGCTGGGCTGAAGGCGCGGGCGTGCTCGTCGTCGAACGCCAGTCCGACGCCCTCCGCAACGGCCACGCCGTGCTGGCCGTCGTGCGCGGCTCGGCGGTGAACCAGGACGGCGCCTCGAACGGTCTGACCGCTCCCAACGGCCCGGCGCAGCAACGCGTGATCCGCCAGGCCCTCGCCAACGCCGGTCTGTCCACCTCGGACGTCGACGCGGTCGAAGCGCACGGCACCGGCACGCGTCTGGGCGACCCGATCGAAGCCCAGGCGCTGCTCGCCACCTACGGCCGCGACCGTGTTGGAGCGCCGCTCTACCTGGGCGCGATCAAGTCGAACCTCGGCCACACCCAGGCTGCCGCGGGCGTGGCGGGCATCATCAAGATGGTGCTGGCGTTCCAGCACGGCCTGCTGCCCCAAACCTTGCACGTCACTGAGCCCTCCACGCACGTCGACTGGTCCGCGGGCGCCGTCTCGCTGCTCACGTCGAACACCCCGTGGCCTGCGACGGACCGCCCGGCCCGTGCCGGCGTCTCGTCGTTCGGCCTGTCCGGCACCAACGCTCACGTGATCTTGGAAGCCCCGAGCGGGCCGTCCTCTTCTGGCCAGGAATTGTCAGACCAGCCTGAGATGATTGGGATGGGGGGTGGATCCCCCCAGGGGGTCGGCCAATCGGGATCGATTCCGCAGGTGGCGGCCGTGCAGCAGGACGGTGCGGCACGGCAGGACAGCGCGGCACGGCAGGACAGCGCGGCACGGCAGGACAGCGCGGTGCCGTTGGTGGTGTCGGCGAAGTCCGCGGCGGCGTTGGACGCGCAGATCGAGCAGGTCCGGGCGGTCGAGGGGGACGCGCTCGACGTCGGGTACTCGTTGGTGCACCAACGCGCGTTGTTCGAGCACCGGGCCGTGGTGGTGGACGGCGACGTACTGGCTCGTGGTGAGGCGTCGGGGAAGACGCTCGCCATGGTGTTCTCCGGGCAGGGCGCGCAGCGGCTGGGCATGGGGCGGGAGCTGTACGAGGAGTTCCCCGCGTTCAGGGCCGCGCTTGACGAGGTGTTCGAGCATCTTGCGAACGTGCGCGAGGTCATGTGGGGTGAGGACGCCGAGGCGCTGAACCAGACGGGCAACACGCAGCCCGCGCTGTTCGCGATCGAGGTGGCGCTGTATCGGCTGGCGGAGTCGTTCGGCGTCGTCCCGCGGCTGCTGGCCGGGCATTCGATCGGTGAGATCGCGGCCGCGCACGTCGCCGGGGTGTTCAGCCTGGAAGACGCGGCGATGCTCATCCGCGAACGCGCGCGACTCATGCAGGCGTTGCCACAAGGCGGCGTGATGATCGCGTTGCAGGCCAGCGAGGACGAGGTCGTTCCTCACCTGACCTCCGGCATCTCCATCGCGGCGATCAACGCAGCCGATTCGCTGGTCATCGCGGGGGTCGAAGATGAGGTTCGCGCGGTCGTAGCGAGGTTCGACGGCCGTAAGAGCAAGCAGCTCAGCGTCAGTCACGCGTTCCACTCGCCGTTGATGGAGCCGATGCTCGACGAGTTCCGCGAAGCGATCGCGGGAATCCGGTTCAACGAGCCGAGCATTCCGATCGTGACCACCGGTGACGTCACCGACCCCGAGTACTGGGTCGGCCACGTCCGTGACACCGTGCGGTTCACCGAGAACGTCGGCAAGCTCGAGGAACGGGGCGCGAGCGCGTTCCTGGAGATCGGTCCGGACGGGGTGCTGGCGGCGCTCGTGGACGGAGCGATTCCGTTGCTGCGCAAGGATCGTGGCGAGCACAAGGCGTTCCTGGCGGCGCTCGCGAGGCTGCATGTCAGCGGCGTGGACGTTGACTGGTCGAGCTTCTACAACGGCGGGCGCGGGGTCGATCTGCCGACGTATCCGTTCCAGCACGAGCGTTTCTGGCCCGAAGCGGCGACCGGCGTGGTGGCCGCGGATCCGGCTGACGCGGCGTTCTGGACGGCGGTCGAGCAGGAGGACGTCGCGTCGCTCGCCGCCACGCTCGACCTCGACGGCGAAACGCTTGCGGGAGTGCTGCCGGCGTTGTCGGCGTGGCGCGGCAAGCGCAGGGCGCAGTCCACCGTGGAGTCGTGGCTGCACCGGGAGAGCTGGCAGCCGATCACGGGTCTCACTCCGAAATCGGGCAAGTGGCTCGTGGTCGGGCCGGCCGACGATGTGCTGGTCAGCACGCTTGGGGACGTCACGCGGATCGACGTCGAGCGGGCCGATCGTGAGCACCTGGCGTCGCGGCTCGCGGATTTCGCGCAGGAGCCGTTCACCGGTGTGATTTCGTTGGTGGGCGAGGGTGAACTCGAGTCGATCACCGGCACGGCCGCGCTGATCCAGGCTCTTGGCGACGCGGGCGTGATGGCCCCGCTGTGGGTGGTGACGCGTGGTGCGGTGTCGACCGGGCGCGCGGACGTCGTCAGCGATCCCTGGCAGGCCGGCGTGTGGGGGCTCGGCCGGGTGGCCGCGCTGGAGCACCCGAACCGCTGGGGCGGCCTGATCGACCTGCCCGCCGAGCTGGACGAACGCGCGGCGCAACGGTTCGCTGCGGTGCTGGCGAGCGACGAGGACCAGGTCGCCGTCAGGGCGTCGGGCGTGTTCGGCCGCCGTGTTCTCGTGGCACCGCGCGCATCTCAGGAGTGGCAGCCGCGCGGCACCGTGGTGATCACCGGTGGCACGGGCGCGCTCGGCAAGCACGTCGCACGCGACCTCGTGGCGCGCGGCGCGGAGAAGGTCGTGCTGCTGAGCCGCCGCGGCATGGACGCGCCGGGTGCGGCGGAGATCGTCGCGGAGCTGGGCGTCGAGGTCGTGAAGTGTGACGTCGCGAACCGCGCCGAGCTGGCCGCGGTGCTCACGACGGACGTCAAAGCCGTTGTGCACGCGGCCGGCGTGCTGGACGACGGCGTGCTGGACGGGCTGACACCCGAGCGGTTCGCCGACGTGTTCCAGGCGAAGGTCACCTCGGCATTCCTGCTCGACGAACTGACCCGCGAGCTGGAACTGGACGCGTTCGTCCTGTTCTCGTCGGTCGCGGGCGCGATCGGCAACCCAGGCCAGGCCAACTACGCGGCCGCGAACGCCGTGCTCGACGCCATTGCCGTGCGACGTCGTGAACACGGCCTCGCCGCGACGTCGATCGCATGGGGCGCCTGGACCGGCGACGGCATGGCGGGCGAGGAACGCGTCGCACGGACGATCAAGTCGGTCGGCGCGTCCACTTTGGACCCAGAACTCGCGATCGCGGCGATGCGAGGCGTGGTGGCGGAGACCACGCCTACCGCCGTGATCGCGGACATCCACCACCCGCAGCTGCTCGGCGCGTTGCTGAGCCTGCGGCCGTCGCCCGTGCTGGCCGAGTTGCCCGGCGCCCGCGAAGTGCTGGACGAGCTGGCGGCCGCGCGCCGCGACAGCGAGTCGGCCGCCACCGAACTGCGTCGCAGCCTGCGTGAACTGCCTGCCGCGCAACGGTTCGATCCGGTTCTGGAGCTGGTCCGAACGCGCGCCGCGCAGGTGCTCGGCCACTCCGGCAAGGAGGCCGTGGCCAGCGACAAGGCGTTCCGCGACATCGGGTTCGACTCGCTGACCGCGGTCGAACTGCGCAACCAGCTCACCGAGATCACCGGTCTCGCGCTGTCCGCCGGCCTGGTGTTCGACTACCCGTCACCGCGGGTGCTGGCCGAACATCTGCTGGCGTCGTTGCTCGGAGAGGGTGTCGAGGCTGACGACGTCTCGGTCGTGCAGACCACCGACGACATCGCGATCGTCGGCATGGCCTGTCACTTCCCGAACGGCATCGACTCGCCGGAAGACCTGTGGCAGCTGCTGGTCGCGGGCGAGGACGCGATGTCGGACTTCCCGGCGGATCGCGGCTGGGACCTGGCCGCGCTGCAGAGCTCGACGTTGCGCGGCGGGTTCCTGACCGGGGTCGCGGACTTCGACCCGGCGTTCTTCGGCATCTCGCCGCGGGAAGCGCTGGCGATGGATCCGCAGCAGCGGTTGTTGCTGGAGACGTCATGGGAGGCCGTCGAACGTGCGGGTGTCGACCCGTCATCATTGCGTGGCTCGCGCACCGGCGTGTTCGTCGGCACGAACGGGCAGGACTACCAGCACGTCGTCATGGCCTCCAACGAGGACCTGGAAGGCCACGCCGGAACCGGTCTTGCCGCTTCGGTGATCTCCGGGCGCATCTCCTACGCGCTCGGACTGGAAGGGCCCGCGGTCACGATCGACACGGCGTGCTCGTCGGCCTTGGTGGCGCTGCACCTCGCCGCGCAGGCGTTGCGCGGCGGCGAGTGCTCGCTGGCGCTGGCCGGTGGCGTCACGGTGATGGCGACGCCGACGTCGTTCTCCGGCTTCTCGCGGCAGGGCGGCCTCGCGCCGGACGGCCTGTGCAAGGCGTTCTCGGAGTCCGCGGACGGCACCGGCTGGTCCGAGGGCGTCGGCATCCTCGTCGTGGAACGGCTTTCCGACGCCGTCGCCGCCGGGCACCCGGTGCTGGCGGTCGTGCGCGGCTCTGCGTTCAACCAGGACGGCGCCTCGAACGGGCTGACCGCGCCGAACGGTCCTTCGCAGCAACGCGTCATCCGGCAAGCGCTTGCGTCCGGCGGTCTGGCACCGTCCGATGTGGACGCTGTGGAGGCGCACGGCACCGGCACCGTGCTGGGCGATCCGATCGAGGCGCAGGCGCTGCTGACCGTGTACGGGCAGGACCGTGCCGATCCGCTGTGGCTGGGATCGGTGAAGTCGAACCTGGGCCACACGCAGGCGGCGGCCGGTGCGGCGGGTGTGATCAAGATGGTGATGGCGTTCCAGCACGGCCTGCTGCCGCAGACCCTGCACGTCACGTCGCCGTCGTCGCACATCGACTGGTCGGCGGGCGCGGTCTCGCTGCTGACCGAGAACACCCCGTGGCCTTCGCTCGACCGGCCTTGGCGCGCGGGCGTCTCGTCTTTCGGCATCTCGGGCACCAACGCGCACGTGATCTTGGAGGCGGCGGCCGCGGGGATCCCCCCATTTTCCAGCGTACCGACTGCAACGGCAGGTCAGGGCGCTGCCGCGGGATCTGTGGACAACTCGGCGCCTGTGGACAACTCGGGTGTTGTCGATCTTGCCGGCCAGGAGTTGTCGGCCTCTCGTGGGACGCTTGGAGTGGGGACCTCGGACTCCCCCTGGGGGGCCCAGTCGGGATCGATTCCGTTGGCGGTGTCGGCGAAGTCGGCGGCTTCGCTGCGGGCGCAGGTCGAGCGGATCGGCGCGGTGCGGGCGGCGGAGGTCGACGTCGCGTACTCGCTGGTGAAGTCGCGGGCCTTGTTCGAGCACCGGGCGGTGTTGTTCGAGGGCGCGGAGATCGCCACCGGGGTGGCGGGGGAGCACACGCTGGCGGTGCTGTTCTCGGGGCAGGGGTCGCAGCGGCTCGGCATGGGCCAGGAGTTGTACGCGCGGTTCCCGGAGTTCGCGGACGCGTTCGACGACGTGCTCGCGCACCTCGACCCCGAGTTGAAGGGTGTCACCTGGGGCGACGACGAGGAGAAGCTCAACCAGACCGGGTACACGCAGCCAGCGTTGTTCGCGTTCCAGACGGCGCTGTACCGGTTGCTTCAGGCGTTCGGGATCAGGCCCGCCCACCTCGCCGGGCACTCGATCGGTGAGATCGCGGCGACGCACGTCGCGGGCGTGCTCAGTTTGGAGGACGCGGCGAAACTCGTCAGTGCGCGCGCGAGTCTCATGCAGGCGTTGCCGCGGACCGGCGCGATGGTCGCTGTGCAGGCGACCGAAGAAGAGGTGAGCAGGCACCTCACGAGCAAGGTGTCGATCGCGGCCGTCAACGGGCCTGCGAGCGTCGTCATCGCGGGCGACGAGACCGAGGTCGAGGCCATCGCGAGCCGGTATGAGAAGACCAAGCGGCTCAAGGTCAGCCACGCGTTCCACTCGCCGCTGATGGAGCCGATGCTCGACGACTTCCGCCGTGCGATCGCAGGACTCCGGTTCAGCGCGCCGAAGATCCCGATCAGCGCGACCGGCGACGTCACCGATCCCGAGTACTGGGTCAGCCACGTCCGCGACGCCGTCCGGTTCACCGACAACGTCGCGAAGATCCCGGCGACCAAGTTCCTCGAGGTCGGGCCGGACGGGGTGCTGTCCGCACTCGTCGACGGCGCGATCCCGACGCTGAGGAAGAACAAGACCGAACAAGCCGCGCTGGCCACCGCACTCGGTCAAGTACACGTTGACGGAATCAACGTTGACTGGACTCCGTGGCTCCGGGGCGGACGGCTGATCGCCCTGCCGACCTACCCGTTCGACCACGAGCGGTTCTGGCCCAAGGCCACGGTCGGCGGCCGCGCGGGCGACCCCGCCGCGTACGGGTTGCGGTCCGGCGGGCACCCGTTGCTCGGCGCGGCCATCGCCGTCGCCGGCACCGACGAGTTCGTGCTCAGCGGACGCCTCAGCCTCGCTACGCACCCGTGGATCGCCGATCACGTCGTCGGTGGAGCGGTGCTCTTCCCCGGCACAGGTTTCCTCGATTTCGCGATCCGCGCGGGCGACATGGTCGGCTGTGATCGCGTCGACGGGCTCACGATCGTCGTGCCGCTGGTGCTTCCGGAGCGGGACGCCGTCGCCGTTCAGGTGCGGGTCGGTGCGCCGGATGATCACGGGCGCCGGGCGGTCAGCGTGCACTCGCAGCACCCGGACGCCGACGAGTGGATCCAGCACGCCGGCGGCACCCTCGCCGAAGGCCCGCACCAGGCCGAGTTCGACACCGGCGAGTGGCCGCCGGCCAACGCGGAAGTCCTTGACCTGGAAGCCTTCTACGAGACGCTCGCGGAAGGCGGCCTGGCCTACGGGCCGATCTTCCAGGGGTTGCGGCAGGCTTGGCGTCACGGCGACGAAGTGCTCGTCGAGGTCGCGCTGCCGGACAGCGTCGATGACGCCGCGACGTTCGGTGTGCACCCGGCGTTGCTCGACTCGGCGTTGCACGCCATCACGTTCGTCGAGGGCGCAGGCCAGGGGCTGCCGTTCGAGTGGAACGGTGTGTCGCTGCACGCCATCGGGCCGTCACGGCTGCGCGTTCGCCTCAAGCACACCGGCGGTGACGCCGTCGAGGTCACCGCGGTCGACGTCGAGGGCGCGCCTGTCCTGTCGGTGAAGTCGCTGGTGGTCAGGACGCCGTCCACGAAGGCACCCAGCAACCCCGTGCAGGACTCGCTGTTCCGCGTCGACTGGGTTCCCGTGCAGGTCGGCGAGGCAAGCGAGATCGACGCGCGAGTCGTCGAGATCAACGGTGGCGCGGATGCGGCGGCCGTTCACGAGACGACCCAGCGCGTGCTGGAGATCTTGCAGAACGCCGAAGAACGCGTGGTCTTCGTGACGCGTGGTGCCGCGGCGGTCGGTGACGAATCGATCACCGACCTCGGTGCGGCGGCCGCGTGGGGACTCGTGCGGTCCGCGCAGGCCGAAGACCCCGGCAAGTTCCTGCTCGTCGATCTGGACGAGCGCGGCGAACTCACCCCCGGCATGCTGGTGACCGAGGAACAGCAGCTGATCGTCCGCGACGGCACCGTCCACGCTGGACGGTTGGCGCGCCTGCAGACCGGGCCGGCGCTGGTGCCGCCGGCCGGTACGCCGTGGCGTCTCGACACCACCGCGAAGGGCAGTCTGGACAACCTCGTCCTGGCGCCGTGGACGCCAGAACCGTTGCAGGGCAAGCAGGTTCGAGTCGCGATCCGGGCGGCGGGCCTGAACTTCCGTGACGTGTTGAACGCGCTCGGCATGTATCCGGGCGAGGCGGGGTCGTTCGGCGCGGAGGCCGCGGGTGTGATCGCCGAGGTCGGGCCGGAGGTCGAGGGGCTGGAGGTCGGCGACCCGGTGTTCGGGCTGCTGTTCGGCGGCATGGGACCGGTCGGCGTCATCGAAGAGCCTTACCTGACCAGGCTTCCGGACGGCTGGACGTTCGAGCAGGGCGCGTCGGTGCCGCTGGTGTTCCTCACCGCTTACTACGCGTTGATCGAGCTCGGGAACGTGCGGCCGGGGGACAAGGTCCTCGTGCACGCCGGCGCCGGTGGTGTCGGCATGGCGGCGATCCAGGTCGCCCAGCACCTCGGCGCGGAGGTCTTCGCGACCGCGAGCGAGGGCAAGTGGGACGTGTTGCGCGGGCTCGGCCTCGACGACGCGCACATCGGCAACTCGCGCGACACGTCGTTCGAGCAGAAGTTCCCGCGGGTCGACGTCGTGCTGAACGCGTTGACCGGCGAGTTCATCGACGCGTCGCTGCGGTTGCTCGGTGAGGGCGGGCGTTTCGTGGAAATGGGCAAGACCGATCTGCGGGAGGACGTGCCGGGCATCTTCTACCGGCCGTTCGACCTCGGTGAGGCGCACCCCGACCACGTCCAGCGCATGCTCGTCGCGCTCGTGGAGCTGTTTGAAAGCGGTGTGCTGAAGCCGCTGCCGATCGCGGCGTGGGACGTGCGGCGGGCTCGGGACGCGTTCCGGTTCATGAGCCGTGCCAAGCACATCGGCAAGATCGTGATCACCGTGCCCAGGGGCTGGGATCCGTCAGGCACTGTCGTGATCACCGGCGGCACGGGTGGTTTGGGCGCGGAGCTGGCGCGGCATCTCGTCGGGCAGGGCGTGCGCAAGCTGTTGCTGCTGAGCCGTCGTGGCCTCGACTCACCGGGTGCGGCGGAGCTTTCGGAGCTGGACGCGGACGTGACGATCGCGGCGTGCGATGTGGCTGATCGGGACGCGTTGGCTACCGTCCTCAATGGACATAAGGTGACCGCTGTCGTGCACACGGCCGGTGTGCTGGACGACGGTGTGATCGCCTCGATGACGCCGGAGCGGCTGGAGAAGGTGCTGCGGCCCAAGGTGGACGCGGCCTGGAACCTGCACTCGCTGGTGCCGGACGCGCACTTCGTCCTGTACTCGTCGGTGTCCGGTGTGCTGGGAACGGCCGGCCAGGGAAACTATGCGGCTGGTAACGCGTTCCTCGACGCTCTGGCCCAACATCGGCGCGCGTTGGGACTTCCCGCGGTGTCGTTGGCTTGGGGCGCTTGGACGTCCGAGGTCGGCATGACCAGGACGATGGACTCGGCCGCGTTGGAGCGGCTGGAGAAGTCGTCCATGCCGCCGATCTCGCTGGAGCACGGCCTGGCGCTGTTCGACGCGGCGATCGGGGTGGACGAGCCGCTGGTCGTGCCCGCGCGGATCATCACCGGAGCCAGCACGACGATGGTGCCGCCACTGCTGCGCAACCTCTTGCGAGGCGGGCGACGGACTGCTGCGCGCGTTCAGGGAACCGTTGCGTTGCAAGGTCTGCAGGACGTTCGACCGGCTGAGCGGATCAGGACCCTGGTGGACCTGGTGCGCGGCGAGGCGGCGGCGGTGCTCGGGCACGCGTCGGCCGACGCGATCGACGGTGAGCGCGAGTTCCGGCAGCTCGGGTTCGACTCGCTGACGTCGGTGGAGCTGCGCAACCGGCTCGGTACCGCGACGGGGCTGACGTTGCCCGCGACGCTGGTGTTCGACTACCCGACGCCGCAAGCGTTGGCGGAGCACCTGATCGCCGAGCTCTTCGGCGGTTCTACCGAGGTCGAGGACTCGGTGCGGGTGTCCGACGAGGCCATCGCGATCGTCGGCATCGCCTGCAGGTTCCCCGGTGGTGTTTCCTCGCCGGAGGAGCTGTGGGAGCTGGTGCTGGGCGGGCGGGACGCGATCACCGGCTTCCCGGCGGACCGCGGCTGGGACGAGAACCTGGTCGGCGACGGTGCCGGGCAGTCCGTGACCGGGCAGGGCGGCTTCATCGAGGGCATCGCGTCGTTCGACCCGGCGTTCTTCGGGATCTCGCCGCGGGAGGCCGTGTCGATGGACCCGCACCAGCGGCTCGTGCTGGAGACGTCGTGGGAGGCGCTGGAACGCACGGGCATCGACCCGCTGGCGTTGCGCGGATCGCGGACCGGTGTCTACGTCGGTGCTTCCGGGCAGGACTACGCGCACCTGATGCTCGCGTCCGAGCAGGCGCTGGAGGGGTACTCGGGCACGGGGACCTCGCCGAGCGTGATCGCCGGCCGGGTGTCGTACGCGCTGGGGCTGGAAGGCCCGTCGATGACGATCGACACGGCGTGCTCGTCGGCACTGGTCGCGTTGCACTTGGCGGTGCAGGCGTTGCGCAACGGCGAGTGCTCTTTGGCGCTGGCCGGTGGTGTGCAGGTGATGTCGGCGCCGGGTGCGTTCATGGAGTTCTCGCTGCAGGACGGCCTCGCGCGTGACGGCCGTTGCAAGCCGTTTTCCGACACCGCTGATGGCACCGCATGGTCTGAGGGCATCGGTGTGCTCGTGGTCGAGCGACTGTCCGATGCCGTCGCGGCTGGGCACGACGTTCTCGCTGTCGTGCGTGGCTCCGCGGTCAACCAGGATGGTGCGTCCAACGGCCTGACCGCGCCCAACGGCCCCTCGCAGCAGCGCGTCATCCGTCAGGCGCTGGCTTCGGCCGGGCTCAAGTTCGCCGACGTCGACGCCGTGGAGGCGCACGGCACGGGCACGACGCTGGGCGATCCGATCGAGGCGCAGGCGCTGCTGGCGACCTACGGCCAGGACCGCACCTCGCCGCTGCTGCTCGGCTCGATCAAGTCGAACATCGGCCACACGCAGGCCGCGGCGGGCGCCGCCGGTGTGATCAAGATGGTGATGGCGCTGCGACACGGCCTGCTGCCACGCACGATCAACGTCACCGCGCCTTCGACGCACGTCGACTGGACGGCGGGCGCGGTGTCGCTGTTGCAGGAGAACACGCCGTGGCCCGCCACGGACCGTGTGCCCCGTGCAGGCATCTCGTCGTTCGGCATCAGCGGCACGAACGCGCACGTGATCTTGGAGGCCGCGCCGACCCCGCCGGAATTGTCAGACCCGGCTGAGATGATTGGAGTGGGGACCTCGCGTCCCCCCAAGGGGGCCCCGCTCGTTTTTTCGGCGAAGTCCTCCGCTTCGCTGCGCGCTCAGATCGAACGGGTCCTGGCGGTCGAGGCGGACGCGTTCGACGTCGGGTTCTCGCTGTTGAGGCGGTCGCGGTTCGAGCACCGCGCGGTGCTGCTGGACGGAGTGGAGATCGCTCAGGGGCAGGCCGGTCGGCGGAAGCTGGCGGTGCTGTTCTCCGGGCAGGGGTCGCAGCGGGTCGGCATGGGTCGGGAGCTCTACGAGCGGTTCCCGGTGTTCCGGAAGGCGCTCGACGCCGTGCTGGAGCACGTCGACGTCCGCGAGGTCATGTGGGGCGACGACGCCGAGGCCTTGAACCAGACCGGGAACACGCAGCGCGCGTTGTTCGCGATCGAGGTCGCGCTGTTCCGGCTGGCGGAGGCGTTCGGGATCGAACCGGACTACGTCGGCGGACACTCCGTCGGTGAGATCGCTGCCGCGCACGTTGCCGGGGTGCTGAGCCTCGAAGACGCCGCGAAGCTCGTCAACGCCAGGGCCGCGCTCATGCAGGCGCTGCCCGGCGGGGGAGCGATGATCGCGGTCGAAGCCACCGAGGACGAGGTGGAGACGAAGGACGCGGTGTCCATCGCGGCCATCAACGGGCCGCGGTCGCTGGTGCTCGCCGGTGAGGAGCAGGCGGTCCGACAGATCGCTGACGGGTTCGCCGCGCAGGGCCGCAAGACTAAGCGTTTGCCGGTCAGCCATGCGTTTCACTCGCCGTTGATGGAGCCGATGCTGGAGGACTTCCGCGCCGTCGTGACGGCGCTGGACCTCGCCGCGCCCCGCGTCCCCGTCGTGTCCAACCTGGCCGGGCGGATCGCGGGCGCCGAGCTCGCCGAACCGGAGTACTGGGTCCGGCACGTCCGGGAGGCAGTGCGGTTCGCCGACGGCGTGACCAGCCTGGAAGCCGCGGGTGTCAACGCGTTCCTGGAGATCGGGCCCGACGGGGTGCTGTCCGCGCTCGTCGACGGGGCGATCCCCGCGCTGCGCAAGGACCGCGACGAGACCACCGCCTGGCTCACCGCGCTCGCCCGGCTCCACGTAGCCGGCACCCACGTCGACTGGGCGCCGGCGTTCGACGGCACCGGCGCGAAGCGCGTCGACCTCCCGACCTACGCGTTCGACCACGACCACTACTGGCCGACGCCGATGGCCCAGGCCGCCGACGCGTCCGGGCTCGGCCTCGGGCCCGCCGACCACCCGCTGCTCGGCGCCGCGATGACCGTCGCCCAGCAGGACGCCGTCGTGTTCACCAACCGGCTCGCGGTCGCGTTCCCCGAGACGGCGTTCGCGGAGATCGCGTTCCGGGCCGCGGACCAGGTCGGCTACGGCACGGTCGAGGAACTGACGATCACCGGCCCACTCGCCCCCGGCGTGCTGCAGGTGTGGATCGGCGCGCCGGACAACGGAAAGCGCGCCTTGACCGTCTACACGCGACCGAACGACGAGCAGCCGTTTGTCCCGATCGCCACCGGAACACTCGCGGAAGGCGAGTACCGGGCCGGTTTCGCGGTCAGCGAGTGGCCGCCGAAGGGTGCGACGGCGATCGGTGAGCGGATCTGGCAGGCCGGCGACGCGGTCTACGCCGAGGTCACGTTGCCGGAAGGCGCCACGGACGCCCAGTTCTACGGCGTCCACCCGGCGCTGCTCGACTGCGCGACCAGGTTCACCGAGGAAACCCGGGTACCGCTGGAGTGGCACGACGTCAGCCTGCACGCGGTCGGCGCCGACACGCTGCGGATCAAACTCGGCAACGGCGAGTTCGCCGCGGTCGACACCAACGGCTCGCCGGTCGTGTCGGCGCGGAACATCGTGTTCGGCGCACCGCTTGCGGCACAACAACACCAGGACTCGCTGTTCCGCGTGGAATGGGTGCCCGCTCCCGAAACCCAGCCCGCCACTGACGTCCGCGAGGTCCGGTTCGCCGGCGACAGCGTGCAGCAGGCGCACCAACTCGCGGCCGAGGCGCTGGAACTGGTGCAGCAGTCCGAGGACCGGCTGGCCTTCGTGACGAGCGGCCTGGCGAGCGCGACCGTCGAAGGCCTGGTCCGCACCGCGCAGTCGGAGAACCCGGGTCGCTTCCTGCTCGTCGACACCGACGGCAGCACCCCGCTGCCCACCGGCCTGCTCGACGCGGGAGAGACACAGGTCCGAGTCCGCGACGGGCAGGTGCGGGTCGCTCGTCTCGCCCGAGTCACCGGTACGGCCGAGATCAGCGAGTGGGATCCAGACGGCACTGTCCTGATCACCGGTGGAACCGGCGGTCTGGGCGCGGAACTGGCCAGGCATCTCGTGGCCGAGCGCAACGTCAAGCGCCTGCTGCTGGTCTCGCGGCGCGGCGGCGACGCACCGGATGCCGTTGCGTTGCAAGCAGAACTGACCGCGCACGGGGCCGACGTCACGATCGCCGCCTGCGACACCGCCGACCTCAAGGCCGTGAAGAAGGTGGTCAAGGGCGTCAAGCTCACCGCCGTCATCCACACGGCCGGTGTGCTCGACGACGGCATCATCGGTTCGCTGACGCCGGAGCGGCTGACGACGGTGCTCAAGCCGAAGGTCGACGGCGCCTGGAACCTCCACGAGGCTACGAAGAAGCAGAAGCTCAAGGCGTTCGTGCTCTACTCGTCGGTGTCGGGCGTGCTCGGCAGCGCCGGTCAAGGCAACTACGCGGCGGCCAACGCGTTCCTCGACGCACTGGCGGAGTACCGGCGTGAGCAGGGTCTGCCGGCGACCTCGCTGGCGTGGGGGCCGTGGGCGCAAACCGGTGGAATGACGGCACATCTGCAGGACGGCGCGATGGAACGCATCGGCCGCACCGGCATGCCGCCGCTGTCGGTCCGGCAGGGCATGGCGCTGTTCGACGACGCCACCTCCCGTGAGGACGCGGTGCTCGTGCCGGCCCGCATCGCCACCGGACGCGCCAACGGTCCGGTCGCGGCGATCCTGCGCGGCCTCGTCCGGGGTGGGAAGCGCGCGGCCGGCACCGGCGAGTCCACTGTGGACTTCGCGCAGACGTTGAACGCGGTGCCCGCAGCGGAACGCGCCCAGTACCTGGTCGATCTGGTGCGCGGCCACGCGGCCGGCGTCCTCGGGCACTCCTCACCCGCGGCGATCGACAACGACAAGCAGTTCCGCGACCTCGGCTTCGACTCGCTGACCGCGGTGGAGCTGCGCAACAGCCTCGCCTCCGCAACGGGTCTGAGGCTGCCCGCGGGCCTCGTCTTCGACTACCCGACGCCCGACGAACTGGCGTCCTACCTCGCGGGCGAACTGCTGGGCGATGACGCGGGACCGTCGATCTCCGGTGAACTCGACCGGCTGGAGGCATCGTTGGCGGCCTGTTCGGCCGACGACCTGGCCCGCGACGGCGTCGCCGCCCGGCTGCGCAACCTGCTCACCCAGTACGGCAGCGGCGCCAAGGCGGAAGAGGCCGTGAGCGACCGCATCAACACCGCGACCGTGGACGACGTGTTCGCCTTCATCGACAACGAACTCGGCCGCCGCACCGAGCGCTGACCCCACCACGCACGCAGACGGAAGGTTTCCGGCGATGCCGAACGAAGAGAAGCTCGTTGAGTACCTGAAGTGGGTCACCGCCGATCTCGCCCAGACCCGGCAGCGACTGGAGGAGGTCGAGTCCGGCAAGCACGAACCGGTCGCCATCGTCGGCATCGCCTGCCGGTTCCCCGGTGACGTCCGCTCGCCGGAAGACCTCTGGGAACTCGTGTCGTCCGGAAAGGACGCCATCACCGGGTTCCCGACCGACCGCGGCTGGGACCTGGGCACGCTGGCCGGTGGCACCAGCGCGACGTTGCAGGGCGGAT
Source organism: Lentzea miocenica (assembly GCF_033949945.1). Classification (NCBI taxonomy): domain Bacteria; kingdom Bacillati; phylum Actinomycetota; class Actinomycetes; order Pseudonocardiales; family Pseudonocardiaceae; genus Lentzea; species Lentzea miocenica. The sequence continues at coordinate 87,346 of NZ_JAXAVW010000007.1, forward strand.
TCCTCTACGACGCCGCCGACTTCGATCCCGGCTTCTTCGGCATCTCGCCGCGCGAGGCCCTGGCGATGGACCCGCAGCAACGACTCCTGCTGCAGACGACGTGGGAAGCCGTCGAACGCGCGGGCATCGACCCGACGTCGTTGCGCGGCTCCCGCACCGGTGTGTTCGTCGGCACCAACGGCCAGGACTACGGCCACGTCCTGATCGCCTCCCAGGAGGACGTCGAGGGCCACGCCGGCATGGGCACCGCCGCGAGCGTCATCTCCGGCCGCATCTCCTACACGTTCGGTTTCGAAGGCCCGGCCGTCACCGTCGACACCGCCTGCTCTTCTTCTTTGGTAGCACTGCACCTGGCCTCGCAGGCCCTGCGCAACGGCGAATGCTCCCTCGCGCTGGCCGGCGGCGTCACCGTGATGGCGACGTCCTCGAACTTCGCCGGGTTCACCCGGCAGGGCGGCCTCGCGACTTCGGGACGGTGCAAGGCCTTCTCCGACGACGCGGACGGCACCGGCTGGTCAGAGGGCATCGGCGTGCTGCTCGTCGAGAAGCTCTCCGACGCACAACGCAACGGCCACCCGGTGCTCGCCGTCGTCGCCGGCAGCGCGATCAACCAGGACGGTGCCTCCAACGGTCTCTCCGCCCCGAACGGCCCCGCCCAGCGCGAGGTGATCAAGGCGGCGCTGGCCTCCGCTGGCCTGTCCGCGTCCGATGTGGACGCTGTCGAAGCCCACGGAACCGGCACCGTGCTGGGCGATCCGATCGAGGCAGAAGCCCTGCTCGCCACCTACGGCCAGGAACGCGCCACGCCGCTGCGGCTCGGCGCGATCAAGTCCAACATCGGGCACACCCAGGCCGCGGCGGGCGTCGCGGGCGTCATCAAGATCGTGGAGTCGCTGCGCCACGACACCCTCCCGCCCACGCTGCACGTCACCGAACCCTCGTCGCACGTCGACTGGTCCGCGGGCAACGTCTCGCTGCTCACCGAGACGACTCCCTGGCCGCGCAACGGAAAGCCGCGCCGGGCGGGCATCTCGTCGTTCGGCGTGAGCGGCACCAACGCCCACGTGATCATCCAAGAGGCGCCGGAATTGTCAGACCCGCCTGAGATGATTGGGATGGGGGGTGGATCCCCCCAGGGGGCCAGCCAACCCGGATCGATTCAGGCCAGCGGACCGGCGGCGGAGGCCGGTCTCGCGGGCAAGCACCCGTTCGTGGTGTCGGCGAAGTCGGCGAACGCTCTGAAAGAGCGCATCGAGCAGGTCAAGGCCCTCGAAGGCGACCCGCAGGACATCGCGTACTCATTGCTCACCACGCGCCCGACGACGTTCGAGCACCGCGCGGTCGTCCTCGACGGCGACGTCATCGCCACCGGAACTGTGGCGCGCAAGCCGGTCGCCGCGCTGTTCTCGGGTCAGGGCGCCCAGCGCGTCGGCATGGGCAAGGAGCTGTACGAGGCGTTCCCGGCGTTCCGGGAAGCCCTCGACGCGGCCCTCGAACACCTGCCCGGCGACCTCAAGCAGGTCATGTGGGAGGACGAGGAGAAGCTCGACCAGACCGGCTACACCCAGCCCGCGCTGTTCGCGTTCGAGGTGGCGCTGTACCGGCTGCTGGAGAGCTACGGCTTCAAAGCCGACAAGGTCGCGGGCCACTCCATCGGTGAGATCGCCGCCGCCCACGTCGCCGGTGTGCTCAGCCTCGAAGACGCCGCGAAGCTCGTCCGGGAACGCGCGAGCCTCATGCAACAGCTGCCCGCGGGTGGCGTGATGATCGCGATCCAGGCCACCGAGGACGAGGTCACGCCGCACCTCACCGCCGGCGTCTCGCTGGCCGCCATCAACGCCGAAGACTCCGTCGTCATCGCCGGCGTTGAACAAGAGGCACGGAAGATCGTTGAACAGTTCAACGACCGCAAGACCAAACAACTGCAGGTCAGCCACGCGTTCCACTCGCCGCTGATGGACCCCGTGCTGGACGACTTCCGCAGCGCCATCGCGGGTATAACGTTCAACAATCCGACGATCCCACTGATAACCCGTGGAATTGTTCACCAAGCCGACTACTGGGTCGGCCACGTCCGCGACACCGTCAGGTTCACCGACAACGTCAACGAGATCGGCGACGCCACGTTCGTCGAGATCGGCCCCAGCGCCGTCCTGGCCGCGCTCGTCGACCGCGCCATCCCGACGATGCGCAAGGACAAGGAGGAGGTCACGGCGTTCGTCACCGCGCTGGCCAAGCTCTACACCGCCGGCACCAAGATCAGCTGGCCGAAAACCGGCGCCAAAACGGCACTGCCCACCTACCCGTTCGACACCGAGCGCTTCTGGCCGCGGAGCACCATGGCGCCGGGCACCCAGCCGAACGCCAGCCGCCCCGCCCTCCACGAACTGCACTGGGTCAGGTCCACTGTGGACGCACCGGCCATCACGGGCGCGCGGTGGGCCATCATCGGCGGCGACGAGTTCGACCTCGCCCACGTCCTGTACGCGGCGGGCCAGTCCGTCAGCGGCTACGGCGAAACTCTCACCGAAGCTGCTCAGCACACCACCCCCGACGTGTTCGTCGTGGCCGTCACCGGCGAGAACACCCCCGAGAGCGTGCACGCCAACACCCAGCGCGCCCTGAGCCTCCTGCAGGAAGCGCTCAAGTTCGAGAACTCCCGCGTGGTGTTCGTCAGCCGCGGCGCCGCCACCGGCGAGGACCTGGCCGCGGCGGCCGTCTGGGGTCTCGTCCGCACCGCCCAGGCCGAGAACCCCGGCCGGTTCCTGCTCGTCGACAGCGACGGCCTCGACGTCTCCGGCGCCCTGCTCACCGAACTGGTCAACGGCGACGAACCCCAGGTCGTCGTCCGCGAGGGCAAGGTCAGGGTCGCCCGCCTCGAGGAACTCCCGGAGAACCCCGGGGCCAGGCACGAGTGGGACGAGAACGACACCGTCCTGATCACCGGCGGCACCGGCGGGCTCGGTGCCGAACTCGCCCGGCACCTCGTCATCCGGCACGGCGTGAAGCACCTGCTGCTGGCCAGCCGTCGTGGCGAAGAGGCGCCCGGCGCGCAGAACCTCAAGCAGGAACTGGAGAACAAGGGCGCCAACGTCACCATCGCGGCCGCGGACGTCTCGAACCCGAACGACGTCCAGACCCTGTTCGCCGCCACGGAACGCCCGCTCACCACGGTGATCCACACGGCGGGCGTACTGGATGACGCCCTCGTCGACGCCCTCACCCCGGACCGCCTCACCGCCGTGCTTACCCCGAAGGTCGACGCCGCGCACCTGCTCGCCCAGCACGACCTGAAGCTGCTCGTCTTCTACAGCTCGGTCGCAGGCGTCATGGGCGCCGCCGGGCAGGGCAACTACGCCGCCGCCAACTCCTACCTCGACGCCCTCGCGACCAGCCGCGCCGACACCATCAGCCTCGCCTGGGGCCCGTGGGCGCAGGACGGCGGCATGACCGCGGGGCTCAGTGATGCGGCCATGGACCGCATCACGCGGTCCGGCATGCCGCCGCTGGCCGCGGAACAGGGGCTCGCGCTGTTCGACGCCGCCCTCGCGGCGCGCAAGCCCGTCGTCGTCCCGATGCACGTCAACCGCGACCAGCAGCGCGTCGCCCCGTTGCTGCGCGACATCGTCGACGAGCAGATCGTCCCGCAGCAGAGCCAGCTGGCCGCCGTCACGGTGCTGGACCGGCTGCGCAACCTCGACTCCGACGAGCGGGCCACCCAGGTCCGCGAACTCGTTCTCGGCACCTGTGCCGCGCTTCTCGGCCACAACGACGTGTCCAAAGTGGACCCGGACAGGAACTTCCTGGAACTCGGCTTCGACTCGCTGATCGCCGTCGAGCTGCGCAACCAGATCAACGACATGCTCAACCTGAAACTCCCCGGCAGCGCGGTGTTCGACAGCGGCACCCCGGTGGCGTTCGCGCAGAAGGTCGACGGCGAACTCGGCACCATCGCCGGGCCGACGACGAGCAACGGCATGACCGTCAACGCGACCGACACCGTCTTCGGCCTGTTCATGGAGTCCGTGACCAGCGGCAAGGTCGTCGAAGGCCTGAGGATGCTCAAGGCCGTCGCCAACCTGCGCCCGATGTTCGACAGCCCGGCCGAGCTCGAGGACCTGCCCAGCCCGGTGACGCTCGCGGACGGCCCGCAGCTGCCGAAACTCGTCTGCGTCAGCGCCCCCGGCGCCACGGCGGGCGTGCACATGTACGCGCGGCTCGCCGCCCACCTGCGCGGCAAACGACACGTGAGCGCCCTGCCGCTCATCGGATTCGGTGAGGGAGAGGCACTCCCGCGCACCACCGAGGCCGCCGCCAGGTTCGTCGCCGAGAGCATCCTCAACGGCACCGACGGCGACCCGTTCGTCCTCGTCGGACACTCCTCCGGCGGCACGCTCGCCTACTTCGCGGCCGCCGTGCTGGAAGAGACGTGGGGGATCACACCGGAGGCGGTGATCATGCTCGACACGCTGAGCATGAACTACAACTCCAGCGAGGGCATGGACTTCGACGCCGTCACGACGAACTACTTCAACACCATGGACTCGCCCGCGGTGAACATGAACAGCACCCGCCTGTCCGCCATGGCGCACTGGTTCCCGCTCATCATCGACACCGGCCTCCACACGACGGTTCCGAAGCTGCTGATCCGCTGTGCCAACGAAGTCAAGGGCACCGACCTCGTCACCACCGACCAGGACGTCGACGTTCCCGCGGACGAGATCCGCGTCGTCGCCACCGACCACATGGCGATGGTCAAGGAGGACGCGGGCGTCGTCGCCGGCGTGATGGAGGACTGGCTCGTCACCCGTATCGAGAAACTGGAAGGCGTCCGATGACCACATCGCAGGAACTGCCCCTGATCGGGGTCGAACTGCCGTCGATCCTGACGTTCAGCGAACTCCGCCTGCGGCTGCAGGAGCAGGCGCCGGTGTGCCGCATCCGGACGCCCGCCGGCGACGAGGGCTGGCTCGTCACCCGGCACGCCGAGGTGAAGGCGCTGCTGCAGAACAACAAGCTCGGCCGCAGCCACAAGGACCCAGCGACCGCGCCGCGGTTCATGCGCAACCCCATGCTCGACATGCTCGTCACCAGCGACGACATCGAGGTCGAGAAGGAGCGCCACGAGAAGAAGCGCGTCCTCTACACCAAGAGCTTCGCGGCGCGCCGGGTCATCGAACGCAAGGAACGCGTCGAGAACATCGCCAACGCCAAGCTCGACGCCATCATCGCCGCCGGTCAGCCCGTCGACCTGCACGACGCCTACTCGATGGACTACTCGCAGCAGGCGTTGTGCGACATGGTCGGCATTCCGGAGGAGGACCGGGCCAAGCTGCTGGAGATGATGGACACCGTCGGCGCGTCGGACCAGCAGAGCGCCGAGGCCGGCATGGAACCGCTGTTCTCCTTTGCCGCGGACATCGGCGAGCGGCGCCGCTCAGAACTCGGCGACGACGTCATCTCCCGCTTCATCGAGACCGGCCTGACCAACGAGGAGATCGGCCTGCACGTCGTCACGCTGCTGTTCACCGGCCTCGCGGGCCTCGCCAGCCACCTCGACTTCGGCGTGCTGCTGTTCCTGCGCAACCCCGAGCAGCGCGAGAAGGCCATGTCCGACCCGACGATCATGGCCCAGGCCGTCGACGAGGTCATGCGCGCCACGATCAGCTCGCCCGTCCTGCCCCGCTACGCGAGCGAGGACATCGAGATCGGCGGCGTCACGATCAAGGAAGGCGACCTGGTGATGCTGGACTTCAGCCTCGCCAACTTCGACCCGCGCGCGTTCGACGACCCGCACAGGTTCGACGTCACCCGCGCGCCCAACCACCACTTCACGTTCGGTCACGGCATGCGCCACTGCACCGGTGCCCCGCTGGTGCGGATCATCCTCGCCGTCGCGTTCACCAAGCTGTTCGAACGCCTGCCAGGGCTCAAGCTCGCCGTGCCGGAGTCGGAGCTCGAATCGCACCCCGGCGGCCGGCTCGCCGGCGGACTGGAGAGGTTCCCCCTCACCTGGTGAGCGGGGTCACTCCTGCTCTTCGAGGCGCGCCTTCTCCGCCAGGCGCGCCTCTTCGGCCTTGAAGTCGACGTAGACCTGCCGCTCGCGGACCAGCCAGTCCGGGTTCTCTTCCTTGATCGCGTTGATCTGCTCGGTGGTCAGCGCCTCGGTGATGCCCGCCCGGACCAGCGCCGACGTCGAGATGCCGAGCTTCTGCGCGATGAGCTGCTTGGGGTGCGGGCCGTTGCGGCGCAGGTCCGCCAGCCACTGCGGCGGGTTGGCCTGCAGTTCGTTGAGCTCGTCGCGCGAGACGACACCCGCCTGGAACTCCTCGGGCGTCGCCTCGAGGTACACGCCGAGCTTCTTGGCGGCGGTGGCGGGCTTCATCGTTTGCTGCGACTTCATGCGCAAAGAGTAACCGCACCGTCGGGTAACCTCAGCACGTGACCGGCTCTTTCACGCTCGCGTACGTCCCAGGTGTGACTCCCGGCAAGTGGGCTCGGGTCTGGGAGGAACGCCTGCCGGAGACGCCACTGCACCTCGTCCAGGTGACCGCCGCGGAAGCCGCCGGGAAGGTGCGCGCCGGCGAAGCGGATGCCGCGCTGCTCAGGTTGCCGGGAGACCGCGAGGACCTGCACGCGATCCCGCTCTACACCGAGACCACCGTGGTCGTGTTCCCGAAGGACCACGAGTTCGCCGCGGCCGACGAACTGTCCCTTGAGGACCTCGCGCAGCACGTCCTGTGGCAGCCGCTCGACGACACGCTGGAGTGGGACTCGGTCCCCGGTCAGCCGCCCGTCGAACGGCCCGGGACCACCGCGGACGCCATCCAGATCGTGGCCGCCGGCGTCGGCGTGCTGGTCGTGCCGCAGTCGCTGGCCAGGCTGCACCACCGCAAGGACCTCAAGCACGTGCCGCTGATCGACGCGCCGCAGTCACGGGTCGCGCTGTCGTTCCCGATCCGCGACGAGAACCCCGAGCTGATCGAGCACCTGATCGGCATCGTCCGCGGCCGCACGGTCAACAGCACCCGCGGCCCCGCGCCGGAGCCCGAGCAGTCCAAGCAGAAGCCCCAGCAAAAGAAGCCACAACAGCAGCAGCGGCAGGGCCCCGCGAAGGCCCGGCAGCAGAAGCCGCAGGCCAAGCGCGCGAAACCCCGCCGCGGCCGTTAGTCGTGCACGGTGATCGCCTGGGCCGGGCAGATGCCCCTGGCCGTGCGCGCGCTCGACTCCGCCTCACCCGACGGGCTGTCGTCGAGCACCGTGACGAACCCGTCGTCGTCCTGGTCGAACACGTCCGGCGCGGCCAGCACGCACTGAGCCGAGCCGATGCACTTGCCGGTGTCCACACTGATCCGAGCCATGACGTTCCTTCCTCACCAACGCACAGGTAGCGCGTGGAGTCCGAAGAGGACTCCGTCGTACTTGAACTCCAGCTCCTCCAACGGCACCGCGACCTCCAGGGTCGGGATCCGCTTGAAGAGGCCGCGGTAGGCGACGTCCATCTCCAGCCGCACCAGGTTCTGCCCGAGGCACTGGTGCACGCCGTACCCGAACGCCACGTGCCCGGTGGCCGAACGCGACGGGTCGAACTCGTCCGGCCGTTCGAACATCTCCGGGTCGTGGTTCGCGCCGGCCACGAGCGGCACGATCCCCTCGCCTGCCCGGACCAGCTGCCCGCCGATCTCCACGTCCTCGATCGCCACCCGCAACGCCACGAGGTCGGCGACCGAGTGGTAACGCAGGATCTCCTCGATCATGCGGTCGTCGTCGATCCACTGCTTCTGCTGCAGCAGCGTGACGACGCCGAGCGAGATGTTGTTCGCCGTCGTCTCGTGCCCCGCGATCAGCAGCAGCATCGAGACGCCGGACAGCTCCTGGGGCGTCAGCAGGCCGCCCTGGAGAAGTTTGCTGATCAGGTCGTCGCCGGGCCGCTTGGACTTGATCGTGATCAGCCGGTTGATGTAGCGCAGCAGGTGCTCCGACGCCTTGTCCCGTTCCTCGTCGGTCGACGTCAGCGTGACGAGGACCTTCGTCTTCTCCTCGAAGAAGTCGCGGTCCACTTTGGGCACACCGAGCAGGGACGAGATCACCAGCGACGGCACCGTGAGCGAGAAGTCCTCGACGAGCTCGGCGGTGTCGCCCCTGGCGAGCATCTGGTCGATCGCGCGGTCGACGATCTCCTCGACCGCCGGCCGCAACGACCTGATGCGGCGCACGGTGAACTCGGGGATCAGCGCCTTGCGGAACCGGTTGTGGTCCGGCGGGTCCAGCGACACGAACCAGCCCGGCACGTCGTCCGCGGACGGCGCGCCCACGGTCCGCGACGGACGCGGAAACCCGACGTGGGTGGGGTTGGAACTGATGCGCGGGTCGGTGAGGACCGCGCGCACCTCCTCGTGCCGGGTGACCAGCCACACCGTCTCACCGGACGGCAGCGCGGCCTTCGTCAGGCCGGGTTTGGCCCGGAAGTCCTCGTACTCGGGCGGCGGGAACGGTACGCCGGGCCGGCGCATCATGAACGGGACTAGGTCGGCGTCAGTGCTCGTCATGTGTCATACCTCGTAGAACTGGCGGACTTGCCCCACGATGTAGTCCTGGTCGTCTTCGGTCAGCTCGGCATGGGTGGGGAGGTACAACCCGTCCTCGGCGAACCTGTTCGCGTTCAGCGACGGCCACACCGGGTCGAGATAGCCGGGCTGCCTGCTCATCGGTTTGAAGAAGAGTCGGGTCTCGATCCCCTTCTCCGCGAGGAATCTCATGAGCTCCTCACGGCGTTCCGCGCGCAGGTCGTACATCCACAACACGTCACGCGGCGGCATGAGGGTGATTCCTCCGATGCCCCGGAGGCCCTCGTCGTACCGCTTCTCGATCTGTGCGCGCGTTGCGATGATCTCGTCGAGGCGTTCGGTCTGCGCGAGCGCGACCGCGGCCTGCAGGTTGGTCATCCGGAAGTTGTAGGCGAGCTTCTTGTGCAGGAAGCTGTGGTCGCGGGTGAACGCCATCCCGCGCAGGTGCGCCATCTGGCGCGCCAGGTGCGGGTCGTTGGTGACGCAGATGCCGCCCTCACCGGACGTGATGATCTTGTTGGCGAACAACGAGAAGGCCGCGATGTCCCCGGTCGGTTTGACGCCGTGCGCCTCGGCCGAGTCCTCGACCACGCGCAGGTTGTACTCGTAGGCGAGTTCGAGGATCGGCTCCATGTCGCACCGCCGGCCGTAGACGTGCACCGGCATGATCACCTTGGTGCGCGGGGTGATCTTCTCCTCGATCTTGGTGACGTCGATGTCGAGGTCGTCACCGCAGTCCACGAAAACGGGAGTGGCGCCGGTGTAGGTGACGGCCCAGGCGGACGCGATCATCGTGAACTCGGGCACGATCACCTCGTCGCCAGGACCGATGCCCAGCGCGCGCAACGCGAGCGTCAGCGCCGTCGTGCCGGACGAGCAGGCGACGCCGTGCTTCACGTCGTTGTAGGCGGCGAAAGCCTCCTCGAACTGCGGCACATAAGGGCCCTGCGAGGAGATCCAGCCATCGGTCACTGCCTTGGAGGTGTACTCGAGTTCGTTGCCGCGCAACGACGGCATCGACACGGGGTAGCGGTAGCTCATCGTCAACTCACTTCGCGGTGTTCGACTTCTCGGCCAGTGCCGGCAACGAAAGGACCAGGTCGGCGGCCGTCTTGCGGCCACCGGCGGAGTGCTGCAACGCCGCCAGACGCTCGGCGTTCTCGGTGAACCGAGGGTCGTTCAGGACTCGGGTGAGCTTGTCCACCACGTCGTGCGGGTCGACGGTGTGCGGCTTGTCCAGCGTCAGCCCGACACCGAAGCTCGTCGCCCGCACCGCCTGGTCGTAGCAGTCCACCCACAGCGGCCGCGACACCATCGGCTTGCCGAAGTAAATGCTTTCGGTGTAGGCGTTTCCGCCCGCGTGCGTGAAGAACAGCTTGACGCTCGGGTGCGCCAGCACGTCCAGCTGCGACGGCACCCACGTCTCGATCCGCAGGTTGCCGGGCAGCTCGGAGGGCAGGAACTTCTGCTGGTCGCGCGGCAGTTTCCACAGGATCGAGTGCTTGCCCTCCAGGCTGCGGGCGACCTGCACGAACGCCTCGACCTGGTCACGGGTCAGCCGTGTGATCGTGCCGAAACCCATGTAGACGACGGACTTCTGCGCGTCGAGCCACTCGCCGAGTTCGCCAGGAGGGGCTTGGGGGAGCGGCGGTACCAGCGCGCCGACCGTGCGGATCTTCTCCGGGATGTCGAAGGGGTAGTCCATCTCCGGGATCGAGTAGCACAGCACGAGTTCGGCCTGCTCGACCCGCGCGAACTGGCCGGAGGCCCTGGGGGAGATGCCCAGCTCGGCGATCACCTTGGCGTTGCGCGCGTTGCGGTCCTTGTTGTCCTTGGTGAACGCGGTCGCGAGGGTGCGCCAGCCGAAGAACCTGTTGGCCCAGCGCTGGGTCCAGGACATGTCGGCGGGCAGACCGGTGTGCGGGCGTGGAAAGTCCTTCGGTGTGTACGACGGGCCGATCGGGATCGCCGACGTCACGAGGTTCGACGGCACGAACGGGTTGCTGATCACGTACGGAACGCCCTTGGTGATGGCGACCTCGTAGCCGAACATGCACATCGACTCGACGATCATCAGCGCCGGCTGGATCTCGTCGACCAGCTCGGCGAGCCCGCGGTACTTGGGGATTCGCTGCTCGGGCCGGTTCGTCTGCTCGATGACGGCCTTGCGCGCCTTGAACCGCGACCGCTGCGTCACCTTCGCGTAGACGTCGTCCGGCCACGTCACCGACGACATCTCCGGAATCACCTCTCCCAGCGAGAAGAACTCGATCGGCGACCCGACCGCCGCCGCCTCGACCTCCTCACGGCCCTTGTCGTCGGTCGCGAACCACAGGTCCTCGACACCACGGCGCGACAGCTCCTCCGCTAGCACGAGCATCGGGTTCAGCAGGCCGCTCTCCGGCAGACTGACGAACAGGATCGGCCGCTGGCTCATGGACTTCACCCTTCTGACACCACGCGAATGACGTGGAGACTGCCGGACGGCCCAGTGGTGTGTCCCGGGTTGCCAGTGTTCTCGAGAAGAAGCCCTAGTGTTCGAAAGCACGGCGAATTCAGGAGAACACCTAGAACTGGCGCGTATCGATTTGATGAGGATGTGCTCGGCTGCGACCCTCGGTGTCGACTCGTCGTGCCCGCTCCGGGGGGACGCGGTGGTGCCTCATCACCACACACCGCGCTGCGGCACGACGGCTTCCTGGCGAGAGGTACATCATCATGACCGGGACGTCTGACAACAGCATGACCAAGGCGAAGCTCGCGGGTCTCATCGAGCGCGACGACCAGTGGGCCACCTTGGAGACGTTGTTGACGGATTCCCTGTCAGGATCCGGAAGGGTCGCTCTGCTCACCGGTCCGGTGGCGAGCGGGAAGACCGAGCTGCTGCACGCGTTCGGTGAGTCCTGCGGCGTCAACTTCGTCAAGGCGACGTGCTCGGCGTTCGAGCGCGACCTGCCTTTCGGTGTGGTGGGCCAGATCTTCCACCCGCTGGACGCGCCCGCCGAGGTCGGCGAGCTGCTCGACGCCGCCGCGCGTTCGGCCGAAGGTCCGTCAGCCCGGCAGTTGCACGCGTTGTGCATCGCCTTGATGGACCTGACTGCCGAGGCACCGCTGGTGATCGGCATCGACGACGTGCAGCACGCCGATTCGTCGTCGTTGCACTGGCTGCTTTACCTGATCCGGCGGCTCGGCCAGGTCAAGGTCCTGCTGATGCTGAGCGAGACCGCGTCACCGCGCGCCGCTCACACGGCCCTGCACACCGAGTTGCTGCGGCACCCGCATTGCCGCGATGTTCCTTTGGCACCACTGAGTTCTGTCTGCGACCTGTTCGACACGCCCCTGCACGCCGATGACGCGATGGGACTCTCCGGCGGAAACCCGTTGCTGATCCGGTCGTTGCTCGACGACCAGAGGTTGTGCAAGCCGCGCGACGACGGCGGTCTCGTCATCGGCCCGAGCTACCGGCGCGCACTGGTCAGCTGTCTGCACCGCTCCGATCACCACGTGCTGCCCGTCGCGCGTGCTTTGGCCGTGACGGGGGAGCAGGCGACACGGGATTCGTTGGGGCGTCTCGCTCGGGTGGACGCCGACACCGTCGCGTCCGCTTTGGACGTCATGAACGAGGCCGGGTTGCTGGCCGACGGCTGGTTCCGCGACCCGGCCGCCCGCGGCGCTGTGCTGGACGACCTGTCCGCGCAGGACCGCAAGGAGATGTACCTCGGGGCGGCTTTGCTGCTCCACGACGAGGGCGCGCCCGCCACCGAAGTGGCTCCCTACCTGGTGATGGCGGATCACTCCGAGAACCCGTGGATGGTTCCGGTGTTCGAGGAGGCCGCCGAGCACGCGTTGCGCGACGAGCAGATCGACATGGCGCTGCGGTATCTGGAGCTGGCGCACCGGGCCTGCGTCGAAGTGCACGGCAGGGCGGCGATCGCGGCGAAGCTGGTGCGGGTGGAGTGGCGGGTCAACCCGTCCGCCGCCGGACGCCGGCTGGGCACGGTCGTGCCGGCGATGCGGGCGGGACAGCTGTCCGATCGGGACGTGACGTCGCTGGTGCAGCCGATGTTGTGGAACTGCCAGGTCGACGAGGCCACCGAGGCGCTGGAACGGGTCCGGCGCGCCACCACGACGAGCAACGGCGTGCGCGCGATGGAGCTGTGGCTCGCCTGCTCGCACCCGACTCTCGCGCGGCGGCCCCAGTCCGAGCCGGTGAAGACCCGGATGGTGAGCCTGACGTCCGGGCCGATGCTGAAGGCCGTCACCGCTTTGGCGAACGTGCTGACGTACGGCTCCAGCGACTCCTCGGCCACCGACGCCGAACACGTCCTGCAGGCGGCACGGCCGTCCGACAGCGGGTCGTGGGGGCCGGAGTCGGCGATGCTCGCGTTGCAGGCCCTGGTGTACGCGGACCGGCTGGACGTGGCGGCGCAGTGGTGCGACAAGCTGCTGGAGGAGGCGCGGGCGAAGAACCTCGGCGTGGCACGGGCGTTCTTCTCCTGTGTGCGCGCCGAGGTGTCGTTGCGGCGCGGCGACCTCACCACCGCCTTCGAGCACGCGCACAACGCGCTGGACTTCATGCCGGCCGGTGGATGGGGTGTCGCGCTGGGGATGCCGTTGGGGATCCTGATCAACGCCGCGACCAAGATGGGGCGGCACGAGGACGCGGCGTCGTTCCTGGAACAGCCGGTTCCCGAGGCGATGTTCCAGTCCCGGTACGGGTTGCACTACCTGTACGCGCGCGGACATCACTACCTGGCGACCTCCCGCCACTACGCGGCTCTCGCGGACTTCCTGTCGTGCGGCGAGCTGATGACGTCCTGGGGCGTGGACCAGCCCGGCGTCGTGCCGTGGCGGACCTCGGCCGCGGAGGCCTGGTTGCTGCACGGGGCGAACCGGGACGAGGCGAAACGGTTGATCAACGAACAGCTGGCGCGGCTGGGGCCGGACGCGTCGCGCACCCGCGGGGTGGCGTTGCGGTTGCTGGCCGCCACGAACCAGCCGCACAACCGGCCGCAGTTGTTGCAGGACGCGGTGGTGATCCTGGAGGAGTACGGGGACCAGTACGAACTGGCCCGCGCCCTGGCCGACCTGTCCAAGGCACATCAGGCTTTGCGGGAGCACCGGCGGGCGTGGACCGTGGCCCGGCGCGCCTGGCACGTCGCGAACGTGTGTGACGCGGCTGAGTTGTGCGAGGAGTTGTTGCCCTCGCGTGGCAAGGCTGACGCGGAGGACGCGCCGGCCGAGGAGAAGCCGGTGGATCCGATCGCGACGCTGACCGACGCCGAACGCCGGGTCGCGGCGCTGGCGGCTGTCGGCTACACGAACCGGGAGATCGCGTCGAAGCTGTACATCACGCCGTCGACGATCGAACAACACCTGACGCGGGTGTACCGGAAGCTGAACGTGAAGTACCGCAAGGACTTGCCCGCTGACCTGCACTCCTACCTGCCCAGCACGGCCTGATCGCCCGCGGGGGCAGCCGTTGCCTCCCTCGCGGACACCCGTTGTGCCGTGCTGGCCTGCCACGCCGGTGTGTCAGCGTCGAAGGCGTGGGAGCCGGGACGACGCGGGAACCCGGCCGGCCGAAACACGGGCCGGCCACGTCGGTCGCGCGCGGAAAACCGGCCGCGCCACACGGGATCGCGCAGCTGCAGACCACGGCGGGCAACGCGGCGGTGACCTCGTTGATCCAGCGGCAGCAGGTGCCACAGGCGGAGGCCGCGCTGACACCGGACCAGCGCAAACAGCTGCTCGCCGCGGCCACCACCCTGCGCAGGGTGCCCGCGCTCAGCGCCGCCGACGACGCGTTGCTGGGCAAGGCGATGGGCGGTGCGCCGCTGTACGACAAGATCGGCGAACGGGACCGCAAACGCGCGCAGCTCGCCGAGCTGAACCGGCAGCGGATGACCCTGACCCCGGTCGCGGGCGTGCCCGATCCGCAGAGCGACGAGGGCCGCCGGCTCGCCAGGGTGATCACCGACATCGCCACGGCGGAAGGCGAGCTGAGGGCACTCGACACGGAGGTCCGCGAAGGGTTGCGCCCGCTCGGCCTGACCTCGGAAGCCCAGCTGGTCGACCTGGTCACCGTGCAGTTCCCGCGCCGGTTCCTCGAGCGCGGCAAGCAGATCATCCTCACCGAACTGCAGCAGAACCGCGAGCTCGCCGAACGGGAACGCGACAGGTACGCGGGAGGACAACCCGACCAGAACGCCCTGCGCGCCGCCGCCCGCGACCTGCGGACCCGGCGCGACGAACTGGCGGGCCTGGAACAGCAGCTCCAGCAGGCGCGGTCCGGCACGGAGGCGCTGCCCGGCGGCGTGCGCGAACCGGCCCAGATGACGTCGTCGGACCACGACGTGCAGCGGATCGGCCGGGTCATCGGCGAACGCTCCGCCGACCTCTCCCGGCAACGCGACCAGTACCGCGTGCGGTTCCCGATCCTGGACCAGCTGCCCGACCCCGCCGTGGTGGCCGACGCCGACGACGCGCGGCTGGCCCAGCTCACCTCGGGACCGGCGGGCCAGGTGATCGCGGACATCGACACGACCAAGCGCAACGTCGAGTCCGGCCGCCTGAAGGTGTGGAACCTGCGCGACGCCGTCGACATGACCGTGCTCGACCTCGGCATCGGCGGCAACGACGTGCTCATGCGGTCGGTCCGCGAGCACATCGAGCAGGAACGCGGCGAGGAGACGCTCGTCCGCATCGCGACGTCCGCCCTCGCGCTGACCGCCGCGATCATCGCCACCGTCGCGAGCGGCGGGGTCGCGCTGCTGGCGGGCGGGCTCGCACTGGCCGCGGGAGCGACGCAGGCGGTGCAGAGCTACCAGACCTACGCCGCGGAGGTCGCGGCCGGCAACATCGCGCTGGACCCGCGGGTCGCCGACATCTCGCTCAACGAACCCGATCTGTTCTGGCTCGTCGTCGACATCGTGTTCGTGGTGGCCGACGCCGCCCAGGTGCTGCGGATCTTCAGCGAGATGCGGCTGGTGGCGCACGCCCTGCGCGACACCGGTGACCTCGGCGAGTTCGCCAGGGCGGCCAGGGCCGCGTTGCCGGCGGCCGCGGCGGACAAGGTCATCGCCAGGGCCGCCCGCTACGCCTCCTCCCTGCCCGCGCGTGGCGGCGGACGGGCCGGGATCGCTGAGTCGCTCGAGTGGCTGACCGTGACCAACCCGCTGACCGGGCGGCCGTTCAGCCAGGCCCGCTTCGCCCAGGAGATCGAGGCTGTTCGACGTGCGTTGCTCGCCACCGAGGACATCGGTCGTGTGCACGCGGAACTGCGGAGGCTGGGCATCACGATCGACCGCGCGACCGTGGCGTCGATCAAGCGCTACAACTTCGACAGCGCGGGCATCGCCATGAGCTACCGCAACTACGTGGCGTGGCGGCGCCTGGCGTCCGGGCAGGGACAGGTGCGGGACGCGCAGTACATCGTGCACGAGGCCGCCGAGGTCGGGCACCTGCGCACCAACCGGTCCCGCACCGGTTTCGACCACATGGGCGCCGGGTTCGAGAACATGAGCCGGGGTGAGCAGGCCCGGTGGACCGCCGACTTCGACCGCGCGTACATGGCCGCCCACCGCCAGGCGCTGGAGGCGGAGTACGACTTCCTCGCCGCCACCGTGTCGCGGATGACCAACGGCCGGGTGCGGATGAGCAGATCACTCGCCGCCGTCGCCGACCGCGCGCGGTCGGAGGCTCGGGACCTCATGATGATCGACGGCGTGGTGCTGAAGGAGCACCGCGACTTCGCCCGATGGGAGAGGGAGGCGGCCGCTACCGTGGAACTGGGCACCGCACTGCGGGAGAGGCTGCGGCTCGGGCCGAATCCCACGATCTCCGACCTGGTCGGAGCCGTCCGCACCGCCCGCCAGTAGGAGACCCGTGCAGTAGGAGAGACCCGTGCTGACCGACGACGAACTGCGCGAGACGCTGGACGACCTGGCGTCCGCGGACGCGCGCACCAGGGTGATCATGCTCGGGGTGCTGGCGCGCAACCCCGCCGGTGATCCGCGGTTGCTGCCGCGCCTGACGGAGCTGACCACCGACGAGACCCCGGTCGTGCTGGCGATCCCGTACGAGATCGGCGAGGTGCGCTGGGCGGCGGCACGGGCGCTCGCCGCCGAACGCGCCGTCCAGGACCTGCCACCGCACGCCCCTGCCGAGCTGCCGTCGCCGCTGTCCGCCGACCGGCTGGCCCGCCTCGCACAGGAGGCGGGCCTCACGACCGCCGCGGGCCTGGAGGGGTTGCAGCGGGCTTACGCCGACCTGCGGGACCGCGGTCTCGTTCCCTTTCAGAGCAGCGGCAGCTGACCCTTCAGGTCTTTCACGAGTTCCGGCAGATCCGCGCGGTCCTTGGCGAACCCGAACACGTAGTAGTCCGGCCGTACCAGCGCGGCGACCTTCCGGTGGCCCGCGAGCCAGGGCAGGTACAGGCGTTCCACGTCCACGACCTCGTGCGCGCGGGCGATCTTCGGCGGGATCCCGGCCGGCATCACGCGCACCAGGTGCGTGCCGAGCGACTTCAGGAACTCGAGCTCGTCCTCGCCCAGCGCCTCGTACGGGTCCAGCGTGGTGATCAGCTGCCAGCCGCGCCCGACGACGTCGTCGAACCGGTCCCGCTCGGTCCCGCGCGCCACGACTCCCTGCGGCGACAGTTCACCGTCCGGCAACGAGATCCCGGCAGCGGTTCGCCGGACGACGCCGTCCTCCAGCGCGTAGGCGGACGGAGCGAGATCGACGCCTTCCGGCTTGGCCTGCATGGCGATCAGGAACGCGTCCCGCCGCGCCGCCGCGACGGGGTCGAGCTCCGACACGATCTTGCCCACCTCGATGGACATCTCGATGGTGTGCCGCACCTGCAACGCGCGCTCCGCCGGATACGCGTCGAGCAGTGAGTCGGCGGCCAGGTCCCGCAGCACGAGGTCGAGTTTCCAGGCCAGGTTCACCGCGTCCCGGATGCCGGAACACATGCCCTGCCCGGCGAAAGGCGGCATCAGGTGGGCGGAGTCACCGGCGAGCAGCATGCGTCCGTCGCGCCACTTGTCCGCCATCGCGGCCTGGAAGGTGTAGACGATGTTCCGCGTCAGGTCGGCGTTGTCCGGTGTGACGTCGTAGGGCTTCAGCAGCTCCCACATGCGTTCCACAGTGGACATCTCTTCGATCGACTCGCCGGGCAGGCGCATGAACTCCCAGCGCCGGTGCCCGCGGCCGGACGCGACGATCGTGGTCGGCCGGGCCGGGTCGCACACCTGCACGTCGTTGGGGCGGAAGGCCCGCTTCTCGTGGAAGACGACGTCGACCAGCAACCAGTCGTGCTTGAAGTTGAGGTCGATCATCCGCGAGCCCATGACGTCGCGCACGAAGCTGTTCGCGCCGTCGCACCCGATCACCCACGACGCCGTGACGTCACCCTCGTGGTCCGGGCCGGGAGCGGAGATCGACACGTGCGAGCCGTGGTCGACGATCTCCTCGACCTTGTGCCCGAACAAGGTCGTGATGTTCGGCAAGGTGGTGACGTGCTCGCGCAGGGCCCGTTCGAACGTCGGCTGGTGCATCACGGTCGCGATGGGCCAGCCGTCCCGCCCGGGCTCGTAGGGCGCCTCGAACGAGAAGAGCTCGCGGCCCTCGGCGTTCTGGAACATGTACTGCCCCAGCGGTTCGCCGAGCTCCATCAGGTCGGCGCCGATGCCGGCCGACGCGAACGAGCGCGCGGTCTCGCCGTCGAACGCGACGACCCGCGGGAACGGGTACTGGC
Organism: Lentzea miocenica; assembly: GCF_033949945.1. Taxonomy (NCBI): domain Bacteria; kingdom Bacillati; phylum Actinomycetota; class Actinomycetes; order Pseudonocardiales; family Pseudonocardiaceae; genus Lentzea; species Lentzea miocenica. Next base: position 105,673 of record NZ_JAXAVW010000007.1, read on the forward strand.
CGCGGTACTTCTCCAGGATGACGACCCGCCATCCCCGGTGGGCCAGCAGGATGGCCAGGACGAGGCCGACCGGGCCGCAGCCGACCACCGCGACATCCGCCGTCTTGTGTGACGTCATCTGTTTCCCTGTCTGGAGGTCAGAAGACCGAGTCGATCACTCCGAGCGCCTGTTCGGGGTTCAGCCGGGGGTCGCAAAGGGACTCGTAGCGCTCGGAGAGAGCCTTCTCGTCGGGGACAGACCCGCCGACGCACTCCGTCACGTCGGTCGCGGCCACTTCCAGGTGCAAGCCGGCCGCGTGCGCGCCCTCGGTCTCCAAGATGTGCCGGAACGCCGTGGCCTCCTCGATGATATGGGTGACATGTCGAGTCTTTTGCCCACATTCGGCCTTCACCGTGTTGCCGTGCATGGGGTCCGAGATCCAGACGACGGGGTGTCCGGCGCGCCGGACGGCCCGCACGATCGGCGCCAGCGCGACGTGGATGTCCTCGCGGCCCATGCGGACGATCAACGTCAAGCGGCCGGGCGTGTGGTGCGGGTCGAGCAGCTGGCACAGGCGCACGACGGTCTCGGGGTCCGCGGTCGGGCCGACCTTGACGCCGATCGGGTTCGCGATCGCGGAGAACATCGAGACGTGGGCGTGGTCGAGCTGGCGGGTGCGCTCGCCGATCCACGGGAAGTGCGTCGAGGTCAGGAACTGCTCGCCGGTGCGCTCGTCGGTGCGGATGAGCGCGTTCTCGTAGTCCAGCACCAATGCCTCGTGAGCTACCCACGGGCCACCGGCGAGTTCCTCGGCACTTCCCGCCCAATGGGCGCGCACTTCTCGGATAACGGCGGACGACGCGTCGTAGGCCTGAAGCATTCGTTCGGGGTCGTGCCTGCGGGCGAAATTGTCGGCCTCGAACGAATTGACCAGCTCACCGCGGAACGACGGCAGATCGACTCCGTCAATCGTTTCGAAGTTGCTCGACCGGGGTTTCGCGTACTGGCCGGCCATCCGTCCGAAACGTGCCACCTGCTGGCCGGTCCGTTCCGCCAGGCGGGCGGCGACGCGCTGCACGTTCCGCACCTTTCGGGAAGTTGTCAGCGGGTCGGTGTCGGAAAAGGACTCCGCGCAGTCGCCGAGCTGCAGGACACGCGCCTCGCCGAGCGCGGCGAGACCGAGCGCACGTTTGGCCTCGCGAATTTCGGAATGCGAGACCAGGGGGAGTGCGCCGGTCAGTTCCGCTTCGATCAGGTCGTAGTCGGGGTGGTGGTGCCAGTGGGGCTGTTGCGTCGCCGGCAGCGTCATCCACGGCGCCGCGGTCTGCGTGTAAGTGAACTCCGTCAGCTTCACCGTCTGAGGCATTGTTCTCGCTCCTGTTCCTGGTTCGGCCGGACGAGTCAGGCGATGATGCCCTCGATCTCCACGAGGAGATCGGCGCGGCAGACGTCGACGTTCAGGTACTGGATGCGGGCGTTCGGGGAGAAACGCTCCTCGCACATCTTCTTCACCGTCGGGATGTCGGCGCGGTGCCGGACGTACACCTTGATGTTGTCGACGTCCAGCAGGGAATTGCCCCGCACGATCTCGTAGTCCGCCAGGTTCTCGTCGGAAACGAGGTGCTCGATGTTGTCGAGTGACAACTTCACCTGCGCCACGACGTCGCCGTCGTGCAGCGTCTCGTGCCCGCGGATGCTGGCGGTGCCGGCCACGTAGATCTGCCCTGACCTGCGGTCGGTGTGCGTGCCGGCGAGGTAGGTGGCCCGCGCGAACTTGGGCGGGCGCGGGCCGTACTGCCGCGGGTAGTGGTAGGCGGCCATCTGCTTGGAGTTCTCCACCGACGTCAGCGCGGCGGAGCGGGAGGCGAGGAAGTAGAAGGCGATGCCACCGCCCAGCGAGCCGATTCCGGTCGCGCTCGGCACCTCCTTGTCGCCGAAGTGGAAGAGTTCGAACGCCTCCGCGCGGCCCTTGCAGAAGTCCCGGTAGATCTCCAGGCCCTCGGCGTTGTCGCCGTTGATGTCGTTGAGGAAGTTCCACATGCGGAAGCAGTTCTTGTAGCCGAGGCCGTCCATCAGGTCCAGCGCCGCGACGTAGGCCGCGCGGGTGTCCTCTGTGTAACGGCCCGTGGGGGCGATCCGGCCGGCGACGAGGAGGTACTCGCCGTCGTGGGCGTAAACAACGCCGTGGTGCTCGCCGGTCTCCACGGGACGGGCGGTCGTCCACACCTCCGCGAATGCCTCGCCGAGGTCCGCCGCCATGTGCAGGTCCAGTGTCAGAAGGCCATTCTCGACACGCGGGTCGGTGCACTCGGTGGTGTAGTTGATGACTCCGAGAACGTTTCCGGTGGCCGCGACTTCGCTGACTTCGGTCAGGCCGGTGAAGGCCGAGCTGGGAAGCTTCACCGTCTGCTGCGCCTGAGTCATTGGAATGCCCCTCCGAGGAGTAGGTAAAAACATTTGGCGGAGTAAAACCCGGTATTTGTTTCGAACTGCTCTTCCTGGCCTGTGATCAAAGATTAGCACCGGGCACGCTCCGCAAAACTGCTCCGCCAGCGGAAAGCACTTTCGGGCGGGATGATAGGGGGGTCCTAGGGGGGTGCTAGGGGATTTCCTACTTACTGGACCGATGAGGCCGAGGCTAGCATCGCTCGAGGTGCAAGCCTCGTCGCCAGTAAATAGGGAGCGCCGTCGGGATGTTTCGAACCGAACTGATCCGGCCGTTGTCCGAGCTGCTGCGATACCACGCCGCGAACGCGCCGGAGAAGGTCGCGTTCGCGGATTCGCGCCGCGCGGTCACGTACGCGGAGCTGGAGCGGCGGACCTGGCGGCTCGGCGGGCACCTCGCGGACCTGAGGCTGCAGCCGGGTGACCGGGCGCTGATCTTCCTCGGCAACAGCGTCGACATCATCGAGAGCTACCTCGGGATCACCCGCGCGAACGCGGTCGCGGTGCCGTTCAACCCGCACTCCGCCGACGCCGAGCTCTCCTACGTGCTGGACGACAGCGGCGCCCGCGTCGTCATCACCGACACCGCGCACCTCGACCAGGTCCGCAAACTGTTGCCGGGCCGTCCTTATCTCAAGGTGGTCGTCAGCGGCGGCGAACCGCTTCCGCGCGGCGGCTCCGTCGTCTCCTATCAGGAACTGACGTCGACAGACCCTCCTGTTCCCGCGCGGGACGACCAGGGTCTCGACGACGTGGCGTTCATGCTCTACACCTCCGGCACCACCGGCAAACCGAAGGGCGTGCTGTCGACCCAGCGCAGCTGCCTGTGGTCGGTCGCCGCCTGCTACGCCCCGGTCATCGGCCTCAACCACGACGACAAGGTGTTGTGGCCCTTGCCGTTGCACCACTCTCTCGCCCACGTGCTGTGCGTCGTCGGTGTGACCGCGGTCGGTGCTTCGGCACGCATCCTCGACGGGTTCGCCGCGGACGAGGTGCTGAGTGCGTTGGAAGGTGACGAGTACACGTTCATGTGCGGTGTTCCCGCCATGTACCACCATCTTGTCGAAGTCGCGCGCACGCGCGAGGTGTCGGGCAGCACCTTGAAGCGCTGCCTGACCGCGGGCGCCGCGTGCCCGCCGGCGTTGCGGGTGGAGTTCGAGGCGCTGTTCGGGGTCGCCCTGCTCGACGGGTACGGCAGCACCGAGACGTGCGGCCTGATCGCGGTGAACTGGGCGCAGGGCACCAGGGTTCCGGGTTCGGTCGGCCTGCCGGTGCCGGGCCTCGCGGTGCGGCTGGTCGACCCGGACACGGGTGCCGACGTCGACGTGGAGGCCGAGGGCGAGGTGTGGGTGCGCGGCCCGAGCCTCATGGTCGGCTACCACAACCAGCCGGAGGCGACCGCACAGGCGATGCCGCACGGCTGGTACCGCACCGGCGACCTGGCCCGGCGCGATCTCTACGGCTACGTCACGATCACCGGCCGCGTCAAGGAACTCATCATCCGCGGCGGCGAGAACATCCACCCCGGCGAGGTGGAGGAGGTGCTGCTCAAGGTCCCCGGTGTCGCCGACGCCGCGGTGGTCGGCAAGCCGCACGACATCCTCGGCGAGGTGCCGATCGCGTTCGTCGTGCCCGGCAGGCAGGGCCTCGATCCGGTGCGCCTGTACGACGCCTGCCGTGAGCAGCTGTCGAACTTCAAGGTCCCCGAAGAGCTGTACGAGATCGACCACATCCCGCGCACGACGTCGGGCAAGATCACCCGGCACGTGCTGCTCGACCGCCCTGCCCGGCTGCGGGCGGCGAGCGGCGGGCAGCACGAGTCGTTGCTGCGGATGGACTGGGCGCCGATGACGTCGGTCCGCACCGCGAGCCTGGAGCTGGCGAAGCGGTGGGCGGTCGTCGGCCCCGACATGTTCGGGCTCACCGCTTCCCTTGTCTCATCGGGTGTGCACGTCGCCACCTACCCCGACGCGGCCGCGCTGCACGTGTCCGTTGTGGAGGGTGAGCCCGCGCCGGACGTGGCCGTGCTGTGCTGCCCCGACGACATGGACACCGGCGGCAAGCTGACCACGGCGGCGCAGGAGGCGTTGCGCAAGGTCGGTGGTGTGCTGCGAACGTGGGTGAACGACGACTGGTTCGCGCACTCACGCCTTGTCGTACTGACGCGTGGCGCTGTGGCCGCTGGTGTCGAGGACGTGCGCGACCTGGTGCACGCGCCGGTGTGGGGCCTGCTGCGATCGCTGCAGGTGGAGTTCCCGAACCGGTTCACGCTGATCGACATCGACGACCTGCCGCCGTCGACCGGGGTGCTACCCCTCGCGGTCGCCGCCGACGAACCGCAGCTCGCGATCCGGTCCGGCATCGCGTTGATGCCGCGGCTCAAGCGCGTGTCGGCGTCGGTCGACAGCGACGAGGTGCTGCGCATCGACCCCAGGCGCACGGTCGTCGTGACCGGCGCGGACGGCACCATGGGCGCGGCGCTGACCAGGCATCTCGTTGCCGCCTATGGCGCTCGGCACCTGTTGCTGATCAGCCCGCGCGGCCGCACCGACGAGGCGACCGCGCAGCTGGAGAAGGACCTGGCCGAACTGGGCGCGAAGGTCGCGGTCGCGGCCTGCGACGTGGCCGACCGCGCCGCGCTTGCCGACGTGCTCGGCAAGCTGAAACGGCCGATCACCGCGGTCGTCCACGGCGAGGGCGAGCACCCGGCGAAACCGTCGGCGAACCTGCCGCGCGCGGACGTGTTCCGGTCCGTTGTGGACGGTGCGGTGAACCTGCACCAGCTCACGAAGAACGGCGAGGTCACGGCGTTCGTCATGCTCTGCACGGTGGCCGGCGCGCTCGGGCTGGTCGGGTCCGGTGAGCAGGCGGCGGCCAACTCGTTCCTGGACGCGCTGGCCCGCTACCGCCGCAAGCGCGAACTGGCAGCGACGTTCCTCGCGGTCGGGTCGACGGACGCGCCGACGACGGCGTCGCGGGTGGGTGAGCTGTCGACGCACGAGTTCGCCGCGATGTTCGACGCCGCAACCTCTGTGGGCCTGGCGCAGGCCGTGATCATGCGGATCAACAGTGCCGCGCTGCGTGAGCAGACGTCGTCGACCGAGGTGCCGGCGTTGCTGCGCGGCCTGATCGACGTGTCCGCGCGGCTCGCGACACCGGACGAGCGCGACCTTTCGGCGTTGAGGCAGCGACTGGTGGCGATGTCGCCGGAGGAGCAGGACATCTTCCTGCTCAACCTGGTGCGCACCGAGGTCGCGGGCGTGCTCGGGCTGACCGGTGCGGAGCGGGCGGAGTCGAAGAAGACGTTCCGGGAGCTGGGGCTCACCTCGGTCACCGCGGTCGATCTGCGCAACCGGCTGACCGCGGCGACCGGCCTGCACCTGTCCGCGCCGGTCGCGTTCGACTACCCGACACCGGTCGTGCTGGCCCGGCATCTGCGGGCGGAACTGCTGGGCGAGCGGGCTTCCGTGGTCGCGTCGGACGTGGTGCGTGCTCACCCGGACGAGCCGATCGCGATCGTCGGCATGGCCTGCCGGTATCCCGGTGGCGTGGCGTCGCCGGAGGACCTGTGGCGGCTGGTGACCTCGGGTGCGGACGTGGTGTCGCCGTTCCCCGCGGATCGCGACTGGGACCTGGAGAAGCTGTTCGACGGCGCCTCCCACACCCGCTCCGGCGGTTTCCTGCACGACGCCGCCGACTTCGACGCCGAGTTCTTCGGGATCTCGCCGCGTGAGGCGCTGGCGATGGATCCCCAGCAGCGGTTGCTGCTGGAGGTGTCCTGGGAGGCTCTGGAACGGGCGGGCATCGACCCGTTGTCGTTGCGCGGCACCAACGGCGGCGTGTTCGCGGGCGTGATGTACCACGACTACGGCGCCGGGCTGCTGGACGCGCCCGCGGGCACCGAGGGGTACTGGACGACCGGTACCGCGGGCAGTGTCGTCTCCGGCCGCGTCGCCTACACCCTGGGGCTGCAAGGACCGGCGGTCACCGTCGACACGGCTTGTTCTTCGTCTTTGGTCGCTTTGCACTGGGCCGCGCAGTCGCTGCGGTCCGGTGAGTCGTCGATCGCGCTGGCGGGCGGTGTGACGATCATGTCGACGCCGCAGACGTTCGTGGAGTTCTCACGGCAGGGCGGGCTGTCCGCCGACGGCCGCTGCAAGGCGTTCTCCGACTCCGCCGACGGCACTGGCTGGTCCGAAGGCGCCGGTCTGGTGGTTCTGGAACGGTTGTCGGACGCTCGCCGCCACGGTCACACAGTGCTCGCGGTGCTGCGCGGTTCGGCGATCAACCAGGACGGCGCTTCGAACGGCCTGACCGCGCCGAACGGCCCGTCGCAGCAGCGCGTGATCCGGCAAGCGCTGGCGTCCGCTGGTTTGTCCACTTCGGACGTCGACGCGGTCGAGGCGCACGGCACGGGCACGACGTTGGGCGATCCGATCGAGGCCCAGGCCCTGCTCGCGACCTACGGCCAGGACCGCACGGTTCCGCTGTGGCTGGGTTCGGTGAAGTCGAACCTCGGCCACACGCAGGCCGCGGCGGGTGTCGCGGGCGTGATCAAGATGGTGATGGCGTTGCGGCACGGCGTTCTGCCGCGCACCTTGCACGTGACCTCGCCTTCTTCGCACGTGGAGTGGGGGAGTGGCCGCGTCGAGCTGCTGACCTCGGATCAGCCGTGGCCCTCTGTGTCTCGCGAACGACGTGCCGCGGTGTCGGGCTTCGGCGTTTCCGGGACGAACGCGCACGTGATCCTGGAGGAAGCGCCCGAGGTCGAGGTGACGCCGGAGGAACCGTCCACCGTGCTGTCCGTCGTGCCGTGGGTGGTGTCGGCCAAGACTTCCGTCGCGCTGGACGCGCAGCTGGAGCGGTTCCGGTCGGTTCAGGCTCCCGCTTTGGACGTGGCGGCGTCGCTGGTGTCGACGCGGACGCAGCTGGAGCACCGCGCGGTTGTCGTGGACGGCACGGAGATCGCGCGCGGCGTGGCTTCGGAACGGCCGCTCGCCGCGTTGTTCTCCGGACAGGGTTCGCAGCGGCTCGGCATGGGACGCGAGCTGTACGAGCGCTTCCCCGTGTTCGCCGCTGCTTTCGACGCGGTGCTGGAGCACCTGGACGCTTCGCTGCGGGACGTGATGTGGGGCCACGACGTCGAGGCGCTGAACGCCACCCGGTACACGCAGCCGGCATTGTTCGCGATCGAGGTGGCGCTGTTCCGGCTGGCGCAGTCGTTCGGGATCCGCCCGGACTTCGTGGGCGGGCACTCGATCGGTGAGATCGCCGCCGCGCACGTGGCCGGGGTGTTCCCGCTGGAGGACGCGTGCCGGCTGGTCGACGCGCGGTCGCGGCTGATGCAGGCGCTGCCCGCGGGCGGGGCGATGGTCGCGGTGCAGGCCACCGAAGAGGAAGTGCTGCCGCATCTCGGTTGCGACGTGTCGATCGCCGCGGTGAACGGGCCGCGTTCGGTGGTGGTGGCCGGCACCGAGGAGGGCGTGGCGGCGGTCGTCGATCGGTTCGCGGACCGCAAGACTAAGCGTCTCCCGGTCAGCCATGCGTTTCACTCGCCCTTGATGAACCCGATGCTGGACGACTTCCGCGCGGTCGTCGAGGGCCTGTCGTTCTCCGAGCCGCAGATCCCGGTCGTGTCGAACGTGACCGGGCAGCTCGCCGTGCGCGAGCAGCTGACCTCGCCGGAGTACTGGGTGCGGCACGTCCGTGAGGCCGTGCGGTTCTCCGACGGCGTGCGGGCGTTGGGACGTCAGGGCGTTTCAGCGTTCCTGGAACTCGGTCCCGACGGCGTGCTGTCGGCGCTGGTGGCGGAGATGACCGAGACCGGTGCGGTGCCGCTGGACACGGCCGTTGTGCCGGTGCTGCGCCGCGAACGGCCCGAGGAGGCTTCCGCGGTGTCGGCGTTGGCGCGTCTGCACGTCGTGGGTGTGCCGGTGGACTGGACCGTGCTGTTCGAGGGAACCGGCGCGGTGCACGTCGATCTGCCGACGTACGCGTTCCAGCGTTCTCGTTTCTGGCCGGAGCCCGAGGCCGTGGTCGGCAAGGCGGATCCGCTGGACGCGGCGTTCTGGCAGTTGGTGGAGAACGACGAGCTGGCTGCGGTGCTGGATCTCGATCCCGATGTCGCGGCGGCCGTCGTGCCGGCTTTGGCCTCGTGGCGGACCCGGCAGCGTGCGCAGTCCATTGTGGATTCATGGCGGTTCCGGGAGTCGTGGAACCGGCTGTCGCTGGCGGGTGCGTTCTCCGGGTCGTGGCTGGTCGTCGTGCCGCCGGGGGAGCAGGACACCTGGACGCGCGATGTCGTGGAGATCCTCGGCGGTGTCGCGGTGCCGTTGGACAAGGTCTCGGGGCTGGCCGGGAGGGAGTTCACGGGCGTCGTGTCGCTGCTCGGTGTCGCGGACGACTCCGGTGACGTGCCTTATCCGCTCACCGGGACGTTGGAGCTGCTGCGGGCTTTGGAGGGCGTTGAGGCTCCGTTGTGGACGGTGACGCGCGGCGCCGTGTCGACCGGGCACGGGGACATCGTGACGTCGCCGGTGCAGGCCGCGTTGTGGGGCATGGGCCGGGTCGCGGCGCTGGAGCTGCCGCGCCGGTGGGGTGGCTTGATCGACTTGCCGGGCAGCGTCGACAACCAGATCGCCCAGGGCTTGCAAGCGGCGCTGGTGAACTCGCTGGGCGAGGACCAGATCGCGGTGCGCGGCAACGGTGTCTTCGCCCGCCGCCTGGTGCCCGCGCCACGTGGCGAGCACGGCGAGGAGTGGACGCCGTCCGGCACGGTCCTGATCACCGGCGGCACCGGTGCGCTGGGTGGCTTCGTCGCCCGGTCCGTCGCCGCACGGGGTGCTTCCCACATCGTCCTGACCTCGCGCCGCGGTCCGCTGACCCCGGGCATCGAGCACCTGGTGGCGCAGCTCGAAGGGTTCGGCGCCGAGGTCTCGGTCGAGGCCTGTGACGTCGCCGACCGCGCTGCTCTGGAAGAGCTGCTGAGCCGGTTCCCCGACCTGAGCGCCGTGGTGCACTGCGCGGGGATCGACTCCGGTGATGCGCCTCTGCTGGAGCTGAGCGCTGAGCAGCTCGGGGAGTTGTTGCGCGCCAAGACGGTGTCGGCGCGGCACCTGCACGAGCTGACCGGGAACCTCGACGCGTTCGTGCTGTTCTCGTCGGGTGCGGCGGCCTGGGGCAGCGGTGGCCAGCCCGCGTACTCGACCGCGAACGCCTACCTGGACGGCCTGGCGCAGTTCCGCCGCGGCCAGGGCCTGGTGGCGACCTCAGTGCAGTGGGGCGCGTGGGCCGAGGCCGGCATGGCGACCGATCCGGAGGCCTACGACCAGCTGCGCCGCCACGGCGTGCTGCCGATGGACCCGGAACTGGCCCTGACCGCGCTGGTGCAGGCGGTGTCGGACGGCGAAACGGTGCTGACCGTCACGAACACCGACTGGGCCCGGTTCGCGCCCGGCTTCACCGCGTCACGCCCGTCACCACTGTTCTCCGCGATCCCCGAGGTTCTTTCAGCCTTGTCCGCGAATGCGAATGTGGCCGGCGCCGAGGTGGCGTTGCAGGAGAAGCTCGCCGGACTGTCCGAGGCCGACCGGTCGCGCGTGCTGCTCGACCTGGTGCGCTCCGAGGCCGCCGCCGTGCTCGGCTACGCCGGCGTCGAGGCGATCCACGCGGAGAAGGCGTTCCGCGACCAGGGTTTCGACTCGCTGACCGCGGTCGAGATGCGCGACCGGCTGAAGGCCGCGACGGGCCTGCCCGTGCCGTCGGCCCTGATCTTCGACTACCCGACGCCGCGCCTCGTCGCCGAGCACCTGCTGTCCGGCCTGTCCTCTGCCACTGATGGTTCCGCGCTGGCCGAGCTGACCCGGTTCGAGGCCGCCGTGGCGTCTTCGCCGGTGGACGACCACGACGTGATCCGCGAGCGTCTGGAGAAACTGCTCGGGCGCCTGAAGAAGCCTGTGTCCACTTCGGACGAAGACATCCGCAACGTCTCCGTCGAGGACCTCCTGAGCATCATCGACGACGAGTTGCTCGACCTCTCGTAGAACCAGTGTTGCCCGCACGAAATGAGGACGGACCAGTGCAGGAAGAGCAGCAGGACAAGGTTGCCGACTACCTGAGGCGAGTCACGGTCGAGTTGCGCCGGGCTCGTGAACGCGTCCTCGAGCTGGAGCAGAAGCACAGCGAGCCCATCGCGATCGTGGGCATGTCGTGCCGCTTCCCAGGCGGGGTGACCACACCCGAGCAGCTGTGGGAAGCCGTTGTCGCGGAACGGGACCTGGTCTCGCCGTTCCCGGCGGACCGCGGCTGGGACCTGTCGTCGTTGCGCGCCGGTGCCTCTTTGGCACAGGAGGGCGGTTTCCTGACCGATCTCGCCTCCTTCGACGCCGACTTCTTCGGCATCTCGCCGCGCGAGGCCCTCGGCATGGACCCGCAGCAGCGCATGATGCTGGAGCTGACGTGGGAGGCCCTGGAGCGCGCGGGCCTGGATCCCGCGGGCCTGCGCGGCTCGCAGACCGGCGTCTTCGTGGGCACGAACGGCCAGGACTACGCGGATCTGGTGTCGGTGGACGGCGACGGGCACGCCTCCACCGGCCTCATCGCGTCCGTGCTTTCCGGCCGTCTCTCCTACACCTTCGGCTTCGAGGGTCCCGCGGTTTCCGTCGACACCGCCTGCTCCTCCTCTTCCGTCGCCATGCACCTCGCCATGCAGGCGCTTCGTTCCGGTGAATGCTCGCTGGCACTGGCCGGCGGCGTCACGATCATGGCCACGCCGGACTCCTTCATCGAGTTCACCCTGCAACGCGGCCTCGCCGCCGACGGCCGCTGCAAGGCCTTCTCGGACTCCGCCGACGGCGTGGGCTGGGCCGAGGGCGCCGGCATGCTGGTGCTGGAACGCCTGTCCGACGCCGTTGCTCACGGCCACCAGGTCCTGGGCCTGCTGCGCGGTTCGGCCGTCAACCAGGACGGCGCCTCCAACGGCCTCACCGCGCCGAACGGCCCTTCGCAGCAACGCGTGATCCGCGCGGCGCTGGCCTCCGCCGGTCTCTCACCCGCTGACGTCGACGCTGTCGAGGCGCACGGCACCGGCACGACTTTGGGTGACCCGATCGAGGCCGCCGCCCTGATCGCGACCTATGGCCAAGACCGCGCGGTGCCGCTGTACGTCGGCTCGATCAAGTCGAACATCGGTCACACGCAGGCGGCGGCGGGCGTCGCCTCCGTGATCAAGGTGGTGCAGGCGATGCAGCACGGCGTCCTGCCGCGCACCCTGCACATCACCTCACCGTCGTCGCACGTCGATTGGTCCGCCGGCTCGGTGTCGTTGCTGACCTCCGCCACCCCGTGGCCTGTGGTGGACCGCCCCCGCCGAATCGGCATCTCGTCGTTCGGCGTCTCCGGCACCAACTCCCACCTGATCGTCGAAGCCGCAACCCCCACCCCCGAATCTGTGGACAACTCGGCGCCTGTGGACAACCCACCCGTTGTCGATCTCTCCCACCCGGATTCGTCGCCCCCTCGTGGGACGCTTGGAGTGGGGACCTCGGTCTCCCCCCGGGGGGCCCAGTCGGAATCGATTCCGACCCCGTGGCTGGTGTCGGCGAAGTCCGAGGCAGCGCTGGCCGGGCAGGTCGCGCAGCTGGCCGGGGTGAGCGCTGATCCGCGGGACGTCGGGTACTCGCTGTCGTTGCGCACGCTGTTCGACCACCGCGCGGTGGTGCTCGACGGTGCCGAGATCGCTCGCGGCACAGCCACCGAGAAGCAGCTCGCGATGCTGTTCACCGGGCAGGGTTCGCAGCGCCTCGGCATGGGGCGCGAGCTGTACGAGGCGTTCCCCGCGTTCCGTGCGGCGTTCGACGAGGTCGCGCAGCACCTCTCGGGTGTCCGCGAGGTCATGTGGGGCGACGACGCCGAAGCACTGAACCAGACCGGCCACGCGCAGCCCGCGATCTTCGCGCTGCAGGTCGCGCTCTACCGGCTGGCCGAGTCTTTCGGCATCCGGGCCGACCACCTCGCCGGCCACTCGATCGGCGAGATCGCCGCCGCGCACGTCGCGGGCGTGTTCAGCCTCGAAGACGCCGCGAAACTGGTCCAGGCTCGCGCGCGACTCATGCAGGCGCTGCCACGCGGCGGTGTGATGATCGCGCTTCAGGCCACCGAAGCCGAAGTCACCCCGCACCTCACGCCGGGTGTGTCCATCGCCGCGATCAACGGGCCCGACGCCCTCGTCGTCGCCGGTGTCGAAGAGGAAGCCCGCGCGGTCGTCGCGCAGTTCGACGGTCGCAAGACGAAGCAGCTGTCCGTCAGCCACGCGTTCCACTCGCCGCTGATGGACCCGATGCTCGACGACTTCCGTACCGCCATCAGCGACATCCGGTTCTCCGCTCCGGACATCCCCGGCCTGGGCGACGTCGCGAACGCCGAGTACTGGGTGCGCCACGTCCGCGCCACGGTCCGCTTCCACGACACCGTGACCAGCCTGGGCGACAAGAGGTTCCTGGAGATCGGCCCCGACGGCGTGCTGTCCGCGCTGGTCGACGGCGGCATCCCGACGCTGCGCAAGGACCGTCCCGAGCCACAGACGCTGATCACCGCCCTCGCCCGTCTGCACGTCGAAGGCACGAGCGTCGACTGGCAGCCGTTCTTCGCGGGCGCCACCAGGATCGGCCTGCCCACGTATGCGTTCCAGCGGCAGCGTTTCTGGCCGTCGACCAAGAAGAACGTCGACGCGTCCGGACTCGGCCTCACCGCGGTCGGCCACCCGCTGCTCGGCGCGGCGGTCGAGATGGCCGACGGCCAAGGCGCGCTGTTCACCAGCAAACTTTCCGTCGCGACCCAGCCCTGGCTCGCTGATCACGTCGTCGGCGGCCGGGTGTTGTTCCCCGGCACCGCTTTCGTCGAACTGGCGTTGCGCGCGGGCGACGAACTGGGCCTCGACCGCCTCGACGAGCTCACCCTGTCCGCGCCGCTCGTGTTCGACGACGCGGTGCAGATCCAGGTCGCCGTCGGTGCCGAAGACGCCACCGGACGCCGTGCCATCACCGTGTACTCGCGGCTCGACCCAGACACGCCGTGGCTCGAGCACTGCACAGGTTTCCTCGCTTCCGGCATCGCCACGACCGACATCGACACGTCGGTGTGGCCGCCTGCCGGTGCGGAAGCGGTTGCGCTGGAAGGGTTCTACGAGCGACTCGCGGACAACGGCTTCGCGTACGGGCCGGCGTTCCAGGGGCTGCGCGCGGCCTGGAAACTGGGCGACGACGTCTACGCCGAGGTCGCCATCGCCGACGAAGCCGACCGCTACGGTCTGCACCCGGCACTGCTGGACGCCGCCCTGCACGCCGCGGACCTCAGCACGTCCGAAGGCGGTATGCCCTTCGCGTGGCAGGGTGTTTCGCTGCACGCGACCGGTGCTTCCGCACTGCGCGTGCGCATCCGGCCCCAGGGTGAGTCGTTCGCGATCGCCGCGACGGACCCCGACGGCACACCGGTCGTCTCGATCGACTCCCTCGTCACCCGCCCGATCCCCACCGACGACTCCGGGATCGCGCGCGAAGCGTTGTTCCACGTCGAATGGACGCCCGTCGCGCTGCCCACCGAGACCGCCGAGGTCGAGGTAGAGCACGTCATGTCCGACGGTGGTGGCCCAATCGAGGCCGCGCACGCCCTGACCTCGCGGGTGCTCGCGCGCCTGCAGCAGTGGATCGCGGACGAGCGGCAGGACCCTCTCGCTTTCGTGACGCGCCCCGGCGACCTGGGGGCGGCGGCGGTGTGGGGTCTGGTGCGGTCGGCGCAGACCGAGCATCCTGGCCGTTTCGTGCTGGTGGAGGCGGACGGCGAGGTGCCGGCCGAGGTCTTCGCACTCGACGAGCCGCAGATCCGGTTGCATGCCGGTGAAACCTTCGTGCCGCGCCTGGCCCGGCTGGCGCCAGCCGACGGACTCTCCTGGCAGGGCAAGGTTCTCATCACCGGCGGCACCGGCGGACTCGGCCTGGTGATCGCCCGGCACCTCGTCGCCACGCACGGCGTCCGCGACCTGCTGCTCGTCTCGCGCCGCGGCGAGGCCGACGTCGCGGAGCTGGAAGCGCTGGGAGCTCAAGTAACCGTCGAGGCGTGTGACGTCGCCGACCGCGCGGCCGTCGCAGACCTGCTGGCACGCCACGAGGTCCGAGCCGTCGTACACACCGCCGGTGTCCTCGACGACGGCATCGTCGAGTCGCTCACGCCAGAGCGTCTGACGAACGTGTTGCGCCCCAAGGTCGACGCCGCGTGGCACCTGCACGAGCTGACCAAGGACCTCGACGCCTTCGTCGTGTTCTCCTCAGTCGCGGGCACGATCGGCACCGCCGGTCAGGGCAACTACGCCGCCGCGAACGCGTTCCTCGACGCCCTGATGGAACACCGCCGCAACGAGGGTCTCGCCGGTACGTCGCTCGCGTGGGGCCCGTGGATCGCGGGCATGCTGTCCGGCGCGGACGCGGAACGCATGGCGCGCACCGGAATCCCCGGCATCACCGTCGAGCAGGGCATCGAACTCTTCGACGCCGCGACGGGTGCGGCCAACGCCGTCCCGGTGCGCCTCGACCTGCCCGTGCTGCGCGGCCGCGGCGACATCCCGCCGATGCTGCGCGGCCTCATCAAGACCCGCCCGCGCCGCGTCGTCGCGGGTTCCGCCTCCGCGGTCTCGCTGGTCAGCCGGCTCGCCGGACTGGACGAGAACGGGCGTCTGGAAGCGTTGCTGGACCTCGTGCGCGGCCAGGTCGCCACCGTCCTCGGCCACGCGGGCACCGACGAGATCGACCCCGGCCGCGCCTTCCAGTCACTGGGCTTCGACTCGCTGACCGCCGTCGAACTCCGCAACCAGCTCACCACCGTCACAGGCTTGCGCCTGCCCGCGACGCTGATCTTCGACTACCCGAACGCCGGTGTGCTGGCCGAATACCTGCGCGACGAACTCTTCGGCTCCGACGCGATCGTTCCCGCCGCCGAGGTGCGTGCCGCGGTCTCCGACGACCCGATCGTGATCGTCGGCATGGCCTGCCGCTACCCGGGAGGCGTGTCGTCGCCGGAAGACCTGTGGCACCTGGTCGTCGACGGCGTGGACGCGGTCACCGACTTCCCGTCCAACCGCGGCTGGGACGTCGATGCGCTCTACCACCCCGACCCCGACCACATCGGCACCTCCTACACCCGCTCCGGCGGCTTCCTGCACGACGCACCGCTGTTCGACCCGGCGTTCTTCGGCATGTCCCCGCGCGAGGCCCTCGCCACCGACTCGCAGCAGCGCCTGTTGCTGGAAACCGCCTGGGAATCCCTGGAACGCGCGGGCATCGACCCGGTCTCGTTGCGGGGCAGCGCGACGGGTGTGTTCGCCGGCGTCATGTACACCGACTACTCGGTCGTGATCAGCGGCAACGAGTTCGAGGGCTACCAGAGCATGGGCAGCGCCGGCACGTTCGCGTCCGGCCGCGTCTCCTACACCTTCGGCTTCGAAGGCCCGGCCGTCACCGTCGACACCGCGTGCTCTTCCTCTTTGGTAGCACTGCACCTGGCCTCCCAGGCCCTGCGCAACGGCGAGTGCTCCCTGGCCCTGGCCGGCGGTGTGACGGTGATGTCGACGCCGTCCACGTTCGTCGAGTTCTCCCGCCAGCGCGGCCTTTCCGCGGACGGCCGCTGCAAGTCCTTCTCCGACGCGGCCGACGGCGTGGGCTGGTCCGAGGGTGTAGGCCTCCTCGTGCTCGAACGCCAGTCCGACGCGCTGCGCTACGGCCACACCATCCTGGCCGTCGTACGCGGCTCGGCGATCAACCAGGACGGCGCCTCCAACGGCCTCACCGCCCCGAACGGTCCCTCGCAGCAACGCGTGATCCGCTCGGCCCTCGCCTCCGCGGGCCTGTCGGTCGCCGACGTCGACGTGGTCGAAGCGCACGGCACCGGCACGACCCTGGGCGACCCGATCGAAGCCCAGGCGCTGCTCGCCGTCTACGGCCAGGACCGCCCTTCACCGCTGCTGCTCGGCTCCGTCAAGTCCAACATCGGCCACTCGCAGGCCGCGGCAGGCGTCGCCGGCGTGATCAAGATGGTGCACGCGATGCACCACGGCCTGGTCCCCGCGACCCTGCACGCCGACGAGCCCTCCACCCACGTGGACTGGGAGGCCGGCGACATCACCCTCGTCACCTCCGCCACCTCGTGGCCTGAGGTCTCCCGTCCGCGCCGGGCGGGCGTCTCGTCGTTCGGCGTCTCGGGCACGAACGCGCACGTGATCTTGGAAGCTCCGGGCGGCCAGGAATTGTCGGACCTGCCTGAGATGATTGGGATGGGGGGTGGATCCCCCCAGGGGGCCAGCCAACCCGGATCGATTCAGGCAGTTCTGCCGTGGCTGGTGTCGGCGAAGTCGGCGACTGCGCTGGACTCACAGCTGGCTCGAGTGCTGGAGCTGGACGGCGACCCGCGGGACATCGGGTACTCGCTCGCGTTGAAGACGCGGTTCGACCACCGGGCCGTGGTGCTCGGCGGGCAGGTCATCGCCCAGGGTGTGGTGAGCGGGAAGCCGCTCGCGTATGTGTTCTCCGGGCAGGGTTCGCAGCGGCTGGGCATGGGGCGTGAGCTGTACGAGGCGTTTCCCGTGTTCGCGGGCGCGCTGGACGAGGTGTTGGAGCACCTCGAAGGCGTTCGCGACGTCATGTGGGGCGACGACGCCGAAGCGCTGAACCGGACCGGGCACACGCAGCCCGCGATCTTCGCTATCCAGGTCGCGTTGTACCGGTTGCTCGAGTCGTTCGGTGTGCGGCCGTCGAAGGTCGCCGGGCATTCGATCGGTGAGATCGCCGCCGCGCACGTCGCCGGAGTGCTCAGCCTCGAGGACGCGGCGAAGCTCGTCCGGGCGCGGGCGAACCTCATGCAGAACCTCCCGGCCGGTGGCGCGATGGTGTCGGTCATCGCGTCCGAAGAAGAGGTGCGCGCGCACCTGACCGATGGCGTGTCCATTGCTGCTGTCAACGGGCAGCGGTCGATCGTGATCGCCGGCGTCGAAGAAGAAGTCCTCGCCCTCGCGGACAAGTGGAAGAACAAGCGCCTGAAGGTCAGCCATGCGTTCCACTCGCCGTTGATGGAGCCGATGCTGGACGACTTCCGCGCGGCGATCGCGGACATCGCGTTCCACGAGCCGGTTGTCCAGATGTCAACATCCGGACAAGTGAACACAGTCGACTACTGGGTCAACCATGTGCGTGACGTGGTGCGCTTCCACGACAACGTCACTCGGCTGGGTGACGTCACGCTGGTCGAGATCGGTCCCGACGCACAGTTGACGGCGATGGTTGACGGGTTGATTCCGACGTTGACGCGCGTCAATTCTGACGTTGAATCAATGTTGACTGCACTCAGTCATGTACACGTTGACGGAATCAATGTTGATTGGGCGCAGCTGTACACCGGCGGTCGACGAGTCGACGTGCCCACCTACGCGTTCGACCACCAGTCGTTCTGGCCGGAGAGCACCTCGAAGTCGGACGTCCGGTCGGCTGGGCTGGGCGCGGTGGAGCACCCGTTGCTCGGTGCCGCCGTCGAACTCGCAGGAGGAGCGGGCCACCTGTTCACGGCGCGACTGTCGCGCCGGTCGTGGTTGAGCGACCACACCGTGCACGGCGCGGTGCTCGTGCCGGGTGCTGCTCTCGTCGAGCTGGCGGTGCGGGCGGCGGACGAGGTCGGGCTCGATCGCGTCGAGGAGCTCACGCTGGCCGCGCCGCTGGTGCTGCCGGAGAGCGGTGGCGTCCAGGTTCAGTTGATCGTGGGCGTCGAGGAGAACGGCCGCCGGTTGATCTCCGTGTACTCGCGCGCCGAGAGCGCGGTCGACGAGCCGTGGACGGAGCACGCCACCGGTGTGCTCGGGTCCGGCGCCGTGATCGCCGATGTCGGCGAGTGGCCTCCCCGCGCGGAGGCGATCGACGTCGCGGACGCCTATGAGCGGTTCGCGGAGAACGGCTTCGTGTACGGGCCCGCGTTCCAAGGGCTGCGGGCGGCGTGGCGTGACGGCGACACCGTGTTCGCCGAGGTCGCGTTGCCCGAGGGCGTGACGGCGAGCGGCTTCGGGCTGCACCCGGCGCTCCTCGACTCGGCGCTGCACGCCGCGTTGCTCGTCGACGACAGCGCCGGGTTGCCGTTCTCGTGGGAAGGCGTCTCGCTGCACGCGACCGGCGCGACGGCGTTGCGCGTCAAGCTCACCCGCAACGGCAGCAACCTCGCCATCGCCCTCGCGGACACCAGTGGCGCGCCGGTCGCGTCGGTCGACGCGCTGGTGGTGCGCGCGGTGTCGGCCGACCAGCTGGCCACGACCAACCGCGACTCGCTGTTCCAACTGGACTGGGTCGACGTCGAGCTGCCGGAAGAGCCCGCGGCGAACGTTGTGGTGGAGCACGTCGTTGCTGAGGGCGAGGTCGTCGAGGCCACGCATGCCCTGGTGGCGCAAGCGCTGGCGCGGCTGCAGGAGTGGATCGCCGAGGAGCGGCCCGAGAAGCTGGTGTTCGTCACCGGCAAGGGATGCCTGGCGGGTGCGGCTGTGCGCGGCCTGGTGCGGTCGGCGCAGACCGAGCACCCCGGCCGGTTCGGCCTCATCGACACCGACTCGGGCGAGCTCGTCGCGCGGGCGTTGGGCGTCGACGAGCCCGAGCTGACCATCCGTGACGGCGTCGTGCAGGCCGCTCGCCTCGCGCGAGTGGCCGGAACCCAGCGTGAAGTCACTTGGCAGGGGCCGGTGCTGATCACTGGCGGCACCGGTGGCCTGGGCGGTGTCATCGCGAAACACCTTGTCGCGCAGGGTGTTGACGAGTTGGTTCTGGTCAGCCGTCGTGGCGAAAAGCCATCGTGGGTGGAAGAGCTGGACGCGCGTGTCACCGTCGCGAAGTGTGACGTGTCGGACCGCAAAGCCGTGCAGAAGCTGCTGAAGAAGCACCCGGTCCGGTCGATCGTGCACGCCGCCGGTGTGCTGGACGACGGCGTGATCGAGTCGCTCACAGCGGAGCGTCTCACGAACGTCCTCAAGCCCAAGGTCGACGCCGCCTGGAACCTGCACGAACTGGCGGGTGACCTCGACCGGTTCGTGCTCTTCTCGTCCGTCGCCGGCACGCTCGGCAGCGCGGGGCAGGGCAACTACGCCGCGGCCAACGCGTTCCTCGACGCCCTCGCCGCGCACCGGCCGAACACCGTGTCGCTGGCCTGGGGTGCCTGGGAAGGCGGCATGGCCGGATATCTGTCCGAAGTGGACGTCGAACGCATGCGCCGCGCCGGCATGCCACCGATCTCGGTCGAGCAGGGCGTCGAGCTGTTCGACACGGCCATCGCACACGGAGGCGCCGCGCTGGCGCCGTTCCGGCTCGACCTCGCGGTGCTGCGGGCGAAAGGCGAGGTGGCGCCGGTGCTGCGCGGCCTGGTCCGGACGCGCTCGAAGCGTGCGGTCGCGGGTTCGGACACCGCCGTCACACTCGTCTCCCGCCTGTCGGCGATGTCAGAGGCGGACCGGCTGGAGGCGTTGCTCGACGTCGTTCGCACTGAGGTCGCGGGCGTTCTCGGGCACGGCGGCGCACACTCGGTCGATCCGGCGCACCAGTTCCGCGACCTCGGCTTCGACTCGCTGACCGCCGTCGAACTGCGCAACCGGCTGACGGCGTCCACCGGCATCCGCCTGCCCGCGACGCTGATCTTCGACTACCCGACGTCCGGCGCGCTGGCGTCCTACCTGCGCGATGAACTGCTCGGTGGCGTTGCGCCCGCCCCGGGCCTGCCAGTGCTGCTGTCCACTTCGGACGATCCAATCGTGATCGTCGGCATGGCCTGCCGCTATCCCGGTGGCGTCACGACGCCGGAAGAGCTGTGGCGGCTCGTGATGGACGAGGTCGACGCGGTCAGCGGGTTCCCGGCCGACCGCGGCTGGGACCTCGAAGGCCTGTACCACCCGGATCCCGACCACATCGGCACCTCCTACACGCGCTCCGGTGGGTTCCTGCACGACGCGGCCGACTTCGATCCGTTGTTCTTCGGCATGTCACCGCGTGAGGCCCTGGCGACCGACACCCAGCAACGCCTGCTGCTGGAAACCGCGTGGGAGGCCATCGAACGCGCCGGCATCGACCCGACGTCGTTGCGGGGGAGCGCGACCGGTGTGTTCACCGGCTTGATGTACAACGACTACCAGTCCGTCGTCGGTGGCGGCGACATGGAAGGACACCAGGGCCAGGGCAGCGCGGGCAGCGTCGCGTCGGGTCGCGTGTCCTACGTGTTCGGGTTCGAGGGACCCGCGGTCACCGTCGACACGGCGTGTTCGTCGTCGCTGGTCGCGATGCACTGGGCGATCCAGTCGCTGCGGTCGGGGGAGTGCTCGCTGGCGCTGGCCGGTGGTGTGACGGTGATGTCCACGCCGTCGACGTTCATCGAGTTCTCGCGCCAGCGCGGCGTTTCCGAGGACGGCCGCTCCAAAGCCTTCTCCGATTCCGCGGACGGCGTCGGCTGGGCCGAGGGCATCGGCCAGGTCGTGCTGGAGCGCCAGTCCGACGCACTGCGCAACGGTCACCGGATCCTCGCGGTGGTTCGTGGTTCCGCGGTCAACCAGGACGGCGCCTCGAACGGGTTGACGGCACCGAACGGCCCTTCGCAGCAACGGGTGATCCGCGCCGCGCTGGCCTCGGCGGGTCTGTCCGTCACCGATGTCGACGCCGTCGAAGCGCACGGCACCGGAACGCCGCTGGGCGACCCGATCGAGGCCCAGGCGCTGCTCGCCACGTACGGCCAGGGCCGCGCCGAACCGCTGCTGCTCGGCTCCATCAAGTCAAACATCGGCCACTCCCAGGCCGCCGCCGGTGTCGCATCGGTGATCAAGATGGTGCAGGCGCTGCACCACGGCGTGCTGCCGCGCACCCTGCACGTCACCGAGCCGTCGTCACACGTCGACTGGGAGGCCGGTGACGTCGAACTGCTGACCTCGACGCGCTCTTGGCCCGAGGTCTCCCGCCCGCGCCGCGCGGGTGTCTCGTCGTTCGGTGTATCGGGCACGAACGCGCATGTGATCTTGGAAGCTCCGGGCGGCCAGGAATTGTCGGACCTGCCTGAGATGATTGGGATGGGGGGTGGATCCCCCCAGGGGGCCAGCCAACCCGTATCGATTCAGGCGGGGGCAGGCGCGCTCGGCGCGGCCAGTGCAGGCAGTGGCAGCGGTGACGACAGCTGGGACGGCGTGCCGTGGCTGGTGTCGGCCAAGTCGGCGGAAGCGCTGGCAGCCCAGGTCGAGCGGGTCAGGGCGGTGAAGGCTGACGCGGTCGACGTCGGGTTCACGCTTGCTGCGCGGGCGAGTTTCGATCACCGGGCGGTGGTGATCGGGGAGGACGTGATCACCGGTCAGGTCACGCCCGCGGGCAAGACCGTGTTCGTGTTCCCAGGCCAGGGTTCGCAATGGGTCGGCATGGGCCGTGAGCTGCTGGCCACCAACAAGGTGTTCGCGCGCCGGATCGCGGAGTGCGACGCGGCGCTGCGGCCGTTCGTCGGCTGGTCGTTGATCGAGGTGCTCCAGGACGAGCAGCCGCTGGACCAGGTCGACGTCGTGCAGCCCGTGCTGTGGGCGGTGATGGTGTCGCTGGCCGAGGTGTGGCGCTCGTACGGCGTTGAGCCGCATGCGGTTGTCGGGCATTCGCAGGGCGAGATCGCGGCGGCGGCGGTCGCCGGGGCGCTCAGCCTGGAGGACGCGGCGCGGGTGGTGGCGTTGCGCTCGCAGGCTGTCGACGAGGCGTTGTCGCGGCGCGGTGGCATGTTGTCGGTGTCGCTGCCCGTCGACGAGGTGCGGCCGCGGATCGCGCGCTATGAGGACCGGGTCGCGGTCGCGGCGGTCAACGGGCCGCGGTCGACCGTGGTCGCGGGTGAGGTGGAGGCGCTCGCCGAGATCGTGGCCGAGTGCGTGGCGCAGGACGTCCGGGCGCGGATGATCGCGGTCGACTACGCGTCGCACACCCCGCAGGTCGAGGCGATCCGCGAGCGGGTGCTGGCGGATCTCGCGAGCATCGAGCCGCGGACCGGCACGGTTCCGTTGTACTCCACGGTCACCGGCGAGCCGATCGACACCGCGATCATGGACGCCGGCTACTGGTTCACCAACCTGCGGCAGACCGTCGAGTTCCAGAACGCCACGAACGCCTTGCTGCGCGACGGTTTCCGGTTCTTCGTCGAGCCCAGCGCGCACCCGGTGCTGACGATCGGCGTCGAGCAGACCGTCGAAGCCGCGGACACCGAGGCCGTGGTGCTCGGGACGCTGCGACGCAACGAAGGTGGGCGCGCGCAGCTGATCACGGCGCTAGCGCAGGCTCACGTGAGCGGCTTGAACGTCACGTGGGACGAGTTCTTCAACGGCGGCAAGCTGATCGACCTGCCGACGTACGCGTTCCAGCGGCAGCGGTTCTGGCCGGCCGGGCAGCTGCGGTCGGGTGACCCGTCGGGGCTCGGCCTCAGCGCGGTCGAGCACCCGTTGCTCGGCGCGGAGGTCAGCGTCGCGGGCGGCGACGACGTGCTGTTCACGTCGAGGCTGTCGACGCGCTCGCACCCGTGGCTCGCGGACCACGCCGTCAGCGGCACGGTTCTGTTGCCCGGCACGGCCTTCGTCGAACTCGCGGTCAGGGCCGGTGACGAGGTCGGCTGCGACAAGCTCGACGAGCTCACGATTTCCGCACCGCTCGTGCTCGACGGATCAGTGCAGCTGCAGGTCGCGGTGCGAGCCGAGGACGCCGGCGGACGCCGTCCGGTCGTGATCTACTCGCGCGCCGAGGACGACGCGCCGTGGATCGAGCACGCGTCTGGCTCACTCTCGCAAGGCAGCACCACGAACGACTTCGACGCGAGCGTGTGGCCGCCGAGTGCGGAAAGCGTTGACGTCGAAGGAGCTTACGAACGGTTCACGGACATGGGCTTCGAGTACGGGCCCGCGTTCCAGGGACTGCGTGCGGTGTGGCGGGACGGCGACGACGTCTACGCCGAGGTCACCACGCCCGGTGACACCACGGGTTTCGGGCTGCACCCGGCGCTGCTGGACTCGGCGCTGCACGCCGCGTTGCTCGCGAAGGACGGCGCGGGGCTGCCGTTCTCCTGGGAAGGCGTTTCGCTGCACGCCACTGGCGCGACGGAGCTGCGGGTCCGGTTGCGCTCCCACGGTGACGCGATGGAGATCGCGCTCGCCGACACCACGGGCCAGCCGGTCGCGACAGTCGAGTCGCTCGTCGTACGGCCCGTTGCGTTGCCGCAGAACGAGGTCGACCGCGACTCGCTGTTCCGGGTCGAGTGGACGCCTGTCGCACTGCCGTCCGAGGTGGCGGAAGGCGTTGTGATCGAGCACGTCGTGGGTGACGGCAACGTCATCGAGTCGACGCGCGCGCTCACGACTCGCGTGCTCGCCAAGCTCCAGCAGTGGATCTCCGCTGAACGCACCGAGCGCCTGGCTTTCGTGACACGCGAAGGGGATCTGGCCGCGCAGGCGGTGTGGGGCCTCGTGCGGTCGGCGCAGACCGAGCACCCCGGCCGGTTCGTGCTGGTCGACATCGACGACGATGCCGTTCTGCCACAGGCGCTTGCCGCTGATGAGCCGCAGATTCGGGTCAGGCAAGGGCAGTTGCTGGCGCCACGACTTCAGCGCACCGTGGCGACGCGGGAGATCACGTGGGAGAGCCCCGTGCTGATCACCGGCGCCGGCGGGCTCGGCGGCGTGATCGCACAGCATCTCGTCGCCGAGCACGGCGTGACGGAGCTGATCCTGGCCAGCCGGAGCGGCAAGAAGCCCGACTGGGACGTCGAGGCGACCGTCAAGGTCGTCAAATGCGATGTCAGTGACCGCAAGGCGTTGCAGCGGTTGTTGAAGAAGCACACTGTGAAGTCGGTCGTGCACACTGCGGGCGTGCTGGACGACGGCGTCATCGAATCGCTGACGCCGGAACAGTTCGACACCGTGCTGAGGCCCAAGGTCGACGCCGCCTGGCACCTGCACGAACTGTTGCCGGAAGCCAAGATCGTGCTGTTCTCGTCCGCCGCGGGCATCCTCGGCGGTGCGGGACAGGGCAATTACGCGGCGGGCAACGCGTTCCTCGACGCGCTCGCCGAGCACCGCCCGAACACCGTCTCGCTCGCGTGGGGCACGTGGGAGGCCGCGGTCGGCCTCACCGGTTCGCTGACCGACGCCGACCGCGAACGCCTCGTCCGCGCCGGCATGCCGCCGATCACCCCGTCGCAAGGCACCGCGCTGTTCGACGCGGCCGTGGCCAGCGGTGAAGCTGTGTTGCTGCCCGCTCGCCTCGACCTCGCGACGCTGCGAGCACAAGGTGACGTACCTTCGTTGCTGCGCGGCCTGATCCGGACGCGCGCCCGGCGCGCGGTGGCCGGTTCGGACACCGCGACCGGCCTGGCCTCGAAGCTGCGACCGCTGGGCGACACCGAACGTCTCGACGCGCTGCTCGACCTGATCCGTGCGCAGGTCAGCGCGGTGCTGGCGCTGGAGAACTTCGACGCCGGGCGTGCGTTCCGCGACCTCGGGTTCGACTCGCTCACCGCTGTCGACCTGCGCAATCGGCTCACCGCCGTCACGGGGTTGCGGCTGCCCGCGACGCTCGTGTTCGACTACCCGACCGCTCATGTGCTGGCGACGTTCCTGTGCGACGAGCTCTTCGGCGCGGACAGCGGCGATGTCGTTGCCACGCGGACAGTCTCGGACGACGACCCGATCGTCGTCGTGGGCATGGCGTGCCGGTTCCCAGGTGGTGTCAGCACGCCCGAGGACCTGTGGCAGCTGGTGCTGGACGGCACGGACGCGATCTCCGAGTTCCCGTCCGACCGCGGCTGGGACCTCGACTCCTTGTTCTCCGGCAACGACATCGGCACCTCGTCGACGCGGCTCGGCGGCTTCCTGCACGACGCGGGCGACTTCGATCCGGCGTTCTTCGGCATGTCGCCGCGAGAGGCCCTGGCCACCGATTCCCAGCAGCGCCTGCTGCTGGAAACGGCCTGGGAGGCCTTCGAACGCGCCGGCATCGACCCGGTGTCATTGCGCGGCAGCGACACCGGCGTGTTCGCGGGCGTGATGTACAACGACTACGCGCAGCTGCTCGGCGGCGAGTTCGAGGGCCACCACGGCACCGGGTCGTCGCCGTCGGTCGCGTCCGGCCGAGTGTCCTACGTGCTCGGTCTGGAAGGCCCGGCCGTCACCATCGACACGGCCTGCTCGTCGTCCTTGGTCGCGATGCACCTCGCCGCGCAGTCGTTGCGGACGGGGGAGTCGTCGCTGGCGCTCGCCGGTGGTGTCGCGGTGATGTCGACGCCCGCGACGTTCATCGAGATCTCGCGGCAGCGCGGCGTGTCGTCGGACGGGCGGTGCAAGGCGTTCTCCGAGGGGGCGGACGGCACCGGGTTCTCCGAGGGCGTCGGCCTGCTCGTGCTGGAACGGCAGTCGGACGCCGTGCGCAACGGCCACAACGTCCTCGCGGTCCTGAAGGGCACCGCCGTCAACCAGGACGGCGCCTCCAACGGCCTGACCGCGCCGAACGGTCCTTCGCAGCAACGGGTGATCCGCAGCGCGCTCGCGTCCGCCGGGCTGTCGCCGCTGGACGTCGACGCCGTCGAGGCGCACGGCACCGGCACCTCGCTGGGTGACCCGATCGAGGCGCAGGCGCTGCTCGCCGTCTACGGGCAGGACCGCCCCGAGCCCCTCTACCTCGGCTCGATCAAGTCGAACATCGGCCACACGCAGTCGGCCGCCGGCTCCGCGGGCGTGATCAAGATGATCATGGCGCTGCGCAACGGCGTGCTCCCGCAGACCCTGCACGTCTCCGCGCCCTCGTCGCACATCGAATGGGACGCGGGCGCCGTCGAGCTGCTCACGTCGTCCCGCGACTGGCCGTCCGTCTCGCGCCCACGTCGCGCGGGTGTGTCGTCGTTCGGCATCAGCGGCACGAACGCGCATGTGATCTTGGAGGCGCCGAGTGGTCAGGAATTGTCAGACCTGGCTGAGATGATTGGGATGGGGGGTGGATCCCCCCAGGGGGCCGGCCAATCGGGATCGATTCCGACGGGCGGGCCGACCCCGCTGGATTCGCTGACTCCGCTGGCCGCGTCGGCCCCGCTGGCCGCGTCGACTCCACTGGCCGCGTCAAGCCCGCTGGCCGCGTCGACTCCGCTGCCGGTGTCGGCGAAGTCGCCCGGCTCGTTGCGTGCCCAGGTCGAACGCGTCAAAGCCCTGGTGGAGAGCGGCGTACCGGCGAACGACGTCGGGTTCTCACTGGCCACGCGCAGCAAGTTCGACCAGCGCGCGGTGATCGTCGGCGACGAGGTCGTCGAAGGTGCCGTCGTGCAGGGCGCAGGACCGGTGTTCGTGTTCCCCGGCCAGGGCAGCCAATGGCACGGCATGGCGGTCAAGCTGCTCGACGAGGACGAAACGTTCGCGCGGTGGATGACCGAAGCCGACCGCGCGATCGCGGAACACGTCGGCTGGTCGGTCATCGACGTCCTCAGGGGCGAGGCCGAACTGCTGGAACGCATCGAGATCCTGCAGCCCGCGCTGTTCGCGATCATGATCTCGCTCGCCCAGACGTGGCGCGCGAACGGCGTCGAACCCGCGGCCGTCGTCGGCCACTCGCAGGGTGAGATCGCCGCCGCCTACGTCGCGGGCGCGCTCACCCTGGAGCAGGCCGCGCTGATCGTGGTCAAGCGGTCCCAGCTGTTCGCGGACGAGCTCGTCGGCAACGGCGCGGTCGCGAGCATCGCCCTGCCCGCTGCGGAAGTAGAGAAGCTGCTGCCGGAGGAGTTGGCGATCGCGGGCGTCAACAGCCCGCACGCCTGCACGGTCGCCGGCGCGATCCCGGCGCTGGAGGAGTTCGTCGCGAGCTGCGTCGCGAAGGACATCCGCGCCCGCGTGATCGGATCCACGGTCGCCTCGCACTGCGCGCAGGTCGACCGCCTCCGCGGCCAGATCCTGGAGCTCTTCGCGGACATCACGCCGCAGACCAGCAGCGTGCCGTTCTACTCGACCGTCACGGCCGGGCGGATCGACACCGCGAGCCTCGACGCCGAGTACTGGTTCCAGAACGCCCGGCAGCCGGTCAGCTTCGCGAGGGTCGTCGAGCAGCTCGTGCGGGACGGCCACCGCGTGCTCATCGAGTCGAGCGCCCACCCCGTGCTCATGCTGCCCGCGCAGCAGACCGCGGAAGCGATCAGCACCGAGATCGTCGCGATCGGCTCACTGCGCCGCGACCAGGGCGACCGGCACCGGTTCACGACCTCGCTCGCCGAGGCGTGGGTCGCGGGTCTCGACGTCCAGTGGCGCTACCCCGGCGGCAAGAACACCCTGCTGCCCACGTATCCGTTCGACCACCAGCGGTTCTGGCCCGAGCCGCTGGTCAGGGACACCTCCGACCCGGTCGATGCCGAGTTCTGGGAGCTCGTCGACAACGGCGGCCTCGAGGACATGGGCGTCGAGCAGGGCGTCGCGCAAACGCTCGCGCAGTGGCGCAACCGCCGCAAGTCCGAATCCACAATGGACACCTGGCGGTATCGCGACAAGTGGACGCCGGTCACCGTCACCGGCACGCCGACCGGCACGTGGCTCGCCGTGACGTCCGGCACCGAAGCCCAGGACGTGATCAACGCGCTGGACGCCACGCACCTCGACGTCGACGAGCAGATCAGCCGCGCGGACCTCGTCCAGCGACTCCCCGAGACGATCGACGGCGTCATCGCCATGACCGGCCTGCGGGCGACGATCACGCTGGTCCAGGCACTGGCCGAAGCCGGCGTCACCGCACCGATCTGGGCCGTCACGCGCAACGCTGTGGCGGTCGGGACCGAAACCGTGGACCCGGCGCAGACCGCGATCTGGGGCCTCGGCCGCGTCGCCGCGCTCGACCTGCCGCGCCGCTGGGGTGGCCTGATCGACCTGCCCGAGACGCTCGAAGGCAAGACCGTGCAACGGTTCGCGGCCGCGCTGACCGGCTCCGAGGATCAGGTCGCCATCCGGGACAACGGAGTGTTCGCTCGCCGGCTCGTCCGCACGAACGCGCACCACAGCCCCGACTTCCAGGCGTCCGGCACGGTGCTGATCACCGGTGGCACGGGTGCGCTCGGCGGGCACGTCGCCCGCTGGATGGCCGAGGCCGGCGCGGAGCACCTGGTGCTCACCAGCCGCCGCGGGCTCGACGCTCCCGGCGCGGCGGAACTCAAGGCAGAACTGGAAAGCACCACACGTGTCACCATCGCGGCCTGCGACGCGGCGGACCGCGAAGCCCTGGCAGCCCTGCTCGCGGGCATCGACGACCTCACGACGGTCGTGCACGCGGCGGGCATCGGCACCGGTGACGCCCCGATCGACGAGCTGCGGTTCGAGGACGTCACCGCGCTGCTCGACACGAAGATCACCGCGGCCCGGCACCTGCACGAACTGGCTCCGCACGCGCGGTTCATCCTGTTCTCGTCGGGCGCGGCGAGCTGGGGCAGTGGCGGCCAGCCCGCGTACGGCGCGGCCAACGCCTACCTCGACGGCCTCGCCCACCTGCGTCGGTCGCAGGGTCTGCCGGCGACCTCGATCGCGTGGGGTGCGTGGGCGGAAGCCGGCATGGCCGCCGATCACGGCATGTACGAGGCGCTGCAACGGATCGGCATCGGCTCGATGCCGCCGGAGCTCGCGATGCGGGTGCTGCGTCAGGCTGTCGCGGACGACCAGACCCAGCTCACCGTCACCAACATCGACTGGGCGAAGTTCGCGCCGAGCTTCACCGCCGAACGCCAAAGCCCGCTGCTCACCGGCATTCCCGAAGTGCGTCAAGCGCTGGCGGAGGAGCCCGTCGAGGAGTCGGAGCTCAAGCAGCGGCTGGCGAAGCTCACCGAGGCCGAACGCGACCGGGCGCTGCTCGACCTGGTCCGCGCCGAGGCCGCCAAGACGCTGGGTTACGCGGAAAGCGACCAGGTCCCGGTCGGCAGGGCGTTCCGCGAGCTGGGCTTCGACTCGGTCACCGCGGTCGAGATGCGCAACCGCCTCAAGACCGCGACCGGCCTTGCGCTGCCCGCGACGCTCGTGTTCGACTACCCGACCGCGACAACGCTTTCCCAGCACCTGCGGGACGAGTTGTTCGGTGGCAGGCAACAGATCGAGGTGCGCGCGGCCACGATCGCCACCGACGATCCGATCGCGATCGTGGGCATCGGCTGCCGTTACCCCGGTGGTGTGACGACGCCGGAAGCGTTGTGGAACCTGGTGTTCGAGGGGCGCGACGTGATCTCCCAGTTCCCGACCGATCGCGGCTGGGACCTGGAACGGCTCGCCAGCACGACGTTCGAGGGCGGCTTCCTCGACGCCGTCGCCGACTTCGACGCGGGCTTCTTCGGCATCTCGCCGCGCGAGGCCGTCGTGATGGACCCGCAGCAGCGCCTGCTGCTCGAAACGTCTTGGGAGGCACTGGAACGCGCGGGTATCGACCCGACCTCGTTGAAGGGCAGCCTGACCGGTGTCTTCGTCGGCACCACCGGCCAGGACTACGAGTCGCTGCTCAACCGCTCGCTGGAGGAGACCGGCCC
Organism: Lentzea miocenica; assembly: GCF_033949945.1. NCBI lineage: Bacteria > Bacillati > Actinomycetota > Actinomycetes > Pseudonocardiales > Pseudonocardiaceae > Lentzea > Lentzea miocenica. The sequence continues at coordinate 135,674 of NZ_JAXAVW010000007.1, forward strand.
GTACGCGACGACCGCGTTCTCGGCTTCGGTGCTGTCCGGTCGCATCTCCTACCTGCTCGGCCTCGAAGGCCCGGCGGTCACCATCGACACCGCCTGCTCGTCGTCGCTCGTCGCCATGCACTGGGCCTCGCAGGCCTTGCGCAACGGTGAGTGCGACCTGGCGCTGGCCGGTGGTGTCGCGGTCATGACCACGCCCAACGCCTACTCGGCGTTCACCGCGGCCGGCGGACTTGCGCCGGATGGCCGTTGCAAGGCGTTCTCCGAAGCCGCGGACGGCACCGGCTGGTCCGAAGGTGCCGGTGTGATTCTGCTGGAACGGTTGTCGGACGCTCAGCGCAACGGTCACGAGGTGCTCGCGATCCTGCGTGGCTCCGCGATCAACCAGGACGGCGCCTCGAACGGCCTGACCGCGCCGAACGGTCCGTCGCAGCAGCGCGTGATCCGGCAAGCGCTGGCTAACGCCGGATTGCAGCCGTCCGAAGTGGACGCGGTGGAGGCCCACGGTACGGGCACCACCTTGGGTGACCCGATCGAGGCGCAGGCAGTGCTCGCGACGTACGGGCAGAACCGGGAAACGCCGCTGCTGCTCGGTTCCATCAAGTCGAACCTCGGACACCCGCAGTCGGCCGGCGGTGTCGCCGGTGTGATCAAGATGGTGATGGCGCTGCGCAACAACGTGCTGCCGCAGACGCTGCATGTCGACGCGCCCTCGTCCAATGTGGAATGGCAGACCGGCAACGTCGAGCTGCTCACCGAACGCCGCGACTGGCCGGTCAACGGTCACCCGCGCCGCGCTGGTGTCTCGTCGTTCGGTGTTTCCGGGACGAACGCGCACGTGATCATCGAGGAGGCGCCGGGACACACGGTATCGACTCCGGAGGTGACCAGTTCGGCCTCGGTGGTGCCGTTGATCGTGTCCGGACGTTCCGAGGAAGCGCTGGCTGACCAGCTCGCACGCCTTGGCTCCGTTGACGCTTCGCAGCTCGACCTCGCATATTCGCTCGCGGTGTCGCGCAGTGCGTTCGAGCACCGGGTGGTGCTCGTCGACGGCGTCGAGATCGCCAGGGGAGAGGCGGGCGAGCGTGACCTGGCGCTGTTGTTCACCGGCCAGGGCTCGCAGCGGCTCGGCATGGGACGTGACCTGTACGAGCGGTTCCCGGTGTTCGCCGACGCGTTCGACGCCGTGCTCGCGCATCTCGACCCGGCGCTGCGGTCGATCATGTGGGGCGAGGACGCCGAGGCGCTGAACCGGACCGGCAACGCCCAGCCCGCGATCTTCGCACTGGAAGTGGCGCTGTACCGGCTGGCGGAGTCGTTCGGGATCAAGGCCGACCGGCTCGCCGGCCACTCGATCGGCGAGATCGCGGCCGCGCACGTCGCCGGGGTGTTCAGCCTCGAGGACGCGTGCACGCTGATCGCCGCCCGGGCCTCGTTGATGCAGGCGCTGCCTACTGGCGGCGCGATGATCGCGATCGAGGCGAGCGAGGACGAGGTCACACCGCTGCTCACCGCCGATGTGTCGATCGCGGCGGTCAACGGGCCGAACGCGGTGGTCATCGCCGGCGTTGAACAAGAGGTTCGTGGGATCGCTGAACAACTCAGCAGTTCTACACCGCGCAAGTTCAAGCAGCTCAAGGTGTCGCACGCGTTCCACTCGCCGCTGATGGAACCGATGCTGGACGACTTCCGCGCGGCCATCGCCGGTATTTCGTTCAACGATCCAACGATCCCGTTGGTGACTGGTGGGAATGCTCAACAACCCGAGTACTGGGTGCGGCACGTTCGGGAGACCGTGCGGTTCCACGACACGGTGCGCGCGCTCGACGGCAGCACGTTCTTGGAGATCGGTCCTGACGGCGTGCTGTCCGCGATGGTCGACGGTATCCCGTTGCTGCGCAAGGACCGCGGTGAGGAGCGGGCGTTCGTTATCGGGCTCGCCCGCCTGCACGTCAGCGGCGCGTCCGTGGACTGGAGCGCGCTGTTCAAGGGCACGGGCGCACGGCGGGTCGACCTGCCGACATACGCGTTCCAGCACGAGCGCTACTGGCCGACCGTGCTCGACGTCGCGCCGGTCGATCGCTCCAAGTCCACTGTGGATTCATGGCGGCACCGCGAGTCGTGGGAACGGATCACCCCGCGCGGTTCTGCATCCGGTAACTGGCTCGTGCTCGGCACTGAGGACGACTTCGCTCGCGCGGTCGCGGAGGCTGTTGGCGGCACGGTCGTGCAGGAGGTTCCCGAGGCGCCGTTCGACGGGATCGTCTCGCTGCTGGCGTTGGACGACGAGGTCGACGCGAACGGCGTGCCGCGCGGTGTGATCGCGACGATGGAGCTGATCCAGTCGTTGGCCCGCAAGGGTGTCAGTGCGCCGGTGTGGGCGGTGACCCGGAACGCGCAGACCAGCGCGACGCAGAGTGCGGTCTGGGGCCTCGGCCGAGTCGCGGCGCTCGAACTACCCGCGCAGTGGGGTGGTCTGGTCGACGTCACCGGCGATGTCACGCAGCTGGCAGCGGTGCTCGTGGGCGACGAGGCCGAGGTGGAGATCAGGGAAGACGGCGTGTTCGCGCGGCGTTACGATGCCGCGCGCCCGACCGACGCGATGTGGGAGCCGCACGGCACTGTCATCGTCACCGGCGGCACGGGCGCGCTCGGCACGCACGTTGCCCGCGACCTCAAGGAACGCTGCGTCGAGAAGATCGTGCTGGTCAGCCGGCGTGGTCTCGACGCGCCGGGTGCCGCGGAACTGCAAGCCGAACTGGGCGCGGAGATCGTGGCGTGCGACGTCGCGGACCGAGCGGCCGTGCAGCAGTTGCTGCGGGAGTACTCGCCGAACGCCATCGTGCACACGGCCGGTGTGCTCAGCGACGGCGTGCTGGAAGGCCTTGCGCCGGAACGGTTCGCGGACGTGTTCCGCTCGAAGGTCGCCTCGGCGCTGGTGCTCGACGAGCTGACCCGAGAGCTGCAGCTGGACGCGTTCGTGTTGTTCTCGTCGGTCGCGGGCGCCCTGGGCAACCCCGGTCAGGCCAACTACGCGGCCGCCAACGCCGTGCTCGACGCGATCGCACGGGAGAGGCGAGCCGCGGGTCTGCCCGCGACGTCGATCGCGTGGGGCGCGTGGGCCGGCTCAGGTATGGCCGACGGCGTGGGTGCGGACCTGAGCGCGATCACGATGCGCCCGGACCTGGCCGTCGAGTCGATGTGGCGGGCGGTCGCGGAGGACGCGCCGACCGTTGCCATCGCGATCCTGCCCGAGAAGCCCAAGGCGCGTAAGAAGGTTACCGTCGGCGGCGACGTGCTGGAGATCGTGCGCACGGCCGTCGCATCGGTGCTCGGGTACGCGGGACCGCACGCGGTGGGTGTGGACAAGGAGTTCCGCGACCTCGGGTTCGACTCGCTGACCGCGGTCGAGTTGCGCAACCAGTTGTCGGCGGCGACCGGCAAGACGCTGCCCGCGTCGCTGGTCTACGACTACCCGACGCCACGCCGGCTCGCCGATCACCTGCGCGGCGGAGTGGCCGAGGACGTGGTGACGTCCGCTCGTGCCGACGAACCGATCGCGATCGTCGGGATGGCGTGCAGGTTCCCCGGTGACGTGAACACGCCCGAACAGCTGTGGCAACTGCTGCTCGACGGACGTGACGGCATGGGTGCGTTCCCCGTCGACCGCGACTGGGACGTCGAGTCGGTGCTGTCGACGTCGGTCACGCGGGAGGCCGGGTTCCTCGCCGGGACCGCGGACTTCGACCCGGCGTTCTTCGGGATCTCACCGCGTGAGGCGATGGCGATGGACCCGCAGCAGCGGTTCCTGCTGGAGACGACGTGGGAGGCACTGGAGCGGGTCGGCGTCGATCCGCAGTCGTTGCGCGGGTCGCAGACCGGTGTGTTCGTCGGCACGAACGGTCAGGACTACGCCACGCTGCTGACGTCGTCGGCGGAGGACACCGAGGGCCACGCGGCAACAGGTCTCGCGGCATCGGTGATCTCAGGCCGGCTGTCCTACACGTTCGGCTTCGAGGGGCCGGCCGTCACCGTCGACACGGCGTGCTCCGCCTCTCTCGTTGCGATGCATCTTGCGGTGCAGGCGTTGCGCGGCGGTGAGTGTTCGCTCGCGGTGTCCGGTGGCGCGACCATCATGACCACGCCGTACGCGTTCGCCGAGCTTACCCGGCAGGGCGCTCTCGCCGCGAACGGCCGGTCGAAGGCGTTCTCCGACGACGCGGACGGCGCCGGCTGGTCCGAGGGCGTCGGCATGGTCGTGCTGGAACGGTTGTCCGACGCGGTCCGCAACGGCCACCAGGTGCTCGCGGTGATCCGCGGTTCGGCGGTCAACCAGGACGGCGCGTCCAACGGCCTGACTGCGCCCAACGGTCCGTCGCAGCAGCGGGTGATCCGTGCTGCTCTCGCGAACGCCGGTCTGTCCGTTGGCGATGTCGACGTCGTGGAGGCGCACGGCACCGGTACGGCCCTGGGCGACCCGATCGAGGCGCAGGCTCTGATCAACACCTACGGCGCCGAGCGTTCGGCTCCGCTGTGGCTGGGTTCGGTGAAGTCGAACATCGGCCACACGCAGGCGGCGGCGGGCGTCGCGGGCGTGATCAAGATGGTGCTCGCGCTCCAGCACGACCTGCTCCCGCAAACGCTGCACGTCGCCGCGCCTTCTTCGCACGTCGACTGGTCCTCGGGCTCCGTCGAGCTGCTCACCTCCGCGCGCGAGTGGGCGCCGAACGGTCACGCGCGCCGGGCGGGCGTCTCGGCGTTCGGCATCTCCGGCACGAACGCGCACATGATCCTGGAGGAGGCGCCGCCGGTTCCCGCGAGCCAGGAATTGTCAGACCTGCCTGAGATGATTGGGATGGGGGGTGGATCCCCCCAGGGGGCCTGCCAATCGGGATCGATTCCGCAGGTGGCGGCCGTGCAGCAGGACGGCGCGGTGCCGTTCGTGGTGTCGGCGAAGTCCCCGGCCTCGCTGCGAGCGCGTATCGACCAGGTGCGCGCGCTGGAGGGCCGTGCGGAGGACATCGCGTTCTCGTTGCTCACGACGCGGTCGGTGTTCGACCACCGTGCGGTGCTCATCGGGGACGAAGTGGTGCAGGGCGTCGCGCAAGAGAGTGCGCCCGTGTTCATCTTCCCCGGTCAGGGAAGTCAATGGCACGGCATGGCGGTCGAGCTGCTCGACGAGGACGAGACGTTCGCGCACTGGATCCGCGAGTGCGACGCGGCGATCGGCAAGCTCGTCGACTGGTCGGTGATCGACGTACTGCGCGGCGAGGCCGGGCTGCTGGAGCGCATCGAGGTGCTGCAGCCGACCCTGTTCGCGGTGATGGTGTCGCTGGCCCAGACGTGGCGGAAGAACGGCGTCGAGCCCGCGGCGGTCGTCGGCCACTCCCAGGGCGAGATCGCGGCCGCCTACATCGCGGGGGCGCTCAGCCTCGACGAAGCGGCCAAGATCGTTGTGCTGCGGTCCCAGCTCTTCGCGGATGAGCTCGTCGGCAACGGCGCGGTGGCGAGTGTCGCCTTGCCGGTCGAGGAGACCCGCAAGCTCATCGAACAGTGGCCGGTTCTGTCCATCGCGGGCATCAACAGTCCCAACGCCTGCACGGTCGCCGGCGCGCTGCAGGAGCTCAACGAGTTCGTGGAACTGTGCCAGGCCAGGGAAATCCGGGCGCGCGTGGTGGCGAGCACGGTCGCCTCGCACGGTCCGCAGGTCGAGCCGCTCCGCGAGAAGCTCCTCGAAATGCTCGGCACGATCACGCCGCGATCGACGGACATCGCGTTCTACTCGACGGTCAAGGCGGACCGCGTCGACACCGCGACCCTCGACGCCGGCTACTGGTACGAGAACGCGCGCAGGCCCATCGAGTTCGTCGCGGTCACCCGGAAGCTGATCGAGGACGGCTACCGCGTGTTCGTCGAGTCGAGCCCCCACCCGGTGCTCACGATGCCCGCGCAGGCCACCGCCGAGGCGGACGGCACGGAACTGGTCACGGTCGGCTCGCTGCGCCGCGACCAGGGCAACAGCCACAGGTTCACCACCTCGCTCGCCGAGGCGTGGGTCGCGGGCCTCGACGTCCACTGGCCTCGCGCGGGACGCAGGATCGACCTGCCCACGTATCCGTTCAGCCGCACCAGGTTCTGGCCCAAGGCGGGCGCCAGGACGATCAACGCCGAGGACAGCGCGTTCTGGCAGCTCGTCGAGAACGGCGACCTCACCGAGGCGCTCGGCGTCGACGCGAACAACGTCCTCCCGGCACTCAGGGAGTGGCGCGCGAAGCGGCAAACCCAGTCCACTGTGGACGGCTGGCGCTATCGCGACTCGTGGCAGCTCCTGCGTGGCGTCCAGGCCACCGGCATCAACGGCACCTGGCTCGCCGCGGTCCCGGAGCAGGTCGACGACTGGACCGAGGCGGTTCTCCGCACATTCGGCGACGACGTCGTGCGGATCACCGTGCGGCCCAACGCCGAACGCGCGTTGCTCGCCACCGAACTGATCGGCATCGAGCCGGTGGGCGTGATCTCGTTGCTCGGCACCGAAAACACGCCGCATCAGGAGTTCGCGTCGACGCCGGTCGGACTCGCGCTGAACGTCCTGCTCGTCCAGGCGCTCGGCGACGTCGGCAGCACCGCGCCGTTCTGGGCGGTCACGAAGCAGGCGATCTCGACCGGCGCCACGGACCACGTCGCCAACCCGGATCAGGTCGCGCTCTGGGGCCTCGGCCGGGTCGCGGCACTCGACCTGCCGCGCCGCTGGGGTGGCCTGGTCGACCTGCCGGGGACGATCAACGGCCAGATCGAACAGGGGCTGGTCGCCGCGATCACCAACGGTGGTGGCGAGGACCAGCTCGCGGTTCGTGACACCGGCGTCTACGGCAGGCGGCTCGTCCCTGCCCAGCGTGCGCCGAAGCCGACCGAGTGGAACCCGCGCGGAACGGTCCTGATCACCGGCGGCACCGGCGCGCTGGGCGGTCACGTCGCACGTTGGGTCGCCGGTCGCGGCGCCGAGCACGTGTTGCTCACCAGCCGCCGCGGTGACCAGGCACCAGGCGCCCAGGAACTCAGGACAGAGCTCGAAGCGCTCGGAGCCCGTGTCACCTTCGCGGCCTGCGACGCGTCGGACCGGCAAAGCCTCAAGGCGGTGATCGACTCGCAGCCCGACATCAAGGCGATCGTGCACGCGGCCGGCATCGTCGAGGGCAACGCACCGACCGACGTGCTCGGCATCGACCAGCTGGACCGGCTGCTCAAGGCCAAGATGACGTCCGCCTGGCTGCTGCACGAGCTGACGAGCGACCTGGACGCGTTCATCCTGTTCTCGTCCGGTGCGGCGAGCTGGGGCAGTGGCGCGCAACCCGCGTACGCCGCCTCGAACGCCTACCTCGACGGCCTCGCACACTTCCGCAGGGCACAAGGCCTTCCCGCCACCTCGATCGCCTGGGGTGCGTGGGCGGACTCCGGCATGGCGTCGGAGAACGAGGAAGGCGCCGAACAACTGCGCCGGCGCGGCGTCCACACGATGAAGCCGGACCTCGCGATCACCGCGCTGCAGCAGGCGGTCGAGGACGGCCACACATCGCTGACGATCACCAACATGGACTGGGAGAAGTTCGCGCCGAGCTTCACCGCGTCCAGGCCGAGCCCGTTGCTGATGGGCATCCCGACGGTCCAGAAGGCACTGGAAGAGCCAGAGGCGACCGATTCAGGGCTCAAGGAGCGGCTGCTGGCGTTGCCCGAGGCGGAACGAACCAGGACGTTGCTCGACCTCGTCCGCACGGAGGCCGCCGCGACACTGGGCTTCGAGAGCGCCGAGGCGTTCGGGCCTTCGAGGGCGTTCCGCGACGTCGGCTTCGACTCCGTGACAGCGGTGGACCTGCGCAACCGGCTCAAGACGGTCACCGGCGTGGCGTTGCCGGCGACGCTTGTCTTCGACTACCCGACACCCGCCGCGCTGGCCCAGTTCATCCGCTCCGAGCTGCTGGGAGAGGTCGTGGCCACCGACCCGGAGGCACCCATCCGAGACGCGCTGGCGTCCATCCCGATCAGTCGGCTGCGCCAGGCCGGCCTGCTGGAGCTGGTGCTGCAACTTGCCCAGGAGAGTGGGGAAAACAACAGCGCTCCGGATGTTGTGCTTGCAGCCGAGGCGGAATCGATCGACGACATGGACGGCGAAGCCCTCCTGCGTCTGGCGATCGGGGACGCCATGAACTAGCGGGCGATCCGAGAAGGAAGCGCGATGACCACCTCTGCTAACCAGTACGTCGAGGCTCTGCGGTCGTCACTGAAGGAGATCGACCGGCTGCGCAAGCAGAACCAGCAGCTGATCGCGGCAGCGGTGGAACCGATCGCGATCGTCGGCATCGGCTGCCGGTATCCCGGCGGGGTGGCCTCGCCGGAGGACCTCTGGCAGGTCGTCGCAGAAGGCAGGGACGTGATCGGCGGATTCCCCGCCGATCGCGGATGGGACGTCTCCGACCTCAACAGCGCCACGATCGAAGGTGGCTTCCTCGATGACCCGGCGTCGTTCGACGCCGGGTTCTTCGGCATCTCGCCCCGCGAAGCCGTGGTCATGGACCCGCAGCAGCGCCTGCTCCTGGAGACCTCGTGGGAGGCCCTGGAGCGCGCTGGCGTGAACGCGCAGTCGTTGCGCGGCACCAAGACCGGCGTGTTCATGGGCACCACCTCGCAGGACTACGCCGACCTGCTCTCGCGCTCGGGCGAGGACGTCGGCCTCTACGCCACGACCGCGTTCGCCGCGTCCGTGTTGTCCGGCCGCATCTCCTACCTGCTCGGGCTGGAAGGCCCCGCCGTCACCGTCGACACCGCCTGCTCGTCGTCGCTGGTGGCGCTGCACCTCGCTTCTTCCGCTTTGCGCGCCGGTGAATGCGACCTGGCGCTGGCCGGCGGTGTCGCGGTCATGACGACGCCCGCCGGGTTCGCCGCCTTCACCTCGCAGGGCGGGCTCGCCGGCAACGGCCGCTGCAAGGCGTTCTCCGACGACGCGGACGGCACCGGCTGGTCCGAGGGCGTCGGTGTGCTTGTTCTGAAGCGGCTTTCCGACGCTCAGCGCGCCGGCGACAAGATCCTCGCCGTGGTCCGCGGTTCCGCGGTCAACCAGGACGGCGCTTCAAACGGCCTGACCGCGCCGAACGGGCCGTCGCAGCAACGCGTCATCCGCCAAGCCCTGCAGAACGGCGGTCTCGCACCGTCCGATGTGGACGCCGTGGAAGCGCACGGAACGGGGACCACGCTGGGCGACCCGATCGAGGCGCAGGCGATTCTCTCGGTGTACGGGCAGGACCGGGCCGAGCCGATCTACCTCGGGTCGATCAAGTCCAACATCGGACACCCCCAGGGCGCCGCCGGTGTCGCCGGGGTGATCAAGGTGGTCATGGCGCTGCAGAACGGACTGCTGCCCCAGACCCTGCACCTCGGCACGCCTTCCACGCAGGTCGACTGGACCAAGGGCAACGTGTCCCTGCTCGAGGACGCGCGGCCGTGGCCTTCCGTCGACCGTCCGCTGCGCGCCGGTGTGTCGGCGTTCGGCGTCTCGGGCACGAACGCCCACGTGATCCTGGAGCAGGCTCCGGCACTTGTCGTTGAGGCTTCCGAGGTTTCTTCATCACCTGCTGTGGTGCCGTGGATTCTGTCCGGGCGTACTCCGGGTGCGTTGGATGAGCAGCGGGTTCGGCTCCAGTCGGTCGTGGATGCGTTGGCGCCGCTGGACATCGCGTTCACCCTGGCGACGGCGCGGGCGTCGTTCGAACAGCGTGCCGTGGTGCTGCCGGACGGTACTGAGCTCGCGCGCGGTGTGGCCGCCGACGAGAACACGCTCGCGTTCCTGTTCTCCGGACAGGGATCCCAGCGCATCGGCATGGGACGTGAGCTGCACGCCAGGTTCCCGGTGTTCGCCGCCGCGTTCGACTCGGCCCTCGCGCACCTCGACCCCGACCTGCGCTCGGTGATGTGGGGTGATGACCCCGCGGTCCTGGACCAGACCCGCTACACGCAGCCCGCGTTGTTCGCCTTCGAAGTCGCCATGTTCCGACTGCTCGAGTCGTTCGGACTCGTGCCGGAGCAGGTGGCGGGCCACTCGATCGGTGAGATCGCGGCCGCGCACGTCGCTGGGGTGCTGTCGCTCGAAGACGCCTCCACGCTGGTCACCGCGCGGGCTTCGTTGATGCAGGCGCTTCCGGCCGGTGGCGTGATGATCGCCGTGCAGGCCACCGAGGAAGAGGTCCTTCCCTTCCTGACCGACGGTGTTTCCATCGCCGCGATCAACGGCCCGACGTCACTGGTCATCGCAGGTGTTGAACAAGAGGCACAGCGGGTTGTCGAACAACTCAACGGTGCTACGCCCCGCAAGTCGAAGCAACTGCAGGTCAGCCACGCCTTCCACTCGCCGCTGATGGAGCCGATGCTGGAGGACATCCGCGCGGCGATCTCCGGTATTTCCTTCAACGCTCCCTCAATCCCCTTGGTGGCTCGTGGGGTCGTTGACCAACCCGAGTACTGGGTGCAGCACGTCCGCGACGCCGTGCGCTTCCACGACACGGTGACGGCGATGGGGGACAAGACCTTCGTCGAGGTCGGCCCGGACGGTGTGCTGGCCGCGATGGTCGACGACGCGGTGCCCACCTCGCGCAAGGACCGCGGCGAGGAACTGGCGTTCGTGACGGCTTTGGCGCGCCTGCACGTCGTGGGCGTTCCCGTCGACTGGGCGCGGTTGTTCGAGGGCTCCGGTGCCGGGCGGGTCGATCTGCCGACGTATGCGTTCCAGCGCCAGAGGTTCTGGCCGCGCCCGAAGACCCAGTCCGGTGACGTGCGCGGCGCCGGACTCGGTGCGGTCGGCCACCCGCTGCTCGGCGCGGCCGTTGAGCTGGCAGGTTCGGCGGGACACCTGTTCACGTCCCGGCTGTCGTTGGCGACGCACCCGTGGCTCGCGGATCACGTGGTGATGGGCAGGGTTCTGTTCGCCGGCACCGCGTTCCTGGAACTGACCGTTCGTGCCGCTGACGAGGTGGGCTGCGACCGCGTCGAGGAACTGACGCTGGCCGCTCCGCTGGTGCTCACCCCGGATGTCGCGGCGCAGTTGCAGGTTTCCGTTGGTGCTGTTGACTCCGCGGGTCGACGTTCGGTGGCGATCTTCTCCCGGCCTGAGGGTTCCGTTGACACGCCTTGGCTTCAGCACGCCTCCGGTGTGCTCGGCTCGGGGGCGTCCGCTGTCTCGTTCGACGCTTCGGTGTGGCCGCCCGCCGGTGCCGAAGCCGTCGACATCGCGGGGTCGTACGAGCGCTTCACCGACATGGGCTTCGACTACGGCCCGGTTTTCCAGGGCCTGCAGGCGGTCTGGCGCGGTGGAGACGGCGTGGTGTATGCCGAGGTCACGCTGCCGGAAGGCGTCGACGGCGGGGCGTTCGGGCTGCACCCGGCACTGCTGGACGCCGGCATGCACGCCGCCGGGTTCGGCGACCTCGGCTCGATCAGCAGGGGCGGGCTGCCGTTCTCCTGGCAGGGCGTGTCCCTGCACGCTTCGGGCGCGTCCGCGGTGCGGGTGCGGCTGTCTCGCGGCGAGGACGGCTCGATGGAGATCGCCGTCGCCGATGCGACCGGTGCTCCCGTCGCGTCGGTCGAGGCTCTGCAGACGCGGCCGGTTCCGGTCGACGAGCTGGGTCCTCAGGTCGAGCGCGACTCGTTGTTCCGCATCGAGTGGGTGCCCGTCGAGCTGCCGGTGGGGTTCGCCGAGCAGACCGTCGCGGTGCTCGGGCCGGACGTGCTGTCGCTGGCCGCGGGACCGGTCGTCGCCGAGTTGACGGACGCCGATCTGACGCTGGTTCCTGTTGTCGGCACTGATGTTCGCGAGACGTGCGCGCGGGTGCTTTCGTTGATCCAGGAAGCGCTGCCCAGGTCCGGGCGGGTGGCGTTCGTGACGCGTGGCGCGGTCGACGGCGATGATCTCGCCGCCGCTGCCGCGCGGGGCCTGGTGCGGTCCGCGCAGTCCGAGCACCCCGGCCGCTTTGTGCTGGTGGATCTGGACTTCTCGGACGCCTCCGTCGGCGCGGTGTTGCACGCGTTGACGACTGACGAGCCGGTGCTGGCGATCCGCGACGGTGTCGTTCTGGCGGCACGGCTTGCGCGGGCGGCGCTGCCTGTCTCGTCGCTCACGTGGTCCGGCCGTGTGCTGATCACCGGTGGTACCGGTGGACTTGGTCAGTTGGTGGCCCGGCATCTCGTCGCCGAGCACGGTGTTCGTGAGCTGCTGCTGGTCTCTCGCAGCGGTTCTGCCGACGTTTCTGCGTTGCAGGAGCTGGGCGCGGACGTGATCGTTGAGGCGTGCGACGTCTCCGATCGTTCCGCGCTGGAATCGTTGCTGTCGCGGCACTCCGTCGGCGGCGTGGTGCACACTGCGGCGGTGCTCGACGACGGCGTCGTGGAGTCGTTGACGCCCGAGCGCATCTCCACGGTTCTGCGCCCGAAGGCGGACGCGGCGCTGCACCTGCACGAGCTGTTGCGCGACGTGCCTTTCGTGCTGTTCTCCTCGGCCGCGGGCACGTTCGGCGGTGCCGGCCAGTCGAACTACGCCGCTGCCAACGCTTTCCTCGACGCTCTGGCGCGGGTCCGCCGTGCTTCCGGGCAGCACGCCGTCGCGCTGGCGTGGGGTGCGTGGGAGCAGACCTCCGGCATGACCGCCGCGATGTCCGACGCCGACATGCAGCGCATCGCCCGTTCCGGTATGCCGCCGTTGAAGGTCTCCGAAGGCCTCGCGCTGTTCGACGCCGGCGCCGCCGGTTCCGACGCTTTCCTGTTGCCCCTCAGGCTGGACCTTGCCGCGCTGCGGCAGCAGGGCGCGCCGCCGCCGTTGTTGCGCGGCTTGATCAAGACTCCGAAGCGTCGTGCGGCCGCGCAGTCCGTTGCGGCGGAAGGCCTTGTCGCGGAGCTGTCGCGTCTCGGTTCCGACGCACGCCTGGAAGCGCTGCTGAACCTGGTCGCCACCGAGGTCGCCGCGGTGCTCGGTCACGGCAGTGCGTCCGAAGTGGACCGCACGCGCACGTTCCAGGGCCTCGGGTTCGACTCGCTGACCGCCGTCGAGCTGCGCAACCGCCTGACCGCGTCGACCGGCATCCGGCTGCCCGCCACCCTGATCTTCGACTACCCGACTGCCGGTGCCCTGGCCTCCTACCTGCTGGACGAACTGTTCGGCACGGACGTCCTCGTGCCGGAGGTCTTGCCTGGTGCGGTTTCCGACGACCCGATCGTGATCGTCGGCATGGCCTGCCACTACCCGGGCGGGGTGTCGTCGCCGGAAGACCTGTGGCGCCTGGTGTTCGAGGAGCGCGACGGCGTCACCGGCTTCCCGGCGAACCGCGGCTGGGACCTGGACTCCCTCTACGACCCGGACCCTGATGCCTCCGGCAAGACCCACGTCATGCAGGGCGGCTTCCTGCACGACGCCCCGTCGTTCGACCCGGACTTCTTCGGCATGTCCCCGCGCGAAGCACTCGCCACGGACGTCCAGCACAGGCTGTTGTTGCAGACCGCGTGGGAGGCGTTCGAGCGTGCGGGCATCGACCCGGCCTCGGTGCGAGGCTCCAAGACCGGTGTCTTCGCGGGCGTGATGTCCAACGACTACTCGACTTTGGTGTCCGACGACATCTTCGAGGGCTACCAGGGCACCGGCACCGCGCAGAGCGTCCTGTCCGGCCGCGTCGCCTACACCTTCGGCCTCGAAGGCCCCGCGGTCACCGTCGACACCGCGTGCTCTTCTTCCCTGGTCGCCCTGCACCTGGCATCTTCCGCGCTGCGCAACGGCGAATGCTCGCTGGCGCTGGCCGGCGGCGTGACCGTCATGTCGACGCCCGGTTCGTTCGTCGCCTTCTCGAAGCAGCGCGGACTCGCGATGGACGGCCGCTGCAAGTCCTTCGCCGACGCCGCCGACGGCACCGGCTGGGGTGAGGGCGTCGGCCTGCTCGTGCTGGAACGTCAGTCCGACGCGCTGCGCAACGGCCACACGATTCTGGCTGTGGTGCGCGGTTCCGCGATCAACCAGGACGGCGCCTCCAACGGCCTCACCGCCCCGAACGGCCCTTCGCAGCAGCGCGTGATCCGATCCGCTCTCGCTTCGGCTGGCTTGTCCGTCTCGGACGTCGATGTCGTCGAGGCCCACGGCACCGGCACCACTCTGGGCGACCCGATCGAGGCTCAGGCGCTGCTCGCCGTCTACGGCCAGGACCGCTCTTCGCCGCTGCTGCTCGGCTCGATCAAGTCCAACATCGGTCACACGCAGGCCGCCGCTGGTGTCGCCGGCATCATCAAGATGGTCCACGCGATGCGGCACGGCGTCGTGCCCGCGACCCTGCACGTCGACCAGCCCTCTACCCACATCGACTGGAGCGCGGGCGAAGTCTCCCTCGTCACCGCCGCGACCTCGTGGCCCGAGGTCTCCCGCCCACGCCGCGCGGGCGTCTCGTCGTTCGGCGTCTCCGGCACCAACGCCCACGTGATCCTCGAGTCCGCAACCCCGTCTCCGGCTTCTGTGGACAACTCGGCGCCTGTGGACAGCCCGGCCGTTGTCGATCTTGCCGCGCCAGATTCGTCGGCCTCCCGTGGGACGCTTGGAGTGGGGACCTCGGTCTCCCCCCGGGGCCCCCAGGCGGAATCGATTCCGATTCCGTGGCTGGTGTCGGCGAGGTCGGCGGTGTCGCTCGAGGGCCAGGTCGAGGCGATCAAGGCGTGGCCTGGGGAAGCGGCGGACATCGCGTTCTCGTTGCTGACCACGCGTGCGTTGTTCGATCACCGGGCGGTGGTGCTGGACGGCGAGGTGCTGGCGTCCGGGGTGGCGCGAGGCGGTGAGCTGGCGTTCCTGTTCAGCGGGCAGGGGTCGCAGCGGGTGGGCATGGGGCGCGAGCTTTATGAGGCGTTCCCGGTGTTCGCTGAGGCGCTCGATGCCGTGCTGGCGAACCTCGACCCGGCCGTTCGCGAGGTCATGTGGGGCGATGACCAGGAGAAGCTGAACCAGACCGGGTACACGCAGCCCGCGCTGTTCGCGTTCCAGGTGGCGCTGTACCGGCTGTTCGAGTTCTACGGGGTGAAGCCCAGTCGCGTTGCGGGCCACTCGATCGGTGAGATCGCGGCCGCGCACGTTGCCGGGGTGCTGTCGCTCGAGGACGCCTGCCAGCTCGTGACCGCGCGCGCTTCGCTGATGCAGGCGTTGCCGGCGGGTGGCGCGATGGTGTCGGTGGTCGCGTCCGAGAAGAAGGTGCGTGAGCACCTGACTGACGGTGTGTCGATCGCGGTGGTCAACGGACCTCGGTCCGTGGTGATCGCCGGTGTCGAAGAAGAAGTGCTCGCGATCGCGTCGAAGTGGAAGAACAAGCGGCTCAAGGTGTCGCACGCGTTCCACTCGCCACTGATGGAGCCGATGCTCGACGACTTCCGTGAGGCGATCAGCGGACTCAGCTTCCACGAGCCGCTTGTCCAGATGTCAACATCCGGACAAGTGGACACCGTCGACTACTGGGTCGACCACGTTCGCGACACCGTTCGATTCCACGACAACGTCACCGTGTTGGGTGACATGAAGTTCCTGGAGATCGGGCCGGACGGCGTGCTGTCCGCGATGGTCGACGGCTGCGTGCCCGCGGTGCGGCGCAACGTTGACGAGGTCAAGTCAATGTTGACTGCATTGAGCCGAATCAATGTTGACGGCGTCAATGTTGATTGGAACCGGTTCTGTCAACATGGCCGGAAGATTGACCTGCCGACTTACGCGTTCGAGCAGCGAACGTTCTGGCCTGAGGTCTCCACGCGCTCGGATGTCCGGTCGGCGGGTCTCGGTGCGATCGAGCATCCGCTGCTCGGGGCCGCTGTCGAGCTTGCCGGGCCAGGAGGAAACACAGAGGGCCTGCTGTTCACGAGCAGGCTGTCGCTGCGCACCCACCCGTGGCTGCGGGACCACTCGCTGCACGGCAAGGTGCTGGTGCCCGGTGCGGCGCTCGTCGAACTCGCGCTGCGGGCCGCGGACGAGGTGGGCCTCGACCGCGTTGACGAGCTGACGATCGCGGCGCCGCTCGTGCTGCCCGAGTCGGGCGCCGTGCAGGTGCAGATCCGCGTCGGCGCGGACGGGGACCGTCGGGCGATCGCGATTCACAGCCGTCCTGAGGACAGCGACCTGCCGTGGACCGAGCATGCGGCCGGCTTCTTGGCGTCGGGAGCTGCTGTCGCGGACTTCGACGCCTCCGTGTGGCCGCCTGCTGGGGCTGAGGCCGTGCAGGTCGAGGGTGTTTACGAGCGGTTCGCGGAGCTCGGGTTCGACTACGGGCACGCGTTCCAGGGACTGCGGGCCGCGTGGAAGCTGGCTGATCAGGTGTTCGCCGAGGTCGCGTTGCCCGAGGACGTGACCGCCACAGGCTTCGGGATTCACCCGGCGCTGCTGGACGCGGCGCTGCACGCGGTGGCGTTCGCCGACCAGCGGACCGAGGGCGCGGTGCCGTTCTCGTGGGAAAGCGTTGCGCTGCACGCGGTCGGTGCCACGTCGTTGCGGGTGCGCCTGCGGACCACCGGCGACAGCTCGATGGAGATCGCCATCGCCGACACCACCGGTGCGCCGGTGGCGACGGTCGGGTCGCTCGTGACGCGGGCCGTGTCGGCGCGGCAGCTCAGTGCGGCGCAGGACGCGTTGTTCGGGCTGGAGTGGGTGCCGATCACTCTCACCGAGGCGGTTCCGGCGGCTCACGTCGTCGAGCACGTTGCCGGGGAAGGCTCTCCGGTCGAGTCCGCGCATGCGTTGACGGCCGGCGTGCTCGCGAAGATCCAGGAGTGGATCGCGACCGAACGTGCCGAGAAGCTCGTGTTCGTCACGCGGCAGGGCGATCTGGGTGCGTCGGCGGTGTGGGGCCTGGTGCGGGCCGCGCAGTCGGAGCACCCCGGCCGGTTCGCGTTGATCGAGACCGACGGCGACCTGCCGGACGCGGCGCTCGCCAGTGCCGAGCCGCAGCTGCGAGTGCGTGGCGGCGAGGTGTTCGTGCCGCGCGTCGCCCGGATCGCCGCCGGTGACGGCGTGGTGCTGGAAGGACCTGTGCTGATCACCGGCGGTACCGGTGGGCTCGGCCAGGTGATCGCGCGGCATCTCGTCGCCGTACATGGTGTTCGTGACCTGGTGCTGGTCAGTCGACGCGGCGAGACGCCGGACTGGGTGGCGGAGCTGGACGCGTCGGTCACCGTCGCGGCCTGCGATGTCGCGGATCGGCACGCCGTTGCGAACCTCCTTGCAGGTCAACAGATTCGTTCGATCGTGCACACCGCCGGCGTGTTGGACGACGGCGTCATCGAGTCGCTCACGCCGGAGCGTTTGTCTGCGGTGCTGAGGCCTAAGGTCGACGCCGCGTGGAACCTGCACGAGCTTGCGGGCGATGTCTCGGCGTTCGTCGTCTACTCGTCCGGCGCGGGTGTCTTCGGTTCGTCCGGGCAGGGCAACTACGCGGCGGGCAACACGTTCCTCGATGCCCTGATCGAGCACCGGCGCGCTGCTGGACTGCCGGGGGTCTCGCTGGCGTGGGGTGCGTGGGCCGGGACGGGCATGTTGTCCGGTGCCGACGCCGAACGCCTGGCGAAGTCCGGCATGCCGCCGATCACACCGGAGGAAGGCGTCGAACTCTTCGACGCCGCACTGTCTTCCGGTGCCTCGCTGGTGCTGCCGCTGCGGCTGGACCTGGCGGTGTTCCGGGCGCGCGCCGAGGTTCCCGCGGTGCTGCAGGGCCTGGTGAAGGTCCGTGCTCGTCGCACGGCCGCTTCCAGCGCGTCGTCCTCGTTGGTGCAGAAGCTGTCCGGTCTTGATGAGGCCGCTCGCCTCGGCGCCCTGCTCGACCTGGTGCGTACCGAGGTCGGCGCGGTGCTCGGGCACAGCGGCGGCGAGACGATCGACCCTGCGCGCGCGTTCCAGTCGCTGGGCTTCGACTCGCTGACGGCCGTCGAGCTGCGCAACCGCCTCGGTGAGGTCACCGGATTGCGGCTGCCGGCCACGCTGACGTTCGACTACCCGACCTCCGCGGTGCTGGCCGGTTTCTTGAAGGACGAGCTGTTCGGGGCCTCGGACGCCGTCTCGGACCTGCCCGCGGTGTCCGCTGCGTCTACATCGGACGATCCGATCGTGATCGTCGGCATGGCCTGCCGCTACCCCGGAGGCGTGTCGTCGCCCGAGGACCTGTGGCGGCTGGTGGCCGACGGCGTCGACGCCATCACGGAATTCCCCGTCAACCGCGGCTGGGACATCGACGGCCTCTACCACCCCGACCCCGACCACGCGGGCACCACCTACTCGATCTCGGGCGGCTTCCTGCACGAGGCGGGCGCGTTCGACCCGGCGTTCTTCGGGATGTCGCCGCGCGAGGCCATCGCCACGGACTCCCAGCAGCGCCTGCTCCTGGAGACCACCTGGGAGGCGCTGGAGCGTTCCGGCATCGACCCGGCAACGTTGCGCGGCAGTGCGACCGGCGTCTTCACCGGTGTCATGTACAACGACTACGCGTCCATTCTGGACGGTGGCGAGTTCGAGGGACACCAGGGCCAGGGCAGCGCGGGCTCGATCGCCTCGGGCCGCGTCTCCTACACGTTCGGCTTCGAGGGCCCGGCCGTCACGGTCGACACCGCTTGCTCTTCTTCTTTGGTGGCACTGCACCTCGCTTCGCAGGCGCTGCGGTCGGGGGAGTGTTCGCTCGCTGTCGCCGGTGGCGTGACGGTGATGTCGACGCCGACCACCTACGTCGAGTTCTCCCGTCAGCGCGGCCTTTCCGTTGACGGGCGCTGCAAGGCGTTCTCCGACGAGGCGGACGGCACCGGCTGGGGTGAAGGTGTTGGTCTGCTCGTGCTGGAGCGCCAGTCCGATGCCCTCCGCAACGGACACACCGTTCTGGCGGTCGTGCGCGGCTCCGCGGTCAACCAGGACGGCGCCTCCAACGGCCTGACCGCGCCGAACGGCCCGTCGCAGCAACGTGTGATCCGCGCGGCGCTGGCTTCGGCGGGTCTGTCGCCCGCGGACGTCGACGCTGTTGAAGCGCACGGCACCGCGACGAAGCTCGGCGACCCGATCGAGGCCCAGGCGCTGCTCGCCGTCTACGGGCAGGACCGCTCTGAGCCGCTCTACCTGGGCTCGGTCAAGTCGAACATCGGCCACACGCAGGCCGCCGCGGGTGTCGCGGGCGTCATCAAGATGGTGCAGGCGCTGCGACACGGCGTGCTGCCCCGGACCTTGCACGTCGACACGCCGACCACGCAGGTCGACTGGCAGTCCGGCGCTGTCGAGGTGCTGACCTCGCCCCGCACTTGGCCTTCGGTGGACCGTGCCCGTCGCGCGGGCGTCTCGTCGTTCGGTGTCTCGGGCACGAACGCGCATGTGATCTTGGAAGCGCCGGATGTTCCGGAATTGTCAGACCTGCCTGAGATGATTGGGATGGGGGGTGGATCCCCTCAGGGGGCCGGCCAATCGGGATCGATTCCGCAGGTGGCGGCGGTGCCGTTCGCCGTGCCGTTGGTGGTGTCGGCGAAGTCTGCCGGAGCGTTGCGGACTCAGGTCGAGCGGATCGCGGCGTTGGTGGACGGCGGCGTGTCGGCGAGCGATGTCGGGTTCTCGTTGGCGACTACGCGCTCGTTGTTCGAGCACCGGGCCGTTGTGCTCGACGGTGAGGTTGTTGCCGAGGGCGTTGCCGGTGGGAAGCCGTTGGCGTTCCTGTTCTCCGGGCAGGGGGCTCAGCGGATCGGGGCTGGGCGGGAGCTGTACGAGGCGTTCCCGGTGTTCGCCGAGGCGTTCGACGCCGCGCTGGTGAACCTCGACCCCGCGTTGCGTGAGGTCATGTGGGGCGATGACCAGGAAGCACTGAACCAGACCGGGTTCGCGCAGCCCGCGTTGTTCGCGGTCGAGCTGGCGCTGTACCGGTTGATCGAGTCGTTCGGGGTGCGGCCCGACCACCTCGTCGGGCACTCGATCGGTGAGATCGCGGCGGCGCATGTCGCCGGGGTGCTGAGCCTGGAAGACGCCTCGCTCCTGGTGACGGCTCGTGCGGCGCTCATGCAGGCGTTGCCGGCCGGTGGCGCGATGGTCTCGGTCATCGCGTCCGAGGAAGAGGTGCTGCCGCATCTGACCGTCGGCGTGTCGATCGCGGCGATCAACGGGCCGCGCACGGTGGTGATCGCCGGTGTTGAAGATGAGGTCGTCAAGGTTGCGGGGCGGTGGAAGAACAAGCGGCTGAAGGTGTCGCACGCGTTCCACTCGCCACTGATGGAGCCGATGCTCGACGACTTCCGTGAGGCGATCAGCGGCCTGACGTTCCACGAGCCACTTGTCCAGATGTCAACATCCGGACAAGTGAACACCGTCGACTACTGGGTCAACCACGTCCGGGACGCGGTGCGCTTCCACGACAACGTCACCCGGCTGAGTGACGTCACGCTGCTGGAGATCGGACCGGACGCGCAGTTGAGCGCGCTGGTGGACGGTTCCACGGCGGTGTTGAGGCGGGATCGCGGTGAAGTCGCGTCAATGTTGACTGCACTCGGTCAAGTACATGTTGACGGAATCAATGTTGACTGGACGCAGCTGTACACAGGTGGACGGAAGGTTGATCTGCCCACCTATGCGTTCGACCACCAGATGTTCTGGCCGAAGGCGGTGCGCAGGGCCGGCGATGTCGGTGCGCTGGGGCTCACGCGCGTCGAGCACCCGTTGCTCGGGGCGTCGGTCGACGTCGCCGGACAGGACGGATACCTGTTCACGAGCCGGTTGTCGCTGGGGTCGCACCCGTGGCTCGCGGATCACACGGTGTTCGGGCAGGTGTTGCTGCCGGGCACGGCGTTCCTGGAGCTCGCGGTGCGGGCCGGGGACGAGGTCGGGCTCGACCGCGTCGACGAGCTGACGCTGGCCGCGCCGCTCGTGCTGCCGGAGCAGGGTGCGGTGCGGATTCAGGTCGCGGTGGGCGTCGAGGAGAACGGGCGTCGCGCGATCGAGGTGTTCTCACGGCCTGATGGCGCAGATGTGTCGTGGACGCAGCACGCGACTGGATTCCTGGCCAGCGGTACGAACACTAGTGACTTCGATGCACCTGTTTTTGATGCAACGGTGTGGCCGCCTGTCGGCGCACAGAGCGTTGACGTTGAGGGGGCATACGAGCGGTTCGCGGAGAACGGGTTCGAATACGGGCCGGTGTTCCAAGGGCTGCGAGGCGTGTGGCGCGCGGACGGCGAGGTGTTCGCGGAGGTCGCGCTGCCCGAGGGGGTGGACGGGGCGGCGTTCGGGCTGCACCCGGCGCTGCTCGACGCCACGCTGCACGCGGGTGGCTTCTTCGACGGGGCTGAGGCGGGGCTGCCGTTCTCGTGGGAGAACGTGTCGCTGCACGCCACCGGAGCCTCCGCGGTCCGGGTGAGGCTGCGACGCAATGGTGACGCGTGGGTGATCGCGGTCGCCGATATGACGGGTGCGCCGGTTGCCACCGTTGGGTCGTTGGTGACGCGGGCGGTGTCCGCGCAGCAGGTGAGCGCGGTGGATCGCGACTCGTTGTTCCGGCTCGACTGGGTGCCCGTGTCGCTGCCTCAGGCCGGTGCTGCCGCCGTGGTGGTGGAGGAGTTCGTTGGCGACGGTGATGTCGTCAAGCAGACGCACGCTCTCGCGGCCCGTGCGCTGGAGTTGGTGCAGCGCTGGATCGTCGAGGAGCGCGCGGAACGGCTTGTGTTCGTGACGCGTCAGGACGACCTGGCTGCGAGCGCGGTGCACGGTCTCGTCCGGGCCGCGCAGAACGAGCACCCCGGCCGGTTCACGCTCATCGACACCGATGCCGAGGTGTCCGATCAGGTTCTCGCGATCGACGAGCCGCAGCTGCGGGTGCGCGATGGCCAGGTGTTCGCGGCACGGCTCGCACGCGCCGAGGCGGCGGAGCCCGGCGAGTTCACCGGCCCGGTGCTGATCACCGGCGGCACGGGTGGGCTGGGGCGCGTGATCGCCAAGCACCTCGTCGAACGGTACGGCGTCAAGGAACTCGTGCTGGTCAGCCGCACCGGAAAAGCTGATGTGTCCGATTTGGACGCCAAGGTCATGGTGATCGCATGCGATGTGAGTGATCGCAAGGCGCTACAGAAGGTGTTGAGGAAGCACAAGGTGCGCAGCGTCGTGCACACGGCCGGCGTGCTGGATGACGGCGTGGTCGAGTCGCTCACTCCAGAGCGGTTGGCGAACGTGTTGCGGCCCAAGGTCGACGCCGCGTGGAACCTGCACGAGCTCGCGAAGGGCTTGGACAAGTTCCTCATCTTCTCCAGCGCCGCAGGGACGTTCGGTGCGGCGGGGCAGGCGAACTACGCGGCGGGCAACGCGTTCCTCGACGCACTTGCGTTGCACCGCAAGGCTCAAGGGCTTCCGGCCGTGTCGCTGGCATGGGGTGCTTGGAACCAGACTGGCATGCTGTCGGAGGCTGATGCCGAACGCATGGCACGAGGCGGCACGCCGCCGTTGTCGGTGGAGCAGGGGCTCGCGCTGTTCGACGCGGCGATCGGCGGTGAGGACGCGGTGTTGCTGCCGTTGCGACTCGACCTCGCGACGTTGCGCGACCACGCCGAGGTCCGTCCGCTGCTGCGTGGACTGATCCGGACGCGGACTCGCCGCGCCGCGGCCCAGGCCGACTCCGGGCTCGTCCAGCGGCTCACCGCGATGGCTCCGGAAAGGCGTCTGGTCACGTTGCTCGACCTGGTCCGCACCGAGGTCGCGGCCGTACTCGGCCACGACGGCGTTGCCGCGGTGGACCCGGCGAAGGCGTTCCAGGACCTCGGATTCGACTCGCTCACCGCGGTCGACCTGCGCAACCGCCTCACCGGCGTCACCGGGCTGCGGTTGCCGAGCACGCTGATCTTCGACTACCCGACGTCCGCGGTGCTCGCCGGCTTCCTGCGTGACGAACTGTTCGGCGCCGACGACACCTCGGCCGCTCTGCCGACGCTGGTGTCCACTTCGGACGATCCGATCGTGATCGTCGGCATGGCCTGCCGCTACCCCGGTGGTGTCGCCACGCCAGAACAGCTGTGGGACCTCGTGGTCGACGGCCGTGACGCCATCACCGAGTTCCCGTCCAACCGCGGCTGGGACCTCGACTCGCTCTACCACCCGGACCCCGACCACATCGGCACCTCTTACACGAAGTCCGGTGGCTTCCTGCACGACGCCGATCAGTTCGACCCGGAGTTCTTCGGCATGTCGCCGCGCGAGGCCGTGTCGACCGACGCTCAGCAGCGGCTGTTGCTCGAGGCGTCGTGGGAGGCGTTGGAGCGCGCGGGCATCGACCCGGTCGCACTGAAGGGCAGCTCGACCGGTGTGTTCGCCGGCGTCATGTACAACGACTACTCGCTGCTGCTGGAAGGCGATTCGGAGGGCTACCAGACGACCGGCGGCTCACCTTCGGTTGTGTCCGGCCGTGTCTCCTACACGTTCGGTTTCGAGGGACCCGCGGTCACTCTCGACACGGCGTGCTCGTCGTCGTTGGTCGCCATGCACTGGGCGATGCAGGCCCTCCGCGCTGGAGAATGCTCTCTGGCACTCGCCGGCGGTGTGACCGTTCTGGCCTCGCCGGGGGCGTTCATCGGGTTCTCGCGGCAGCGCGGGCTCTCGCCGGACGGTCGTTGCAAGGCGTTCTCCGACACGGCTGACGGTGTCGGCTGGTCCGAGGGTGTCGGTGTGGTCGTGTTGGAGCGTCTGTCTGACGCTGTGCGCAACGGCCACGACGTTCTCGCTGTCGTGCGTGGTTCCGCGGTCAATCAGGACGGTGCCTCCAACGGCTTGACCGCGCCGAACGGTCCTTCGCAGCAGCGGGTGATTCGACAGGCTTTGGCTTCGGCGGGACTGTCCACTGCGGACGTCGACGTCGTCGAGGCGCACGGCACGGGCACGACGCTGGGCGACCCGATCGAGGCGCAGGCACTGCTCGCGACCTATGGTCAGGACCGCGCCGAGCCGCTGCTGCTCGGCTCGATCAAGTCGAACATCGGCCACACGCAGGCCGCTGCCGGTGTCGCCGGTGTCATCAAGATGGTGCAGGCGCTGCGTCACGGTGTTGTGCCGCAGACGCTCCACGTCGACGAGCCTTCGTCCCACGTGGACTGGGAGGCGGGTGCCGTCCAGCTGCTCACGGGCAACGCTTCGTGGCCGGCGGTTTCTCGGGCCCGCCGCGCCGCCGTCTCGTCGTTCGGCGTTTCCGGCACGAACGCGCACGTGATCTTGGAGGCGCCGAGTGGTCAGGAATTGTCAGACCTGCCTGAGATGATTGGGATGGGGGGTGGATCCCCCCAGGGGGCCAGCCAATCGGGATCGATTCCGCAGGTGGCGGCCGTGCAGCAGGGCACGGCCGTGCAGCAGGGCACGGCGGGTTCGTTCGCGGTGCCGTTGGTGGTGTCAGCCAAGTCCGCGGCGTCGTTGAAGGCTCAGGTTGAGCAGATTCGGGCGTTGGTGGAGAGCGGTGCCTCGGCGGTGGACGTCGGGTATTCGTTGGCGACTACGCGCGCGCTGTTCGATCACCGGGCTGTGGTGTGGAACGGCGTTGAGCTTGCCAGTGGCGTGGTGCGGAACCGGCCGCTTGCCGTGGTGTTCTCCGGTCAGGGATCGCAGCGCGTCGGGATGGCGCGGGAGCTGTACGAGGCGTTCCCGGTGTTCGCTGAGGCGTTGGACGCCGCGCTCGTCAACCTTGATCCGGCGTTGCGGGACGTCATGTGGGGCGACGATCAGGAGGCGTTGAACCAGACCGGGTACGCGCAGCCTGCGATCTTCGCGGTCGAGGTGGCGCTGTACCGGTTGCTGGAGTCGTTCGGAGTGAGGCCCGCGCGGCTTGCCGGGCACTCGATCGGTGAGATCGCGGCGGCGCACGTTGCGGGCGTGTTCAGCCTGGAGGACGCATGCCTCCTCGTCACGGCGCGGTCCGCGCTCATGCAGAACCTCCCGGCCGGTGGCGCGATGGTGTCGGTCGTCGCGTCCGAGGACGAGGTGCGTGAGCACCTGACTGGCGGTGTGTCCATTGCCGCCGTCAACGGGCCGCGGTCGGTGGTGATCGCCGGTGTTGAGGACGAGGTCGTCAGGCTTGCCGAGCGGTGGAAGGGCAAGCGGCTGAAGGTGTCGCACGCGTTCCACTCGGCGTTGATGGAGCCGATGCTGGAGGACTTCCGTGAGGCGATCAGTGGGCTGACGTTCCACGAGCCGCTTGTCCAGATGTCAACATCCGGACAAGTGAACACGGTCGACTACTGGGTCAACCATGTGCGTGACGTGGTGCGATTCCACGACAACGTCACTCGGCTGGGTGACGTCACGGTGCTGGAAGTAGGACCGGACGCGCAGTTGACGGCGATGGTTGACGGGTTGATTCCGACGTTGACGCGTGTCAAGTCTGATGTTGAATCAATGTTGACTGCACTCAGTCAAGTACATGTTGACGGAATCAACGTTGATTGGGCGCGGTTCTACGGCGGCGGCAGGCGGATCGAGCTGCCCACGTACCCGTTCAACCGGCAGCGCTACTGGCCGGCGAGTGCGGGGAAGGTGTCGGACGCGTCCGGGCTCGGGCTGGTCGGCGTCGCGCACCCGTTGCTCGGGGCGGCGGTGGAGCTGGCCGAGGGCGAAGGCGTGGTCTTCACCAGCCGTATGTCGCTGAGCACGCAGCCGTGGCTGGCGGATCACGTGATCATGGGGCGCACCCTGGTGCCGGCCGCCGTGCTGATCGAGCTCGCGATGCGGGCCGCGGACGAGGTCGGGCTCGACAGGGTCGACGACCTCACGCTCGCCGCGCCGCTGGTGCTGCCGGAGCGCGGCGCCGTGCAGGTGCAGCTGAAGGTGGGCGCCGACAGCAACGGGCGCCGGCAGTACGGGATCTACTCGCGGCCCGAGGACGTGCCGGACGCGCCGTGGACGCAGCACGCGACCGGTTTCCTGGCGAGCGGTACGACGCGGAGTGACTTCGACGCAACGGTGTGGCCGCCTGCTGGGGCCGTGGCGATGGACTACGAGGAGTGCTACGAGCGGTTCGCGACTGTCGGGTTCGCTTACGGGCCCGCGTTCCAGAACCTGAAGGCCGCGTGGCGGGTCGTGTCCACGGACGCGAACGGTTCGCAGGTCTCCGAGATCTACGCCGAGCTGGCGCTGAACGAGAACGTCGATGGCTCCTCGTACGGGCTGCACCCGGCGTTGCTCGACTCGGCGCTGCACGCGGCGTTGCTGGACGAGACGCTCGACGCGGGTCTGCCGTTCTCGTGGGAGGGCGTGTCGCTGCACGCCACCGGTGCGAGCGAGCTGCGGGTCAAGCTGACCCGTGACGAAGGCGGCATGCGCAGGACGATCGCGCTGGCCGACGTCACTGGCGCGCCGGTCGCCACGGTCGAGGCCGTGGTCGTGCGGGCGGTGAACGTCGAGCAGCTCGGCGAGGCCAGGCGGAGCGAGCTGTTCGGGCTCGAGTGGGTGCCGGTCACGCAGGAGGACGTCGCGGCGCCCGAGTCGGTCGCGGTCATCGGGCCGGACGTGCTCGACCTCGGGTTCCCGGTCGTCGACACGGTCGCGGACGCCGAGGCCGGACTGGTTCTGGTGCCGATCACCGGCTCCGAGGACGTGCTCGGCAGCACGCACAGCAACACCGCGCGGGTGCTGCGCCTGGTGCAGGAGTGGGTCAGCAGCGGCAAGAGTGGCAGGCTCACCTTCGTGACGCGCGGCGCGACCACGGGTGAGGACATGGGCGCCGCGGCGGTCTGGGGTCTGGTGCGGTCGACGCAGTCGGAGCACCCCGAACGGTTCGGGCTGATCGACCTGTGCGGCAACAACCTCTCCACCGCGATGGTCTCGGTGGCGTTCGGTGTCGACGAGCCGCAGCTGGTGGTCCGGGACGGTCAGGTGCTGGCTGCACGACTGGCACGGGTCACCGGCGAAGCGGATGTCCGGTGGGAGGGCAAGGTTCTCGTCACCGGCGGCACCGGTGGTCTGGGCGCGGTGATCGCGAAGCACCTCGTCGAGACGCACGGTGTCAGGGAGCTGCTGCTCGTCAGCCGTCGTGGGCAGGCGGACACGACGGAACTGGAAGCGTTGGGGGCGCAGGTCACCGTTGCCGCGTGTGACGTGACCGACCGGAACGCGGTCGCGGAACTCCTTGCACAGCACGAGATCCGGGGTGTCGTGCACGCCGCCGGTGTGCTGGACGACGGCGTGATCGAGTCGATGACGCCCGAGCGCGTTGCGAACGTGCTCAAGCCCAAGACCGACGCCGCCTGGCATCTGCACGAGCTGACGAACGACCTGACGGCGTTCGTGGTGTTCTCGTCGGCGGCCGGTGTGTTCGGCAACGCCGGTCAGTCCAACTACGCGGCGGGCAATGCTTTCCTCGATGCCCTTGCCGCGCACCGCAAGGCGCAGGGGC
The DNA here is from genome assembly GCF_033949945.1 of Lentzea miocenica. Classification (NCBI taxonomy): domain Bacteria; kingdom Bacillati; phylum Actinomycetota; class Actinomycetes; order Pseudonocardiales; family Pseudonocardiaceae; genus Lentzea; species Lentzea miocenica. Next base: position 163,075 of record NZ_JAXAVW010000007.1, read on the forward strand.
TGCCCGCGAGCTCGATGGCGTGGGGTGTGTGGGCCGGGGTCAGCGGCATGACCGGCGAACTGACGGAGGCCGAGGCCGCGCGGATGACCACCGCCGGCATGCCGCCGATCACGGTGGAGCAGGGCCTCGAACTGTTCGACGCGGCGGTGGCGAGCGGGGCGGCGCTGACCGTTCCGGTGCGGCTCGACCTCGCGACGCTGCGGGCACGTGGTGCGGTGGCACCGTTGCTGCAGGGTCTGGTGCGGGTCAAGGCACGGCGTGCGGCGGCTGGTTCGGCAACGGCTTCCGGGCTCGTGCAGAAGCTCGGCGCGATGGACGTCACCGCTCGCCGTACGGCACTCGTCGACCTGGTGCGCACGCAGGTTTCCTCGGTGCTGGGCCACGCGTCGATCGACGCGGTGGATGCGACGCGGGCGTTCCAGGACCTCGGGTTCGACTCGCTGACCGCGGTTGAGCTGCGCAACCAGCTGACCGAGGCGACCGGGCTGCGGCTGCCGGCGACGCTGGTGTTCGACTACCCGACGGCGATCGCGCTGGCCGACCACCTGCACGCCGAACTGTTCGGTGCTGTGGACGTGGCCGACGCGTTGCCAGCGCTGGTGTCTACTTCGGACGATCCGATCGTCATCGTCGGCATGGCCTGCCGGTTCCCCGGTGGCGTGACGTCGCCGGAAACGTTGTGGGACCTGGTGGCCTCGGGCACGGACGCGATCACGCCGTTCCCGTCGAACCGCGGCTGGGACCTCGACTCGCTGTTCCACCCGGACCCCGACCACCTCGGCACGTCCTACGCCCGCGCCGGTGGCTTCCTGCACGACGCGGACCAGTTCGACCCGGCGTTCTTCGGGATGTCGCCGCGCGAGGCGCTCGGCACGGACGGGCAGCAGCGCATCCTGCTGGAGACGACGTGGGAGGCGCTGGAGCGGGCCGGTGTCGACCCGACCTCGTTGCGCGGCAGCAGGACCGGTGTGTTCGCCGGTGTCATGTACTCGGACTACGCGCAGATCCTCGAGGCCGACTCGGAGGGTCACCAGGGCGCTGGTACCTCACCTTCCGTGGTGTCGGGGCGCGTTTCCTACACCTTCGGGTTCGAGGGGCCGTCGGTGTCGATCGACACCGCGTGCTCGTCGTCGCTGGTCGCGATGCACCTCGCGGCTCAGGCGCTGCGGGCCGGTGAGTGCTCGCTGGCGCTGGCCGGTGGTGTGACGGTGATGTCGACGCCGGGTGCGTTCGTCGGGTTCTCGCGGCAGCGCGGTCTGTCGGAGGACGGGCGCTGCAAGGCGTTCTCGGACTCCGCGGACGGCGTCGGCTGGTCCGAGGGTGTCGGACTGCTGGTGCTCGAGCGTCAGTCGGATGCAGTGAAGAACGGCCACACGGTGTTGGCAGTCGTGCGGGGTTCGGCGATCAACCAGGACGGCGCGTCCAACGGATTGACCGCGCCGAACGGTCCGTCGCAGCAGCGGGTGATCCGCCAAGCGCTTGCGTCGGCCGGGCTGTCCACTCAGGACGTTGACGCCGTCGAGGCGCACGGCACGGGCACGACGCTGGGCGACCCGATCGAGGCGCAGGCGCTGCTCGCGACCTACGGGCAGGACCGTGAGGTGCCGCTGCTGCTCGGCAGCATCAAGTCGAACATCGGCCACTCGCAGGCCGCGGCGGGTGTCGCCGGTGTGATCAAGATGGTGCAGGCCATGCGGAACGGTGTTGTGCCGCCGACCCTGCACGTCACGTCGCCGTCGTCGCACGTCGACTGGAGCGAGGGCGCGGTCGAGCTGGTCACCGAGGCCACGCCGTGGCCTGCGGTTTCGCGGCCGCGCCGGGCCGGCGTCTCGTCGTTCGGGCTGTCGGGCACCAACGCGCACGTGATCTTGGAGGCGCCGGCGTCGGGGATCCCCCCAATTTCCAGCGTACCGGATGAAAGTGCTGGTCAAGGGGCCGCTGGGCGATCTGTGGACAACTCGGCGGCTGTGGACAACTCGGTGCCGTTCGTGGTGTCGGCGAAGACCGCGGAGGCGTTGCCGGGGCAGGTTGAGCGGGCTCGGGTGGCTGTGGGTGCGCCGGAGGACGTGGCGTTCTCGTTGCTGAGGACGCGGGCGCAGTTCGAGCACCGGGCCGTGGTGCTCGGGGACGAGGTGCTGGCGCGGGGGACGGCGCAGTCGCAGCGGTCGCTCGCGGTGCTGTTCTCCGGGCAGGGATCGCAGCGGGTCGGCATGGGGCGCGAGCTGTACGAGGCGTTCCCGGTGTTCGCCGAGGCGTTGGACGCCGTGCTGATGTACCTGGACCCGGCGGTTCGGGACGTCATGTGGGGCGACGACCAGGAGGCGTTGAACCAGACCGGGTACACGCAGCCGGCGTTGTTCGCGGTGGAGACGGCGCTGTACCGGCTGGTCGAGTCGTGGGGTGTGAAGCCGGATCAGCTGGCCGGGCACTCGATCGGTGAGATCGCGGCGGCGCACGTTGCCGGGGTGCTGAGCCTTGAGGACGCGTGCCTGCTGGTCACCGCGCGGTCGGCGCTCATGCAGGCGTTGCCGGAGGGTGGCGCGATGGTCGCGGTTCAGGCCTCCGAGGACGAGGTGCTGCCGCATCTCACCGAGAGGGTCTCGATCGCGGCGATCAACGGGCCCAGGTCGGTGGTGATCGCGGGTGACGAGACCGAGGTCCTGGCGATCGCCGAACGGTGGAAGAGCAAGCGGCTCAAGGTGTCGCACGCGTTCCACTCGCCGTTGATGGAGCCGATGCTGGACGACTTCCGCGAGTCGTTGGCGGAGGTGACGTTCAACCAGCCGCGCATTCCGGTTGTCGCCAGCGGGGACGTGACCACGGTCGAGTACTGGGTGAACCACGTCCGGGACGCGGTGCGGTTCAGCGAGAACGTGCAGAAGCTCACCGAGCAGGGTGCGACCACGTTCCTCGAGGTGGGGCCGGACGGAGTGCTGTCCGCGTTGGTGGACGGCGCGATCCCGTTGTTGCGCAAGGACAAGGGCGAGCGGGTGGCGGCGTTGACCGCGCTGGCTCGGCTGCACGTCGACGGGGTGAAGGTCGACTGGAGCGACTTCCACGTCGGCGGCAAGGTGATCGACCTGCCCACGTACGCGTTCGACCACCAGCGGTACTGGCCGGCGGTGCGGATCGGCGGCGACGACGCGTCCGGCATCGGCATGGTCGCGGTCGGGCACCCGTTGCTCATCGCGTCGGCGGAACTCGCTGACGGGGAAGGGTTCCTGTTCACCAGCAGGCTGGCGGCGCGCACGCATCCGTGGATTCGCCACCACACGATCATGGGGCGCGTGATGGTGCCGGGTGCGGCCCTCGTCGAGCTCGCGATGCGGGCAGGGGACGAGGTCGGGCTGGACCGGCTGGAGGAACTGACGCTGTCGGCGCCGGTGGTGCTGCCGGAGCACGGTGGTTTGGCGCTGCAGATGAAGGTGTCCGCCGGGGACGACCGCAGGACGTTCACGATCCACGCCCGGCCGGACGAGGTGGCTGACGCTGGGTGGACTCAGGTTGTCAGCGGTGTGCTGGCCAAGGGTGAGCAGCGAGTTGACTTCGATGCTTCGGTGTGGCCGCCGCAGGCGCAACCGGTTGATGTCGAGGGCTGCTACGAGAAGTTCGCGGAGGCCGGGTTCGCTTACGGTGGCCTGTTCCAGGGGCTGCGGGCGGCTTGGCGGGACGGCGACACCACGTACGCCGAGGTGGCGCTGCCGGACGACGTGAGCGTCAGGCAGTACGGGCTGCACCCGGCGTTGCTCGACGCCGCGCTGCACGCCTCGTTGCTCGACGAGAGCGGGTCGGCCGGGCTGCCGTTCGCGTGGGAGAACGTGTCGCTGCACGCGACCGGTGCGACGGCGTTGCGGGTCAAGATGACGCGCGACGACAACGGGTTGCGGATCGCGCTCGCCGACCCCGCCGGCAACCCGGTGGCGTCGGTCGAGTCGTTGGTGATGCGGGCGGTCGCGGCGGAGCAGCCTGCTGAGCTGGACGCGCTGTTCTCGGTGCGGTGGACGCCGATCGCGGTGCCGCCGGCCGAGGCGGGCAAGACGGTCAGCGTGCTCGGGCCGGATGTTCTCGGGCTGTCTGTCGGACGGGTCGAGGGCCTGCTTTCGCTGACCGACACGGATGTCGTGCTCGTGCCGGTCGCGGGGGAGCAGAACGCCGAGTCGGTGCGGGCGGTGACCCATCGGGCGCTGGAGCTCGTGCAGGAGTGGATCCGGGAGGACCGCGACGGGCGGCTCGTGTTCGTCACGCGCGGTGCGATCGAGGGCGACGACCTGGCCGGTGCGGCGGTGTGGGGTCTGCTGCGGACCGCGCAGACCGAGCACCCGGACCGGTTCGGATTGATCGACCTGGACGCCGAGGAGTCGTCGCTCGCGACGTTGCTCGGGGTGCTGGATCTTGAGGAACCGCAGCTGGTGATCCGGGATGGCGAGGCTCGGGCGGCTCGCCTCGGCCGAGTCGCCGCGGGTGCCGAGGCTGTCTGGGAGAGCCCGGTGTTGATCACGGGTGGTACCGGCGGGCTGGGCAGGATCGTGGCGCGGCACCTGGTGGAGAACCACGGCGTGAGCGAGCTGGTGCTCGTCAGCCGCAGCGGGCAGGGTGACGTGAGTGAGCTGGAGGCGTTGGGAGCACGGGTTTCCGTCGTCGCCTGCGATGCCGCAGACCGGGCTGCACTGTGGGAGTTGTTGAAGCAGCACAAGGTTCGGTGTGTCGTGCACGCGGCCGGTGTGCTCGACGACGGTGTGATCGAGTCGTTGACGCCGGAACGGGTCGACGGCGTGTTGCGCGCCAAGGTCGACGCTGCGCTGAACCTGCACGACCTCGCGACCGAGGCCACGCAGTTCGTGGTGTTCTCGTCGGCGGCCGGTGTGTTCGGCAACGCCGGGCAGGGCAACTACGCCGCCGGCAACGCGTTCCTCGACGCGCTCGCCGCGCACCGGCGGCTCAACGGGTTGCCCGGCGTGTCGCTCGCGTGGGGTGCCTGGGACACCGGCATGTTGCCGGCCGAGGACGCGGAACGGATGCGGCGCTCGGGCATGCCCGCGTTGGACGCGGAGCTGGGGCTGCGGTTGTTCGACGCGGCGGTCGGCGGGATCGAACCGGCGGTGGTGCCGGTGCGGCTCGACCTGGGTGCGCTGAAGCAGAACGGTGACGTGAAACCGTTGCTGCGCGGTCTGATCCGGGTCAAGGCACGGCGCAAGGTCGCCGGGTCGGAGACGGCTTCCGGGCTGGTGCGGCGACTGTCCGTTGTGGGCGAAGCCGGTCGGGTGGACGCGTTGGTGGACCTGGTGCGGGCTGAGGTCGCGGCCGTGCTCGGCTACGACACGATCGCGGCGGTCGACCCGGCGCGGGCGTTCCAGGAGCTCGGGTTCGACTCGTTGACCGCGGTGGAGCTGCGCAACAGGTTGACCGCGGTGACCGGGTTGAAGCTGCCGGCCACGGTGGTGTTCGACTACCCGTCTTCCGCGCAGTTGGCTCTCTACCTGAAGGACGAGTTGCTCGGCGCGGTCTCCGACGTCTCGGAGCTGCCCGCCCTGGTGTCCACTTCGGACGATCCGATCGTCATCGTCGGCATGGCTTGCCGTTATCCCGGCGGTGTCTCGTCGCCGGAGGACCTGTGGCGGCTGGTGGCGGACGGGGTGGACGCGGTCACGCCGTTCCCGACGAACCGCGGCTGGGACCTCGACACGTTGTTCCACCCGGATCCCGACCACCCCGGCACGTCCTACGTCCGGGCGGGTGGGTTCCTGCACGACGCCGACCTGTTCGACCCCGAGTTCTTCGGCATGTCGCCGCGGGAGGCCGTCGCGACGGACTCGCAGCAGCGGCTCATGCTGGAAACCGCGTGGGAGGCGTTGGAACGCTCCGGGATCGCGCCGGCATCGTTGCGTGGCAGCTCAACGGGTGTGTTCGCCGGTGTCATGTACAACGACTACACGCAGCTCATCGGCGGTGCGGACACTGAGGGCTTCGGTTCTACTGGTGCGTCGCCGTCGGTTATCTCTGGTCGCGTGTCCTACGCGTTGGGACTCGAGGGGCCGTCGGTGTCGATCGACACCGCGTGTTCGTCGTCGTTGGTGGCGCTGCACTGGGCCATGCAGGCTCTTCGGGCCGGTGAGTGTTCACTGGCGTTGGCCGGTGGTGTGACCGTGATGTCGACACCGGGTTCGTTCGTCGGGTTCTCTCGTCAGCGGGGTCTCTCGGAGGACGGACGTTGCAAGGCGTTCTCCGACACGGCTGATGGTGTCGGATGGTCTGAGGGTGTTGGTCTGCTCGTGCTGGAGCGTCAATCCGATGCGGTGCGTCTTGGGCACACGGTGTTGGCGGTTGTGCGTGGTTCCGCGATCAACCAGGATGGTGCGTCCAACGGACTGACGGCGCCCAACGGGCCGTCGCAGCAGAGGGTCATTCGTCAGGCGTTGGCGTCTGCTGGGTTGAGCGCTGCTGATGTTGACGCTGTTGAGGCGCATGGCACCGGCACTTCTTTGGGTGACCCCATCGAGGCGCAGGCGTTGATGGCGACGTACGGGCAGGACCGTGATGTGCCGCTGCTGCTGGGTGGCATCAAGTCGAACATCGGGCACACGCAGGCCGCGGCCGGTGTCGCGGGCATCATCAAGATGGTGCAGGCGATGCGGCACGGTGTGTTGCCGCGGACGCTGCACGCTGCCACGCCTTCGTCGCACGTCGACTGGAGCGAGGGTGCGGTCGAGTTGTTGCAGGAGAACACTGTTTGGCCTGCGGTCGGGCGGGCGCGGCGGGCGGCTGTGTCGTCGTTCGGGATCAGCGGCACGAACGCGCACGTGATCTTGGAGCAGGGCGCGGGGATCCCCCCAATTTCCAGCGTACTCGCCGAAAGTGCTGGTCAGGGGGGCGTGACGGAATCTGTGGACAACTCGGCGCCTGTGGACAACCCGGCACCTGTGGATCTTGGCGGCGCCGGGTTGTCGGTGCCCGGTGAGACGATTGGAGTGGGGACCTCGGTCTCCCCCCGGGGCCCCCAGGCGGGATCGATTCCGATTCCGTTGGTGGTGTCGGCGCGGTCCGAGGCGGCGCTGGACGGGCAGGTCGAGCGGATCCGGCAGGCCGGCGGCGAGGCGAGGGACATCGCTTACTCGTTGCTGACGGGCAGGACGCTGTTCGATCACCGGGCGGTCGTGCTCGACGGCGAGGTGGTGGCCCGCGGATCGGTGCGGAGGAGGCCGGTCGCGTTCCTGTTCAGCGGGCAGGGGTCGCAGCGGGTTGGCATGGGGCGTGAGCTGTACGAGGCGTTCCCCGTGTTCGCCGAGGCGTTCGACAACGCCCTGCGGCACCTCGACCCGGCGCTCAGGGACGTCATGTGGGGCGAGGATCAGGAGGCGTTGAACCAGACCGGGTTCGCGCAGCCGGCGTTGTTCGCGGTCGAGGTCGCGTTGTACCGGCTGGTCGAGTCGTTCGGGGTCACGCCGGATCACGTTGCGGGTCACTCGATCGGTGAGGTGGCGGCGGCACACGTGAGCGGCGTCCTCACCCTTGAGGATGCGTGTCAGCTCATCACGGCCAGGGCCGCGTTGATGCAGGCGTTGCCGCGGGGTGGCGCGATGGTGTCGGTGATCGCCTCGGAGGAGGAGGTGACGCCGTACCTGACCGGGAACGTGTCGATCGCGGCCATCAACGGGCCGCGGACGGTGGTGCTGGCCGGCGAGGAGGACGAGGTCCTCAAGATCGCCAAGCAGTGGAAGTACAAGCAGCTCAAGGTGAGTCACGCGTTCCACTCGCCGTTGATGGAGCCGATGCTGCCGGACTTCCGGGAGGCGATCAGCGAGATCACCTTCAGCGAGCCGCGGATCGCGTTCCAGGCCGCGGGCGACGTCACGAGCGTCGGCTACTGGGTCGGCCACGTGCGGGACGCGGTGCGGTTCCACGACAACGTGACCGCGCTCGGGGACAGGACGTTCCTGGAGATCGGGCCGGACGCCGCGCTCAACCCGCTCGTCGACGGGGCGATCCCGGCGCTCAGGCGCAACACCGACGAGGTCACGCAGATCCTGACCGCGCTGGGGCAGGCGCACGTCGAGGGCGTCAGCGTCGACTGGGGCCCGCTGCTCAAGGGTGCCAAGAAGATCGACCTGCCCACCTACGCGTTCCGCAGGCAGTCGTACTGGCCGAAGGTCGTGGAGGGCGCCAGCGATGTTAAGGCCGCGGGCTTGAGCGGTGTCGGGCACCCGTTGCTCGGCGCGGCGGTGCAGCTCGCCGGGCAGGACGGGCATCTGTTCACGAGCCGGATCGCGGTCAGGACGCATGGCTGGCTCGCGGACCACGTGATCATGGGACGGGCGCTCGTGCCCGGTGCGGCGCTGGTGGAGGTCGCGCTCAAGGCTGCCGAGGAGCTCGGGCTCGACACGCTGGAAGAGCTGACGATCGCGGCACCCCTGATGCTGCCAGAGCAGGGTGGCGTGCAGATCCAGGTCGCGATCAGCGCCGAGGAGAACGACAGGCGCGGCGTCACGATCTACAGCAGGCCGGAGGACAGCGACCTGCCGTGGACCGAGAACGCGAGCGGTGTCCTCGGTGGCAACGACAGCTCGGGAACCCGCCTCGACACGTGGCCGGTCGGAGAGCCGATCGAACTGGACGGCGTCTACGACAAGTTCGCGGAGATCGGGTTCGCGTACGGGGACACGTTCCAGGGCCTCAAGAACGCGTGGCGGCACGAGGGTGCGGTCTACGCGGAGGTCGCGTTGCCCGAAGGCGTCGAGCCCGGCTCGTTCGGCATCCACCCGGCACTGCTCGACGCCACGCTCCACACCGCTCTCCTCGCCGAGGGCGATCAGGGCGCGGGGCTGCCGTTCAGCTGGGAGGGCGTGAAGATCCACGCCACCGGTGCGGCGAGCGTCCGGGTGCTGATGAGCAGGGACGAGAGCGGCGCGATGCACATCGTGATCGCCGACCCGCAGGGCAACCCGGTCGCCGAGGTCGAGTCGCTGGTGGTCCGCGCGGTGAACGCGGGGCAGCTCAACGAGAACACCACCCGCGACGCGCTGTTCACGCTCGACTGGACGCCCGTCAACGCCACCGACCCGATCGACGCCACCGTGGCGATCGCGGGCGAGGACCACTTCGGGCTGGTCGACCACTTCGTCGCCGGGCGGGTCTACGACAACATCGAGTCCACCGACACCGAGATCGTCCTGACCGAGATCCAGGCGTACTCGGACGACGTCGTGGACTCCACGCACGCCGCCGTGTCGGACGCGCTGATCAACGTCCAGGAGTGGATCACCAGCCTCCGCCGCGGCAGGCTCTGGTTCGTCACGAAGAACGCCGTCGCGGCGACGGAGAACGACGTGCCGGACCCGGTCTCGGCCGCCGTCTGGGGCCTGGTCAGGGTCGCCCAGTCCGAACATCCCGGCAGCTTCGGGTTGCTCGACATCGACGACCAGCGTTCCAGCCTCGCGATCCTGCGCCAGGCGGTGAACGCCGACGAACCCCAGATCGTGCTGCGGGACGGGGAGATCCTCGGCGGCCGCCTCACCAGGGCGGAACGCCACGACACCACGGTCGAGCACGGCAAGGTCCTCATCACCGGCGGTACGGGCGGCCTCGGCCGAATCATCGCGAAGCACCTGATCGAGAACCACGGCGTCGAGGAACTCGTCCTGGCGAGCCGCGGCGGGCAGGCGGACACCGGGGACCTGCGAGCGAACGTCACGGTGGCCGCGTGCGACGTGAGCGACCGCGACGAACTCGCCGCGCTCCTCACCACCCACAGCCCGACGACGATCATCCACGCGGCGGGCGTGCTCGACGACGCCACCATCGAGTCGCTGACGCTGGACCGGGTCGACCCGGTGCTCCAGCCGAAGGTCGACGCCGCCTGGTACCTGCACGAACTGGCACCGGACGCGAACCTGATCCTGTTCAGCAGCGTCGCCGGCACGTTCGGCAACGCCGGGCAGGCCAACTACGCGGCCGGCAACGCGTTCCTCGACGCACTCGCCGCGAACCGCAAGGCGCACAACCAAAAGGCGACGAGCATGGCGTGGGGTGCCTGGGACACCGGCATGCTGACCGCACAGGACGCGGAACGCATGGCCCGCTCCGGCATGCCGGCGATCACGAAGGAACTCGGCACCACCCTCTTCGACGAGGCGCTCCAATCCGGCCAGGCGGCAACGGTCCCGGTCAAGCTGGACTTCGCGGTCCTGCGAAACCACGAAGTAGCACCGTTGCTGCGCGGCCTGGTCCGCACCAAGACGAAGAAGGCGGTGGCGGGCCAGGAAACCGCCGACTCGCTGATCAACCGGCTCGTGAGCCTCACCGACCAGGGACGCACGGACGCGCTGCTCGACCTCGTCCGCGGCCAGGTCTCCGAGGTGCTCGGCCACGCGGAGGGCGAGGTGATCGAGGAGGACCGGCAGTTCCAGGACCTCGGCTTCGACTCGCTCACCGCGGTCGAGCTGCGCAACCGGCTCGGCGGTGCGACCGGGCTGCGGCTGCCGGCCACGCTGGTGTTCGACTACCCGACGCCCGCGGATCTGGTGGCACACCTCAAGACCGAGCTGCTGGCCGACGCGCCGGAGGCCGGGCTGCCGAGCGTGCTGGCCGACCTCGACGCGTTCGAGAAGGCACTCGCGGCGGCCAGCGTGGACACGGCGCTGCACCAGCAGATCGCGGGCCGGCTCGACGTGCTGCGCACGAAGTGGGCCAAGAACACCAGTACCGAGAAGGACTTCGAGTCGGCTTCGGACGACGAGATGTTCGCGATGCTCGACGAAGAACTCGGTCTCTAAGAAGGAGACGGACATGCCACTGGTGATCGGTGTGGTGGGGCTGGGCAGCCTCGGTGAGGGCCTCACGAAGGTCCTGCTCGTCAACGGGGCCGAGGTGATCGGCGTGGACAGCGATCTCGAGGTGCTGGCCCGCGTCCACCGCAGGCTCAGCGGTCCTCAGCTGAGCCTCGCGACGGAGCTGATCGACCTCAAGCGGGCCGACCTCGTCATCGAGGCGCTGCCGGAGGACCTCGGCGTCAAGGAAACCGTGCTGCGACGGCTCGTGGAGGAGTGCGCGCCGGGCACGGTCTTCCTCACCACCACACCGACACTGTCCGTGGCGAAACTGGCCATCGCGTCCGGCGCACCGGATCGCGTCGTCGGACTGCGTTACTCCATTCCGCCGCCGTACGGGCACCACGCCAGTCTCATCGGCACGTCCATGGCGTCACCCGAGGCACTTCACCTGGCGCGCAAGGCGGTCCGGCTGGCCGGCACCGAGATCGTGAGCATCGGCGGCCGGCCCGCGGAGGCCGCGACCGCGCTGCTCTACGCGTGCATGAACCGCACGATGAACCTCGCCGACGCCGGCTACGCGACCGTCGAGGACCTCGACACCGCGATGAAACTGGGCTGTGGCCTCAAGTTCGGGCCACTGCACCTGCTCGACCTGATCGGCCTCGACACGGTCAGGGACGCGCTCCGGAAGCTGCACGAGATCACCGGCTCCGACTCCTACGTCCCGTCACCGCTGCTCGACCGCATGGTCGAGGAAGGCAGGCTGGGCCGCAAGACCGGCGAGGGCTTCCACCGCTACGACGACCGCGGCGAGATCATGCCGCCACCCCGCGACCGCGTGACCGAGGGCGAGCCGCGCGAGATCCGCTCGGCCGGTGTCGTCGGCGCGGGGCTGATGGGCCGCGGCATCGCCGAGATCCTGGTCGTGGCAGGCATTCCCACCACGCTCATCGCCCGCACCCGGGAAAAGGCCGAGGCCGCCCTGGACCGGATCCGTTCGTCTCTCACCAGACTCGTCCAGAAAGGGAGGATGTCCGAGCAGGACCGCCAGGACGTTCTCGCCCGGCTGACCGTCGGCACCAGCTACGAAGCCCTCACGAACGCCGACATCGTCATCGAGGCCGTCGCCGAGGACATGGCCGTCAAACGCGCTGTCCTGCAAGGCGTCGACGCCGTCCTCAAACCCGGCGCCATCATCGCCACCACCACCTCCAGCCTTTCCGTCACCGGCTGCGCGAACGCGACGAACCGCCCCGCCGACGTCATCGGGCTGCATTTCTTCAACCCCGCCCCGGTCATGAGGCTCGTCGAGATCGTCCGCACCGGGCACACCGCCGACGACGTGCACGCCACCGCCCACGCGCTGGTGAAGTGGCTGCGCAAGACCGCGGTCGACTGCTCGGACCGGGTCGGGTTCATCGTCAACCACGTGCTGTTCCCCTACCTCAACGACGCCATTCGCATGCTCGACCGCACCGACGTCACCGTCGACGAGATCGACACCGCGATCGTGACGGCGTACCACCACCCGATGGGTCCCTTCACCCTCCTCGACACCATCGGCCTGGACGTCTCACTCGCCATTCTGGAGACGCTCAGCGCGGCTTCCCCCACCGGTGAACCCGCTCCCGCCGAGGAACTGCGCCGTCTCGTCGCGGCAGGACACCTCGGGAGGAAAACGGGAAGCGGATTCCGTGGCATGAACAAAGGGAAGTGAGGGATTCCCGAGCATTCGTTGCCGTAGAACTGCCATCAGGCGGTTCGTCGTTCGCAGAGAGGTGGTCATCGCAGATGGCCGAGGAGGTCGGCACGGGACGGCGGCACGTCGCGATCTTCGCCAACCCTGAGCAGGGACAGGCACTTCCGGCGCTGGCCGTGATCGAGGAACTGGTGCGGCGCGGCTACCGCGTCACCTACGCCACCTCCTCCGAGGTCGCCGCCCGCCTCGCGCTGAGCGAGGCGACCGAGGGCAGGTGGGACGTGGTGGGGTTCCTCGACGACAGCGTGTCGCCGATCTCCCTGGCACGCGGGTACTTCGCCGACGACCTGCCCGACCTCGTCGTCTACGACGGCACCGCGGTCGACGTCGCCAGGGCCGCAGCCGAGACGTGGGACGGCCTGCCGGACGACGACTTCGTGGACGCGGAGTTCGGCGAGTTCCTCACCCGGTTCGGGCTCGCGTTCCTGCCGGAGAAACCCAGTCTCTACCGGGTTGTGCCGGGCCGCGTCGCGGCGTATTAGCTCACGGGCTGGAACCCGCGCCCGACTCGCCGCCCGCACAATGCGGAATCACCTGCCAGACTTCGGCACCTGCCTCGCAGAGTTTGCGGTCCGGTCACCTGGGGCATTTATCCTCAGCGCAGGTCATCTCTTCGAGCCTGAGGCGGTAGGCGGTGGACGACGACACGGGCCCCGTCACCGAGCTGTTCGGACGTGAGAGCGCGCTCACCACGGTGGCGCACCACACGACCGCCGCTCGGCGCGGAGCGGGCGCGCGGGCGGTGCTCGTGCGCGGTGCCCGCGGCTCCGGCAAGTCCGCCGTCCTGCGCCTGGCCGCACGTACCGAGACGCGGGCCGGGACGACCGTGCTGTCCGCGGCCGGACGAGGTGAACGCCGGCCGCTCGCCGTGGCCCGCCGGCTGCTCGTCCAGGCAGGTGTGATCGTTCCGGAACTCGCCGACCCGTCCTCCGCCGACCTCTACCGCGTGTACCGGGGCATGTGGCGCGATGTCGTGACGGCGGCCGAACGGTCGCCCGTCTGCCTGGTGCTCGACGACCTCGACCTGTGCGACGACGCGACCGTGCGCTGGGTCGACTTCGTGCTGCGCAGGCTCGGCGACGAACCCGTCAGCCTGGTGCTGTCCCAGCACGCGCCACTGGACGCCGAACTCGCCCGCGCGCACGTCGTCGACCTGCAGCCGCTGACCACGCCCCAGGTCGCCGACATGATCTCCACGACCCTGCACTTCCCGCCGGACGCCGTGTTCACGAGTCTCTGCCTGAAGCTGTCCGGTGGCATCCCGCGCCACCTCACGACCGTGCTCGCGGACATCCAGGCGGCCCAGGCGCTGCGGCAGGAGTCCGTCGAACTGGTCGCCGCACGACGGTTGCGCGACCAGCCAGAACATCTGCGCGCGATCGCCACCGCGCTGGTCGTGGTGCAGCAGGAAGAACTCGTCGGGCCGCTCGCCGGAGTGTCCGCGCGCATCGCCGAGAACGGGATCTCGGTGCTGCGCGAAGAACATCTGCTCGGCGACGGCCTGCCCGACCACGTCCGCGAGTGGTACCGCGCGGGCGTGCTCGACGTGCTGGACCCGGCCGAGGTCGCCGATCTGCGGCACCGCGCGGCCGTCGTGCTGGACGAGTTCGGCCACGACGCGCGGGCCGTCGCCGAGCAGCTCGTCCACCTGCCCGCCGTCGACACGCCGTGGATGTCCCAGGTCCTGCACGAGGCCGCGGCCGGTGGCCGGCCCCAGGACGCCGCGCGCTACCTGCGCAGGCTCGTCGAACTCCACCCCGACGACATCGAGCTGCGGGTCAACCTCGCGACCGGGCTGTCCCGGCACGATCCCGGCGGGGCCTGCGAACACCTGGCCGCCGCGTTCCACCGCACCACCGACCCGGACCTGCGGGCGGCGCTGGCCGTGAAGCACGCGCTGACCGGGCGGACGCGCACGTTCCTGCGGCTGGCCAGGGATCCCGCGCTGTCCGAGGACCTGACCACGCTGCTCGACGCCGTGCAGCTGTCGATCGACCTCGACGACGCGCACCTGGTGTCGGCGGCCGTGGCGAAAGCGGTGCCGCCGAAAGCAGGAGACACGACGGCACAACGGTGTCTGCTCGGCGTCGTCGCGGAAGCCACCATGCGTGGCGGTGGGTCGATCGACGTGGCCGTTGGACAGGCACGGGCCGCGCTCGCGGACTCGGAGGCGCTGACCGACTGGTCGATGCTGTCCGCCGCCAGCGTGTTGCGGGTCGCCGGGCACACCGCGGAAGCACTCGCCGTGCTGGACCGGGCCGTGAACGCGTTCTCCGGCAACGGGGATTCGCTCGCGCATTGCCGATCGCTGTTGCAGCGTTCGCTCGTCCACATGTCCCTGGGCGATCTGCCGCGCGCGACCCAGGACGCGTCGACGGCGGTCCAGGCGGTGCGCGCGGGCGGCTGGGACCTGCCGCGCGCGATCATCCTGCTGGCCTGGTTGTCGCTGCAGACCGGCAACATCCCTTTCGCGGCACAGCTTCTGGACGAGGTGAACGAGGACGACATCCGGCACCTCACGCCGGCCCACCGCGAATACCTCCGCACGTCCGGCTGGCTGGCGTTCCTGCGGGACGAGGTCGCCGTGGCCGCCGACCGGATGACGGCGTGCGCGTCGGTGCTGAAGGCGGTCGGGCTCAGCGACCCCAGCACGCTGCCGTCGTGGACCGACGTCGTCCAGATCCTGACCCTGGCCGGCCGGGACGCGAGTGCCGCCGTGCGCGAGGTGGACCGGCTGGCCCAGGCGTGGCCGTCGCGCGAGTCGGCCGCGTTCTCGTTGCTGGCCAGGGCTTACACCACGTCCGGGCCGGCCGCTTTGGACATGGCGAAGGCCGCCTCGGCCGGGTTCGCGGCGGTGCCGTCGCTCATCCAGCAGGCCCGCACGGAACTGCTGCTGGGCCAGCGGTGGACGGGTGCGGGTGAGGCGCGCGAGGCACGCGCGCACCTGCGGGAAGCCGTCGGGCTGGCGCTGCGGGCAGGGAGCAGGCCGATGGCTGACTCGGCCAGGACGCTGCTGGTCGGCGCGGGCGGCCGGATGCCCGTGTCGTCCACTGTGGACGGGCTGGCGCTGCTGACCGTCAGTGAGCGCAAGGTGGTCGAGCTGGCCGCGGCCGGTGTCACGAACCGGGCGATCGCCGACCACCTGTTCGTGACGCTGCGGACGGTCGAGGTGCACCTCACGCGCGCCTATCGCAAGCTCGGGATCTCCAGCCGCGCGGAGCTCCCCGACGTCCTGGCGTCGTGATGGTCCTGCTCGAACGCGAGGACGAACTGGCGCGGCTCACCCGCGCGGTGCGGCGGGTCCGGGACGGTCACGGCGACCAGTTCGTCATCACCGGACCGCTCGGTTGCGGCAAGTCCGCGCTGCTCGAAGCGATTCGCGCGGATGCCACCGGCGTGCGCGTCCTCACCGCGAACTGTTCGTTGCTGGAGCAGGACTTCGCGTTCGGCGTCGCCCGGCAGCTGCTCGAACCCGCGCTGTCCCGCACCGGCGACTGCGATCGGCTGTTCGCCGGGCCCGCTGGTCTGGCCAGGTCGGTGTTCGCGGTCGACGCGCCGGTCGACTCGGCGTTCGCCGTGCAGGAAGCCGCGGTCAGCGGGCTCACCGCGCTCACCCACGCGATGAGCGCCGACCAGCCGACGGTGCTGCTCGTCGACGACCTGCAGTGGGCAGACGACCCGTCGCTGCGGTGGCTGGTCACGCTCGCCAAGACGCTGGAGCACCACCCGATCCTGCTGATCGCGGCGACCAGGGACGGCGAGCGCAGTCCGTTGCGGCGCAACGAGATCCGGCCGGAACCGTTGTCGTCCACCGCGATCGCCGAGCTCGTCGAACGCCGCACCGGCCGGCGTCCCGACGAGGAGTTCGTCGCCGCCTGCCACACCGTGACCGGCGGCAACCCGCTGTTCCTGTGCGCGGTGCTGAGCCACGTCACCAGCCCGGCCGCCGACCAGGTCCCGCACGTCCGAGAACTGCGACCCGCACGTCTCAAGGAACGGCTCGTGCGCGGCCTCGCCGCCCAACCGCTCCACGCCCAGAACCTCGCCAAAGCCGCCGCCGTGCTCGGCGACGACGACCTCGTCGGGCAGCTCGCCGGGCTCACCGAGGCGCAGGCCCGTGAGGCGCAGCGGACCCTCGACCAGGCCGGGCTCGTGACCAGCAGGCCCGTGGTCCGCGACGCGATCGAGGAGTCGATGCCGGTCGGTGAGCGCGAGGACTGGCAGTCCAGGGCCGTGCAGCTGTTGCACGACAACGGAAGGCCCGCCGAACAGGTCGCCGCCCGGTTGCTCACGGTCACCACGACCCAGGGCCGGTGGGCGGTCGAGACGCTCCGGGCCGCCGCCGGTGTCGCGATGCGCCGAGGCGCGCCCGAAGTCGCCGCGCGCTATCTGCGCAGAGCGTTGCGAGACGTCCAGGGGAACTCCGAACAACGCGCACGGCTGCTCGTCGACCTCGCGACCGCCGAACGGTTCTTCGACCCGACGGCATCCGTGCGGCACATCACCTATGCCGTGCCGTTGTTCCGTGAGGTCAAGGAACGAGCCGCGGCACTTGTGCGCATCGCCCCGACGGCACTCGGATCGGCGCCACGGCCCGTGCGCGACCTCATCGACCAGGTCGCCGCCGACCTGCGCCACAACAAAGAGCTCGCGTACCGGCTTGAGGCGCGCCAACGGTACGTGTGGCACTCAGACCCCGCGTTGCTCGCCGACGCGGTGCTTCGTCTCAAGCAGATCGACGGTGTCACGCCCGGCGAACGCGAACTGCAGATCATCCTGCTCGACGCGGCCATGTTCACCGCCCGCATGCCCGCGCACGAGGTCGCGGACATCGCGAGCAGGGTGCTGAAACAGGAAGAACCGCACCCCAGGCACGTTCACACCGCGATTCCGTTGCTGATCAAGGTGCTCGCCGCCGCGGACGCTGCGCACGAAGCCGTGCCGTGGCTCGACCGGGCCCTGAGCCAGGCGACGAACACCGTGGAACAGGCGTTGATCCGCGCGCAGCAGTCGTTCGTGCTGATGCACCTGGGTAAACCGGGGGAGGCGCACCGGGCGGCCGAGCACGCCGTCGACCTCGCGGTGCTGGACTGGCGCGGTGACACGACGACCGCCGCGATCGGGCTCACCGCCGTCGCGATGGAGCTGCGGGACCCCGGCCTGATCGCCAGGATCCTGACCTCGCGGCCGGACCGGGACGAGCCGCCCGGCTGCGACGCGGTGTACCGCATGCTGCACGCGACGGGGGAGGCGCTGGCGGGGGAGAACGCCCAGGCGCTGGACCGGTTCCTCGACTGCGGCCGCGTGTTCGACAGCGTCGGCTGGCGCAACCCGGTGCTGCTGCCGTGGTGCATCACCACGGCCAGGCTGCACGCCCGGCTCGGCGACCTGACCGCCGCACGGGACGCCGCCGCGCAGGCGTGGGACCGGGCCGTCGAGTGGGGCGCGCCACTCGGCGTCGGGCGGGCGCTGTACGTGCTCGGCCGCTACACACCCGGCCGCAAAGGGCTCGGGATGCTGCACGAGGCCGTTCAGGTGCTGCACGCCAACCCGTTCGAACGGGCGAAGGCGCTCCTTCAGCTAGGTGCTCGCGAACGCGCCGACGGCGACCCTCAGGCTTCCGGGCACCTGGACGAGGCATATCGCCTCGCGGTCGAATCCGGTGCGGAAAGACTGGCCCGGAGAATCGCGAAGGAACTCGACGGTAATTCGCCCGGCATTGTCGTGGCACTGACCCGCGCCGAGTTCAAGGTCGCCGGACTCGTCGTCCGCGGTCTCACCAACGCCGAAATCGCGGAAGAACTCACCGTGACCTCGCGGGCGGTCGAGAAGCACCTCACGAACTCGTTCCGCAAGCTCGGCATCCGCCGCCGAACGGAACTGGCCGGCGCCCTCGCGCGGGCCTACCCGCCGCCCGCGTAACACCGGCGACACATCTATGAATTTCTTGTGCGTATTTCCCGCACAGTTGAGCGGCACCTCAGTTACCGCACGGTGCCGTCTCGATCGGCGCTGACGTTGAACCCGCAGCTCAGAGCGGTAGCGCGTGATCAGGTGAGACGCACCCGAAACGTCCTACCGAAATACGCGGACGCCTCCCCGAACCCCCGGCCCACCCCTACCACAACATTAGGGGCCACCCCTCACACCTCGTTGACCGGGTTCGCCAGATCTTCCTACGATTCAACGTGTCAAGGTGAGAATCGGGAAATAAACCTAGATCGCCTGGCGACCGCCTCAAGTTCTCTTCTGCCTCGAAATGCCACACGCAGTCGCGGAACACAGAGTTCGACGAGATCGAGAGGGATACTCTCCGATGCACACTGTTGCCGCTGGTTCTCTGGTATCTGACCACACCACCGTCGTCCCGGACGCCGACGTGTTCCGCTCGTTGCTCGAACGGTCCGGCCTCTGCCTCGCGCGCCTCGACCTCCAGCTGCGCGTCGTCGAGGCCAACGACGACTTCGTGACCCAGTTCGGCCATTCCCGCGAGTCACTGCTCGGCCGCAGCTTCTACGAACTGCTGCACCCCGGCGTGCACGGCCCGATGCGCAAGCAGTTCGACCGCCTCGTCGAGGGCCGCCGCCAGCGCTTCGTCGAGCACCTCGCCGGCATCGGCCCGCGCCACGCCGTCTTCACCGGCGACATCACCGGCATCGCCGTCCACGACGCGCACGGCGACCTCGTGCAGTTCGTCGTCGTCGTGAACCCGGAGAAGGGCGAGCAGCCCAACGCCGTCGTCGTCGACCGCAACCGCATCCTCACCGAGCTCGACGCCCGCATCCTCGAGGGCATCGCCACCGGCGAGTCCACGGTCCGCCTGGCGTCGCGGCTCTTCCTGTCGCGCCAGGGCGTCGAGTACCACGTCGGCACGATGCTCAAGAAGCTCAAGGCCCCCAACCGCGCCGCGCTCGTCTCCCGCGCCTACAGCCTGGGTGTGCTCAGCGTCGCCAGCTGGCCGCCCCGGGTCTCCGCCGACTACATCAAGTAGGCCGTCGTGGAGGAGATCCTCGACAGGGCGGCACACGCCGCCCGTGAGTGGGGCACGACCCGGCCGGACGAGCGGGCGGCGGCACTGGACGCCGTCGCCGACGCGCTCGACCGCGAGACCGGTGAGCTGGTGGCGCTGGCGGAGTGGGAGTGCCGGCTGCCCGGCGGGAGGTTGCGCGCGGAGGTGGGGCGCACCACCTTCCAGCTGCGCTCGTTCGCCGAGTACCTGCGCTCGGGTGCGGTCAACGGGGTCGTTGTCGACCGCGCGGACCCGGAGTGGCCGCAAGGGCCCCGGCCGGAGCTGCGGCGCATGCTGGTTCCGCTCGGGCCGGTCGCCGTCTTCGGGTCGACGAGTTACCCGTTCGCGTTCTCGGTGGCGGGCAGCGACACGGCGTCCGCGTTGGCCGCGGGCTGCCCGGTCGTGGTCAAGGCGAGCCACAGCTATCCCGATCTCGCGGACCGCACCGCCGAGATCGTCGAAGAGGTGTTGCCCAAAGGCGTGTTCGCGCTCGTCCACGGACAGCGCCGCGCCCGTCAGCTCGTGCTGGACCCGCGGGTCAAGGCCGTCGCGTTCATCGGGTCCGCTCGGGTGGGCCGCGAACTGCACCACCTCGCCGCGACCCGGCCGGAGCCGATCCCGTTCTACGGCGGCTTCGGCAGTGTGAACCCGGTGTTCGTGACCAAGCGGGCAGCGCAGAAGCGTGGCCGTGAGATCGCGCGCGGGTTCGCTGAGGCGCTGGCTCAGCAGAGCGGGCAGCTGTGCACGAAACCCGGACTTCTCGTGGTACCAGAGGCTTTCGCTGACGACGTCGCCGCCGAGGTGCGCGCGTTGCGGGCGGAGCCGTTGCTCAACAAGCTCGTGGCCAAGCGGTACGAGACCGGTGTGGAAGCGCTGGCGGAGTTCTTGGACGTGCTGGTCGAGGGCGGTTCCGGGGCGGGTGGTCACGCACCGACGTTGTTGCGCACCACCGCGGCGGAGATTCTCGACGGCCACGACGAGGCGTTGTCCGAGTGCTTCGGGCCGGTGTCCGTCGTCGCGACTTACCGCGACAGCCACGAACTGCTGGAGCTGGCCGCCGCGTTGCCCGGGCAGCTCACCGCGACCGTGCACGGTGAGGACGACGATGTTCTGCCCGAACTGATCAGCGAGCTGACCGGACGCGCGGGCCGCGTCGTGTGGAACCAGTGGCCCAACGACATCGCGACGACACCCGCCATGCACCACGGCGGTCCGTGGCCCGCGACGACGTCGCCGTTCCACACCTCCGTCGGCGTGCGGGCCGTCGAACGGTTCCAGCGTCCCGTGGTGTTCCAAGGGTTTCCCAGCCACTTCCTCCCGGAAGTGCTGGCTGACGAACGGTGAGGAAGGTCGGAGAATGCGCGCAGCGGTGGTCGCGGGACTCGGGTCATGGCTCCCGCCGCGGGTGGTCACCAACGACGAGCTGACAGCCAAGCTGGACACGACCGACGAGTGGATCCGGACGCGGATCGGGGTCGCCACACGACATGTGGTCGAACCCGGCATGGCGACCTCGGACCTGTCGGTCGAGGCGGCGCGGCGGGCACTGCGGTCGGCCGGGGTGCCGGGCGCGGGAGCGGTGATCCTCGCGACCACGACGCCCGACCGGCCCTGCCCGGCGACGGCGCCGGAGATCGCGTCGCGGCTGGGGCTCGTCGACGTGCCGGCGTTCGACATCGCGGCCGTGTGCACGGGGTTCGTGTACGGGCTGGGCGTCGGGACCGGGCTGATCACGGCCGGGATCGTGGACAGTCTTCTGATGATCGGCGGGGACGCCTACTCCACGATCCTCAACCCGCAGGACCGCACCACGTCCGTCATCTTCGGCGACGGCGCGGGCGCGGTGGTGCTGCGGGCGGGATCGCCGGACGAACCGGGCGCGCTCGGGCCGTTCGACCTCGGGTCCGACGGCGAGCTGTCCGACCTGATCACCGTGCCCGCCGGCGGATCCCGCCAGCGGTCGTCGCGCGACATCGTGCCGCACGGCGACAAGTTCTTCCAGATGGAAGGACGCGAGGTCTTCGCGAACGCGGTCGCGCGCATGTCCGCCGCTTCCCGCAACGCCGTCAAACGGCAGGGCTGGGTCGCGTCCGATGTGGACAAGGTGATCGCGCACCAGGCCAACACCCGGATCCTGGACGCCGTGTCGGCGGAGCTGGAAGTGCCGCGCGACAAGTTCATCTCCAACATCACCGACGTCGGCAACACCTCCGCCGCCTCGATTCCGCTGGCTCTCGCGCACGGCGTGCGGTCGGGGGAGCTGAAGGCAGGACAGAAGGTGCTGCTGACCGCGTTCGGTGGCGGACTCACCTGGGGCGCCACCACATTGGTGTGGCCGGAGCTGAGCCTGTCGGAGTGAACGGCAGAACGGCCGGGAGGAACACCCTCCCGGCCGTTTCGCGGTCGAAAGCTACACCGGCAGCACGCGACGGAAGATCGGTACGGCGACCGCGGCCACGACGACGTGCATGACCATCAGCGCGACCACGCCGACGGCCGAGGCGCCCGGCAGGAAGAACACCGGGACGTCCGCGAGGAACGACAGCACCACGACGATCGGCACGAGCTTGCCGAGCGTGCGGGCGGGATCCTTGGCGCGCTTGCGGATCGACGCCCACGCGAACGCGGCGATGATCACACCGACCGCGGTCAGCACGACATATCCCTGGGGTTTCAGGCCTTCGACGGCGTTCGGGTCGGCCCCGAGTGCCTGGGCGATCCACGACACGGCCGCGTTGCCGGCCGCCGCGATCACGATGGCGGCGGCGACTCCCAGCACGACCTTTCCTGTGCTGGTCCTGGTTTCAGTGGGCATGGCTTCCTCGTTTCGGGAATGGCGGGAACTAGCGCTGCGCGGGCACAGCGGGCATGCCGACGCGCACCCGGCGGCTGAGCTGCGCCGGGTCGGTGAGGAAGATGCTCTTGCGCTCGATCGAGATCCACCCGCGCTGGGCGAAGTCCGAGAGCGTCTTGTTGACCGTGTCACGCCGGGCGCCGATGTACTGGCCGAGCTCCTCCTGGGTGAGGTCCTCGATCATCAGCACCGCGCCGCGCCGGTCGTTGCCGAACCGTCCCGCGAGGCGCAGCAACGCTTTCGCGAGCCGGGCGGGGGCGTCCATCTGCACCACGTCCATGCGCATCTGGTGCGACTCGCGTTGCCGGCGGGCGATGCAGCCCAACAGCCGCTCGGTGATCTCCGGGCACAGCGCGAGCCACTGCGTGAGATCGGCTCGTGAGATACGGCCCGCGTGGACGTCCGTGATCGCGACTGTCGTCGAGACCGAGGGCGAGGCGTCGAACAGGGTC
Organism: Lentzea miocenica; assembly: GCF_033949945.1. NCBI lineage: Bacteria > Bacillati > Actinomycetota > Actinomycetes > Pseudonocardiales > Pseudonocardiaceae > Lentzea > Lentzea miocenica. The sequence goes on from NZ_JAXAVW010000007.1 coordinate 185,912, forward strand.
GGTTCCACCAGGACGTCGCCCGTGCGGTGGAAGTCCAGCACCAGCTCGCGGCCGTCGGTGGAGGTGCAGCAGGTCTTCGCCTTGCCCGTGCGGATCACGAACAGGTCGTCGGTGCGGACGCCGAGGCGCAGCAGCACGTCGCCGCGGCTGAACTCGACCGGTTCCAGGGCGTGCGCGAACTGCCGCCACGCCTCGTTGGAGGGCGCGAGGATCGGTGGTCGCGCCGCGGCGACCAGCTGAGGTGCCATGCGCTCGACGTTAGGGTTGGCAACACTGGCGTGGCGCTGGAGAATGCTGGGGTTTTCCCCACGGCCCGTCCTGAAATCCTTCAAACGCGTGAAAGAGGGGAGGAGCAGCCTGTGCTTTTCGACGTCGGTCGCTTGTTGCACGAGGAGTTCCTCGCCGTCTACCGCGCGGCCGCCGCTGATGCCGACGGCTGGGAGGACGCGGCCGTGACGGTCGCGCACCGCGTCGGCGCACGCCTGGCCGCGGCGAAAGTCCCGGTCGCGCACGTGGTCATCGCCTTGCGGTCCACCGACAGGTTGCTGACCGAGGCCATGCTGGACGACGACGGCGACGCACGGGCGCTGGCCACCGCGGGCACCGCGTTGGCCGCGGAGCTGATGTCCGCGTTCTGCGCCGGTGACGACGGGCTGGCCGACGCGTTGCTCGCCGGCGGCGCACCCGATGGAGCCGCCGCCTTCTACACGGTCATCGCGGTCAGGGGAGCCTTGCCCGCACGTGTGGTAAGCGCTTTCCGCAAGCGCGGGCCGGTGCTTCTGGCGACATCCGGACATCTTCTGCTGCCGGTCACCGAAGCGGCCGCGCTGCCGTTGTGCCGGGACGTGTGCGAGGAGGTCGGCGGCGAGGTGTGGTTCTGCGTCGCGGAACGACCCGCCGCGCGCGTCGCGTTGGCGCGCAAGGAGGTTGACGACATCGACGCGCTGGTCGCGTCACTCGGCCGGCCGTCGGGGGTGTACCGCATCGACGACATGTTGTTCGAGAGTGCCGTGATGGAGACGCCGGAGGTCCGCGACGAGCTCGGCAAGGTGGTGGCGCCGTTGCTCGCGAACCCCGTTCTCGTGGAAACCGTGCTCGCTCTGCTCGAGGCGGACGGCAACCGGGCGGTAGCTGTCAAGAAGCTGTTCATCCACCGCAGCACGATCGACTACCGGTTGTGGCAGATCGAGCAGCTCACCGGACTGAGCCCGGTCAACCCTCGTGACCTCGCCGTTCTCGGCACCGCGATCGGCATGAGCCGCGCGAACGCCTTGGGCTGAAACGGTTCCGAAGACCCGAGGTGAACATCAAGCGTCCCTCAAGCCACCTGTGCCAACTGTCGACAGTTGCCTAACGTTCTGGTGCGACACCGTAGGGCCCTCAGGGAGGCGACGCGTGACCACCGTTCTGGACAGCAGGCTGCTCAACGACGTGCTGCGTGACATTCTCAGCCCCTTCGACCTTCCTCCGGTCGAGGACGTGGCCACCCGTCGTCAGCTCGCCAGAACGCTGCTGTCCGGCCGCGACAACGGGTCGTTCGACGGTCTGGCGCTCGCCTACGCGGTCATCGCGTTCTGCTCGTCCACTGAGGACGGTACGACCGGGGTGCTCGACGCCGTGCGGGACAACGCGGACGTGCTCGTGCTCGACGGCGTCAGCGGCGGTTACGTGCTGGCGCCATGTGCCCAGGACGACCACATGGAATTCGCCAAGGAGCTGCACGAGCGTCTCGGCGGCGAGGTGTGGATGGCCGTGGCGTGGGCGCCCAGGCGCGACCTGGCGGTGGCCCGTGCGACGGCCGAGGACGTGCTGCGGATCGCGTCCGGCCGTGCGCCCGGCGTCTACGAGCTGCGCAACGTGCTGGCGGACTTCGCGGTCCTGCGTCAGCCCCACGTCGCCGAACGGCTGACGCGCATGATCGAACCCGTGGTGGCGCAACAGCCGTTGCTCGACGCGTTGCGTGCGTTCATCTCCGAGGACGGCAACCGTGCGGCGGCGGCCCGGCGGTTGGACATCCACCGCAGCACGCTCGACCACCGTCTGCGGTTGGTCGAACGGCTCACGGGCTGCCGTCCGACCTCACCGCGTGCGCTGCTGACCTTGAGCGTCGCGCTGACCGCGCACTCATCGCCGCAGGTACCACTCCCGCACACTCACTGAGTTCACTGCTTTTGGGCGGCGATCTGCTCGCGCAGACGGTCCTCCTGCGCCTGGATCTCCGGCGTGATGACCTCCTCGAACGCCTCAGCGCCGTGGATCTGCCGGATCTCGACCTCGCCGGCCTGGAACGGCGCCTTCTTCAGCCACTCGACGGCGTCCTGCAGCGACGGCAGCTCCCAGATCCAGAAGCCGGCGATCAGCTCCTTCGTCTCGGCGAACGGCCCGTCGATGACCGTCGTCGCGCCCTTGGCGTCGAACGCGACCCGCGCGCCCTTGTCGCTCGGGTAGAGGCCGTCGCCCGCGAGCATCACGCCGGCCTTCACCAGCTCCTCGTTGTAGTTGCCCATCGCGGCCAGTTCCTCGGTGGTGGGCATGACGCCGTTCTCGGTGTCCTCGTTGCCCTTGACGATGACCATGAACCGCATCTCGATCTCCTCGCGTCTGGTGCTTCCGGTGCGTTTCTACCCAGCCGTCGATCGGGACGGCCGCGTTTCGACGAGCTTCGGCTGAATGTGACCGCCATCACATCATCGGGCACGCGGTTACGCTGGACCCATGCGCGAAGACGTCGACTGGATCCTCGAGAACTGCCAGGTCTGGGCCATCGTGGGGCTCTCGGACAACCCGTCCCGCGCGGCCCACGGCGTGGCGAGGTTCCTCCAGCAACGCGGCAAGAAGATCGTGCCGGTGCACCCGTCGGCCGAGACGGTGCACGGCGAGCAGGGTTACGCGACGCTCGCGGACATCCCGTTCGCCGTCGACGTGGTGGACGTGTTCCGCCGCTCGGAGGACGCCGGCCAGTTCGCGGACGAGGCCGTCGCGATCGGGGCGAAGGCCGTGTGGTTCCAGCTCGGCGTGATCGACGACGAGGCCTTCGGACGGGCGAAGGACGCCGGGTTGCGGATGGTCATGGACGTCTGTCCGGCGATTGAGTGGCGTTCCCGGTGACCGAGTAGCTAATCTGCCCTGGTCGTCCTTGGCCATCTGGGGGTCCTGAGGACGAAATCGGCCTGGGGGGCTTGGTTTCGCATGCACGTTGACATCGACGCGCTGCAGCTCGCGGATTCGCCGCGACTTGGTGGCTGCAGCGAGGAGTTCGTTCGTTCACTCGCGTCTTCTGACGCTGATCTACCGCCGATCGTGGTGCATCGCGCCACGATGAGAGTCGTGGACGGGATGCACCGCCTGCGGGCTGCCAGGTTGCGCGGCAGTCGTTCCGTCGAGGTCGAGTACGTCGGCGGGCCGGTCGAGGACGTGTTCGTCCTGTCCGTGTCCGCGAACATCTCGACGCTCTCGACCGCGGACCGCGAGGCGGCGGTGCGGCGGTTGCTGCGCTCGCATCCGCAGTGGTCGGACCGCGCCATCGCGGCTTCGACGGGCCTCGCGGCCAAGTCCGTCGGCGTGCTGCGGCGCGCGGTGGGCGGACGCGCCGAGGTGCGCGTCGGGCGGGACGGCAAGGTCCGTCCGCTCAACTCGGCCGCCGGCCGCCGGCTGGCCGGGCGGATGATCGCCGAACGGCCCGACGCGTCGTTGCGTGACATCGCGCGGGCGGCCGGGGTGTCGCCGGGGACCGTCCGGGACGTCCGGCGGCGACTGGCTTCGGGGCTCGACCCGGTGCCCGAGCGGATGCGCGCCGCCGAACGGACCGGAGGTGACGTGGCGGCGACGCGGACCGAGGTCCGGGCGCCGGACACCACCCTGCCGATCCTGCGTCGGGATCCTTCGTTGCGCTTCAACGAACACGGGCGGCACGTGCTGCGGTGGCTGGAAGCGCACGCGGTGTCGTCGGGGGAGTGGTCCGCGGTGGTCTCCGGGGTGCCCTCGCACTGCCGGGAACTGGTGGCGGACATGGCCCGCGGGTGCGCCGAGGCGTGGGTGGAGATGGCGGAGGCGCTGGAACGGGAGGATCGGGCCGCCGTGTGAGGCTCAGGCGAACAGGATCTCGTTGATCTCGCCGGACACCTCGCGCCCCGCGGCCGGCCGCAGGCGGTACAGCAGCTTGCTGAACGTCGTCAGGTCGATGTGCACGGTCGCGGACCGCACCTGGCGGATGTCGTCCAGCAGGTCGACGACCAGTTCGCAGGCGTGGTCGACGTGGCCCGCCTCGGCGTGCGCCAGTGCCCGGCGCAGGCCGAAACGGGTGCGGGCGCGCAAGGCGCCCGGCGCGATCAGCGGGAGCTGGGTGTCCAGGATCGCGGCGGCTTCTGCGTGCCGGCCCAGGTCGTGGAACGCCCAGGCTCGCGCGATCGCCACCTGGTCCAGCACGCTCGTTGTGCCGTAAGGGGATTCGCCCGCGGCCTGCTGCCACCGTGCCGCCCGGTCGAGGGCGTCCTGGCACCGGTCCTCCGCGCCTGCCAGCGCGTAGCCCAGGGCTTCTCGTTGCGCGGCCCCGGCTTTCACCGCCGGCGAGCGGGACTTGCTTGCGCGCCGAGCGAAATCGACGGTCGCGTGGGCGTCTCCCCGGTACAGGGCGAACTCGGCGGCACGGACCAACGCCCAGGCCTCGAGTTCCAGGTCACCGCCCTTCACCGCGTACTGGACGGCCCGTTTGGTCAGTTCCGCGGCCGAGGCGTCGTCGCCGCGTTCCTGTTCCATCCAGCCGGCGTACTCGGCGTACCGCGCGGCCAGCAGCCACAGGCCGCGGCCCAGGCCGGGGTCGTCGGCGGAACGGGCCATGGAACTGAGGAAGTCCACCTGGGGGCGCAGTCCGCCGAGCACCACGTCGGGACTGAGTCGGTGCCCCAGCGCGCGATGCTGCTCGAACATCGTGTCGTAGGTGAGCAAAGTGGTGTGGTCACTGGGAATCTGGCGGACCGGAGCATCGGCCAGTTCGACCAGGCGGCCTTCCGCCCGCAGCGCGTCGTCGAAGAGCCGGGCCATTTCGGGGTTCGGCTGAACCTGCCCGTTCTCGATCTTGCTCAGGTGGCCCTTGCTGTACGGTACGAGGCCGGTCATGCGGGTGAGCGAGTACCCGCGCTCGTTGCGCAGGCGGCGGACCTCCTGGCCGAACGTGGGCGACACGGCTACACCCCCTCGCCAGTAGTGTCTCCGGCTTCAAACCCCCGGATACCAGATGTCCACGAATTGTCCGGAGATTGACGATCAACTGGAACTAAGTGAAGTGGTCGTCGATGGTTCCATGTGAGTCATGGTGATGACGCGCTCCGACGAGGCGGCTGGTGTGGTGATGGTCTGGCAGCGCTTGGCGACCAACGTGGTCCACCGGTCCCAGTGGTTCGAGGTGCGCGCCGACGACGTCGTCAGACCGGACGGCGGGCATGGCACCTACACGCACGTGGTGGCACCGGGATCGGTCACGGTGCTGGCGATCCAGGACGACGACCACGTCGTGCTGACCCGGCAGTGGATCTACACGCACGGCGGCACCGAATGGCGGCTGCCCGGCGGCGCCGTCGACGACACGGACGACGATCCGCTCGCCGCGGCCCGGCGGGAACTCGCCGAGGAGACCGGGCTGCGCGCCGAGAAGTGGGAACGGCTCGGCCAGATCCACGGCGCGGACAGCCTGAGCAACCACGTCGACCACATCTTCCTCGCCACCGGCCTGACCCAGGGCGAGGCGTCGCTCGAGCCCGGCGAGGCGGACCTGCGCGTGCGGACCATGCCGTTCTGCCACGCGCTCGACCTGGTCCGTCAGGGCATGCTTCCGCACGCGGGCAGTTCGCATGCGCTGCTCGTGATGGCGTTGCGCCGCACCGCCCAGAAATAGTGTTTCAAGGGTTTCCTGATTTCGCTGGAAACAGGAAACCCGTTCTCATTCGACTGGCGGAAAGCCACTCTTGGTGCATCGGCGAGAACATCAGCCCGAAAGCCAGTCAGAATGAGAAGGTGAATTTCTCGATGAGAATGATCTGCTCACTCGCCACCGTCGTGAAGGTTGCCGCGATCTGCCTTTTCCTGGGATTCGTGGTCGGCAGTTTCTTCATGGTATCGGTGATCTGACCCGACTTCGGACTGCGGTTCTCCCTTAGCCCACAAGGGAGGTGTCAGCCGTGGAACCGCATTTCTGTGTTGAGATGATCTGAACTTGCCAGATCAGACCCGTGGCGACCATTGGACGCCGTAGCCGCGGCCCTGACGAGGATGCGGGAACGACACGTCGATCTCCCCGATCTCGTCCACGGGCAGCTTGCGCGGCCACGGCGTCAGGTCGTCGGTGTCGCGCGCCAGGGCCTCCTCGACGCGCCACACCGAGTCTGGCAGGTCGTCCCGGTCGAAGCGGACCCGCAACCGGAACGACTCGCACATCCGCTCCGGCCAGAACACGTAGGTCGGGCGCATGGACTGTCCCCGCGGCACTCGCACCTCGAGTGCGAACTGGTGTGTTTGTCCCGCGTTGAGGGGTCGGGGCAAGCGCAGCTTCATGAGGAAACGCCGAGGGGACGGCCGTTCGTGGCCGATGAGCTCCACCCCGTGCAACACCTCCACGTCCAGGTCGCCAGGAGCGCCGTCGGGCGTGGGGGAGGGGATCGTGATGGACCACGCGATCTCGTTGACACCGTCGGTGTCGGCCACGACGGTCCGGCGTTCCGTGCACGCGGGCGTCGGGCCGTCCAGCTTCAGCAGCGCGTCGAACTCCTTGACGTGCCACAGTTCCGACGGCGCCACGTGTGCCGTCGACGGGGCCGGCTGCAGTGCCACCTCCACCAGGCGCTGCAGCCCGGCCTCCATCCTCCTGCGCACCGTGCGCGCGCCGCGGTCCTGTTGCTTCGCGAGCCACTCGATGCGTTCGTTGAGGAACCGGAACTGCGCTTCCTCGTGCAGTCCGAGCGGTGCGAGAACCGCGCTGCGGACCTCGACCGGGAATCCGCGCGCCGCGTTCGTCACCCAGTCCCGCAGTTTCGTTCTCACCGCTTCCGCGCCGTCGGTCTCCACGACGCCGCACACCTGCCTCAGCGCCGGGCCGACGTGCAAGTCGATTCCGGGAGTCTGCACTCCGCGCCCGCGGCACAACGTGCGCAGTTCTTCCATCAGCTGCTCAGGTGAGACAGACATCCGTCCTCCGCGCGCGGAAATGCTTCGCCGGGCATGTCGGGCATGCCTGCCGTGACGTTACTCCGGATGGATTCTTCTACACCGTCCGACGAGATGATCACCGCCGATCGACTGATGTTCTGACCTGCTCTTTCGCGGTAACGTGCTGGTCACGGGCGGTGACTGACCTCCGGTCGCCGCCATCCCTGCCTGATGTGGAGGTTGGATTCGTGCTGCGCACAATAATCTCAGCCCTGGCCGCGTTCGCGCTGATCAGCGGCGTTCCTGCCGTCGCTGCCCCGGTTGAGAGCGCTTACCTGCTGCAGTTCCGCACCACCCTGTCCGACGCCCAGCGCCACCAGCTCAAGGGGCTCGGCGTGCGGCTCGGCGCGTTCGTCCAGGACGGCACCTACGTCGCCCGCATGACGAGCACCTCACGCGTTTCGCGGTTGAACTACGTCCGCGAGGTGCGCCCGTTCCAGGCCCAGCCGCAGATCGCGGCCCTGGGCGGCTCCTCGACCTACCTGATCGCGCTGGCCGAGCAGGACGCGCGGGACCAGAAGATCGTCGCCGACAAGGTGAAGTCCTTGGGCGGCAAGGTGAACGAGATCTCCGAGAGCCGTGAGCACATCATGGCCACGCTGGACGCGGGCCAGGCGGCGCAGCTCGCGAAGCTGCCCGCCGTGATCGCCATCGACCCGGTGTCCGCGCCGGAGACCGACATGGCGATCTCGCGCGAGTCGTCCGGTGCCAACCACATCGAGACCGCCGGCGGCTACCGCGGCCAGGGCGTGCGCGGCGAGGTGATGGACGGCGGCCTGCGCACCACGCACCAGGAGTTCCGCGCCCGTCCGCCGGTGATGCACACCGGCAACTCGACGAGCACCTCCCACGGCACCTCGACGTACGGGCAGATCTTCGCGTCCGGCGTCTCGTCCGCGCACCGCGGCCTGCTGCCCGAGGCACAGGGCATCTTCGCGGTCTACAACTCGGGCGACCGGTACGCGCACACCAAGCAGCTCGTCGATCCGGCCGGCCAGTACAAGGCCGTGTTCCAGTCCAACAGCTGGGGCGACGCGCTCACCACGTCCTACACGGCGATCTCGCAGCAGATGGACCGGATCGTGTTCGACCACGACATCCTGATCTGCCAGTCGCAGAGCAACGCCGGCACCCGCAGCTCGCGCCCGCAGGCGTGGGCGAAGAACGTGCTGTCGGTCGGTGGCCACTACCACTACAACACCGCCTCGCGCACGGACGACAAGTGGAACGGCGGAGCGTCGATCGGCCCCGCCGCCGACGGCCGCATCAAGCCGGAGATCTCGAACTTCTACGACCGCATCGACACCACGACGTCCACCAACGACACGGCTTACACGACGTCGTTCGGCGGCACGTCCGGCGCCACGCCGATCACCTGCGGCAACGCCGGTCTGCTGTTCCAGATGTGGGCCGACGGCGTGTTCGACGGCGCCCCCGGCAAGAAGCGCGACGTGTTCGCGTCCCGCCCGCACGCGGCGACCGCGAAGGCCCTGCTGATCAACACCGCCGACCAGCACCCGTTCACCGGCACGACGCACGACCAGACGCGCACGCACCAGGGTTGGGGCACCGCGTCCGTTCGCAACCTGTACGACCGCGCGAAGGCCGGTGGCTGGAAGCTGCCCGTGCTGGTGAACGAGACTGACCTGCTGACCACGGGCCAGACCAAGCGCTACTCGTTCACGTCCAACGGCCAGACGCCGTTGCGCGCGACGCTCGCCTACACCGACCCGGCCGGTTCGCCGACCGCGGCCAAGGCGACCGTCAACGACCTGACGCTGAAGGTCACCGCGCCCAACGGCACCGTCTACTGGGGCAACAACGGCCTGCTGGCCGGCAACTGGTCCACGTCCGGCGGCGTCGCGAACACCGTCGACACCGTGGAGAACGTGCTCGTCCAGGCACCGGCGGCGGGCACCTGGACCGTCGAGGTGGTCGCGACCGCGGTCAACGTGGACGGTCACACCGAGACGGCCGCCACCGACGCCGACTACGCGCTGGTCGTGTCGTAACTGGCGTTCAGGACGGTGGCGGCCGGGCCGCCACCGTCCTGACCTGCGGATTGCAGAAACCGCGCAAGAACTCCCCATGATCGCCTCGCCAGGGTTCCTCTCGAACGCACCGGACCGCCGGTGCGGAGGAGGGGATTTCGAGATGAAGAGGGTTCTCAGCAGGGTGGTGCCCGCCGCACTGGCCGTCGCCGCGTCCGCCGGACTGTCCGTGGCCGCCGCCCAGCCCGCCTCGGCCGCCGTGACCTGGCAGTTCCAGGGCTCCGGCACGAGCTCCTGCCTGGACGGCTTCGACGGCCACCGGGAAGGCGACGTCTACATCACCGGGTGCAACACCGGCCGGTTCCAGAAGTTCAGGTGGGTGGGCTCGTTCGGCCGCCAGACCCAGCTCGTGAGCGACGCGACCGGCCAGTGCGCCTGGCAGGAGGGCCTCACCGCGGGCCTGACCACGTGCAACGGCTCCCCGTCGCAGGTCTGGGTCGTCAGCGGGTCGGCGTCGCGGGCCATCATCAGGAAGAACGGCACCAACTACTGCCTGACCCGGCTGGGCACGACCAACGTCCGTCTGCAGACCTGCGACGGCAATCGCTACCAGGACTGGGTCCGCCGCTCCTGACCGCTATTCGAAGCTGTCCGTCATTCGAAGCGTTCGGCGTCGCCGGCGCCGTAGCGGATGATCTCGGGCTCACCGCTGGAGAAGTCCACGACCGTGGTGGGCGTGGTGCCGCACTCCCCGGAGTCGATCACCGCGTCCACCGCGTGGTCGAGGCGTTCCTTGATCTCCCAGCCCTGCACCAGCGGCTCGGCCTCGTCGGGCAGCAGCAGCGTGGACGTGAGCAGCGGCTCGCCCATCGCCTCGAGCAGCGCCTGCGTCACGACGTGGTCGGGGATGCGCGCGCCCACCGTCTTCTTCTTCGGGTGCATCATGCGGCGCGGCACCTCCTTCGTCGCGGGCAGGATGAACGTGTAGCCGCCCGGTGTGGAGGCCTTGATCGCGCGGAACACCGCGTTGTCGACGACCACGAACTGGCCGAGCTGCGCGAAGTTCTCGCACATCAGCGTGAAGTGGTGCTTGTCGTCGAGCTTCCTGATCTCGCGGATCCGGTCGATGCCGTCCTTGTTGCCGAGGCGGCAGCCGAGCGCGTAACAGGAGTCGGTCGGGTACGCGATCAGGCCGTCCTCCCGCAGGATGCGCACGGCCTGTTCGATGGCGCGCTTCTGCGGGTTGACCGGGTGGACGTCGAGGTACTTGGCCATGGCCGAGCAGCTTAGGCCGATCACCGAGGGGCCAGCATTTCGGCTCGCGCACGTTGATAACCTGGGCGTACTTCTTTCCCCGGTTTGGAGACCCTCAGCGATGCTCGACCGTGCCGTCGTCGACGCCCTGTTCCCCTCGGATCTGCCCGAGCCGTCCCACTGGGAGCAGCAGTACCCGCCCCGTGAGCTGGGTGAGGGCGCCAAGGTCACGCGTCTGGGCCCGTCGCCGACCGGGTTCCTGCACATCGGCGGCCTGTACGTCGGCATGATCGACCGCGATCTCGCGTCGCAGTCCGGCGGCTCGTACATCGTGCGCGTCGAGGACACCGACCAGGCCCGCGAGGTCGAGGGCGCCGTCGACCAGTTCAACCGCGCGTTCGCCTACTTCGGCATCGAGCCCGACGAGGCCGACTCCGTCGGTGCGTACGGCCCGTACCACCAGTCGCAGCGCGAGCAGATCTACCTGACCTACGTCCGTGAGCTGCTGCGCTCCGGCAAGGCGTACCTCTGCTTCGCCACGAAGGACGAGCTGGCGGACATCACCGCGCGTCAGCAGGCCACCAAGCTCCCCACCGGCTACTACGGCCGTTGGGCGATCTGGCGTGACAAGACCGCGGAGGACGTCGCCGAGGCGCTCGAGGCCGGTCGTCCGTACGTCGTCCGCTTCCGCTCGCCGGGCAAGGCGGGGGAGCGCACGTCGTTCGTCGACGCCATCCGCGGCTCGCTGGAGCACGAGGCCAACCGCAACGACGTGGTGATCCTCAAGGCCTCGGACCAGTCGCCGCGCCTGCCCACCTACCACTTCGCGCACGCCGTGGACGACCACCTGATGCGCGTGAACCTGGTGATCCGCGGCGAGGAGTGGATCTCGTCGGTCCCGACCCACCTGCAGCTCTTCGACGCCCTGGGCTTCGAGCGGGTCGAGTACGCCCACATCGCGCCGCTGATGAAGCAGCAGGGCGGCTCCCGGCGCAAGCTCTCGAAGCGCAAGGACCCGGAAGCCTCCGTCGAGTTCTTCATCGAGGCGGGCTTCCCGGCCGAGGCCGTCCAGTACTACCTGCGCGGCCTGGTGAACGCCCGCCTGGCCGACCTCCCGCTCGCCGAGGCCCTCGCGGCACCGATCTCGCTGGCCGAGTGCGGCGTCGCCGGCCCGCTGGTCGACCTGGTGAAGCTCGAGGACATCGCCGCCGACTACGTGGCGACCCTCTCCGGCGACGAGATCGTGGACCGGGTCTCGGCCTGGGCGTCGACCTACGACCCGGCCCTGGTCACCGTGCTGGCCGACGCACGCGACGAGGCCCTGGCGGCCCTGCAGGTCGAGCGCGGCCCCGAGGTGGCCAACCCGCGCAAGGACCTCCGCAAGTGGTCCGACTTCCGCACGGCCTACGGCTTCTTCTTCCCGTCGCTCTTCACCCTGGTGACCGACCGCGCCGACGAGCGCCTCGGCGGCCTGGCCCCCGACCTGGTCGCCACGTTCGCCGCGGACTTCGCCGACAACTACGCGGACGTCGAGGACGGCCAGGAGTGGTTCGGCCAGATCCGCGAACTCGCGGGCAAGCACGGCTTCGCGCCGAACCCCAAGGAGTTCAAGAAGAACCCGGACGCCTACCCCGGCTCCATCAAGGAGGCGGCGCAGCTGATCCGCGTCGCCCTCACCGGCTCGAACCGCAGCCCGGACCTGCACGCCGTGGCCCGCACGCTGGGCAAGGACGAGGTCCTGCGCCGAGTGCGCGCGCTCGCCGGCTGATCCGCCGTCGACCGGCCCCTGGCTCCTACGGGAACCGGGGGCCGTTCGCTGTCCGGTGCTCCGCCCGACGACCGCGGCGCGGTTTCCGCATGGCGAGGTGGCCCGCGCCGAAGGCGCCATCTCGTGGCGATGCGAAGCGAGCTGTAAAGAGCGATGCCGCGCCGGGTGCGCCCAGGTGCGATGGACCGCTGGGCAGCGGTGCACCCCCCAGCTTTGCGATTGGGGCTTTACCTTGAGGGGGCGGGATGCTCCCCTGGGTGGGCTCGGCCGGGGCGCTTTGTACCCCGGCTTTTGAGGCCGATTCAGCATCCCGCCAGAGGCTCGAGGTCAAGCCCCAATCGCGATCGTCGCGCAGCGGCGATGACCTCCCACGCCTCGTCAATGCCCACGCAACCACGCTGGAACGCGACCGGCCCACACAAAACGACCCCTGCGCCGGAACGCGACCAGCCCGTGCAATCTGCCCCGCGCACCCCCGCCACCAACCCCGGCCACAGCGGCGCGACCACCCGACCGGCCGTCACCCGACCGCCCACCCCAGCCACCCAACCGGACCACCACCCCCACCGCCGAGCGAGCGACCGAGCGACCGCCGTGCGACGTCCGGGCGAGCGCTGTGCGACGCCTGCGCCGCACCCGAACGAGCACCCGGCCCGGTATGCCCAGTTCGTCCTGCGGAGTTCCGGAAATAAATTCGTGAGAGCGTTCCCATTGACGTGGACGTAACACGCCGTTGAGGATCGCGGCATGCATTGGAGAAGCACTCTCGCCGCAGTGCTGGGGCTGACGCTCGCCGCCAGCGCTACATCGGCAGCCGCCGCGCAGGAAGCGCGGCACTGGCCGAAGCAGACGGTCATCGGGCAGCCCAGGACGGAGCACGGGTGCGCCCGCATCGAGAAGTCCCTGCCCACGCTCAAGGACTGGCCGAAGGTCGAGAGCCAGCTCAAGGGTGACCGCAAGGACGAGGCGCGCATCAAGGCGATCCTCAAGGACATGACGCTGGCCGAGAAGGTCGGCCAGATGACGCAGCCCGAGATCGCCGCGATCACGGCGGACGACGTCAAGACCTACGGGTTCGGCTCCGTCCTCAACGGTGGTGGCAGCTGGCCCGGCGCCAACAAGAAGGCCACGCCGCAGGACTGGCTGGCGCTGGCGGACGCGTACTTCGAGGCGTCGAAGCAGTCGCGCACCAAGATTCCCGTCATCTGGGGCATCGACGCGGTGCACGGCAACAACAACGTCTACGGCGCGACGGTCTTCCCGCACAACATCGGTCTTGGTGCGGCGCACGACCCGTGCCTGATCCGGGACATCAACGAGGCCACGGCCGAGCAGATCCGGGCCACCGGGCAGGACTGGGCGTTCTCGCCCACGCTCGCCGTCGTCCAGGACGACCGGTGGGGGCGCACGTACGAGGGCTTCTCCGAGGACCCGCGGATCACCCGCGCGTACGGGTTCGAGGCCATCAAGGGCTTGCAGGACAACGCGAAGAAGCGCATCGGCGAGGACGGTGTGATCGCCACCGCCAAGCACTTCCTCGGTGACGGCGGCACGACCGGCGGCAAGGACCAGGGCATCAACCCCTCGTCCGAGAAAGACATGATCAACATCCACGGTCAGGGCTACTACGGGGCGCTGGCCGCGGGTGCGCAGACGGTGATGATCTCGTTCAACAGCTGGACGAACGACGTCATCAACGAGGGCAAGGTGCACGGCAGCAAGTACGTGCAGACCGGCATCCTCAAGGAGAAGATGGGCTTCGACGGCCTGCTCGTCTCCGACTGGAACGGCATCGGCCAGGTCACCGGCTGCACCAACGCCAGCTGCCCGCAGGCGGTCAACGCCGGCATGGACATCATCATGGTGCCGAACGACTGGAAGGCGTTCATCACCAACACGATCGCCCAGGTCCAGTCCGGTGAGATCCCGATGGCCCGCATCGACGACGCCGTCACCCGGATCCTGCGCGTCAAGCTGCGCGCCGGCACGTTCGACGCCCCCAAGCCGAGCCAGCGCGACCATGCCGGTGAGCAGAAGGCGTTGCTGCACAAGGAACTCGCTCGCGAGGCCGTGCGGGAGTCCGCCGTGCTGCTGAAGAACGACAAGCGCGTGCTGCCGTTGTCCAAGCGCAGCAAGGTGCTCGTGGTCGGCAAGAGCGCGGACAACATCGGCAACCAGACGGGTGGCTGGACGCTGTCCTGGCAGGGCACCGGCAACACCAACGCCGACTTCCCCAACGCCACCAGCATCCTCAAGGGCATCCAGGACACCCTGGGCGCCGCCAACGTCACGTTCGCCGAGACCGCTGAGGGCGTCGACCCGGCGCAGTTCGACGCCGTCATCGCCGTGATCGGTGAGACGCCGTACGCGGAGGGCGTGGGCGACCTCGGCAAGCGGTCGTTCGAGAGCGCTCGCCTGCAGCCGCAGGACCTCGCCGTGCTGGACAAGGTGTCCGGCAAGGGCAAGCCGGTCATCACCGTCTACGTCGGCGGCCGCGCGCTGTACATGAACAAGGAGATCAACCGCTCCGACGCGTTCGTGGCGGCCTGGCTGCCCGGCACCGAGGGCGGCGGCATCGCCGACCTGCTGATCAGGGGACGTCACAACGGGTTCAGCGGCAAGCTGTCCTACTCGTGGCCCGGCGAGGCCTGCCCGGCGCTGCCAGGTGAACCGGCCAAGACCCCGCTGTTCAAGCTCGGCTACGGCCTGCGCGACTGGCAGACCGGCAACCTCGGCAAGCTCGACGAGACCAGCCCCGGCGCCCTGTGCTCCGGTGGTGGCGGTGGCACGGCGACCGAGGACCTGGAGGTCTTCAACCGCACGGACATCGCGCCGTACCAGGCGATGATCGGCTCCCCGGAGAACTGGGGCGGCACCGTGGTCGGCCCGGACGGCCAGGCCTCGCACGCCGAGATCAACGTCGTGCAGTCCGACGTCAACGTCCAGCAGGACGCGCTCAAGACGACGTGGACCGGCACCGGCCCCGGCCAGGTGTACCTGCAGAGCCCGACCGGCAGCGACCTGCGCGGCTACGGCAACGCCAACGCGGCCATCCAGTTCGACGTGATCGTGCACGCGGCCCCTGCCAACCGCACGGTCGTCAGCGCGCACTGCGTGTACCCGTGCATGGCCGAGATCGATGCCACGCAAGCGTTCCGCAACCTCCCGATCGGACAGAAGGCGACCGTCAAGATCCCGGTCTCCTGCTTCTCCGACAAGGGACTGGACCTGGAGAACGTCAACACGCCGTTCCTGGTCTACACCGACGGCGCGTTCCAGGCGTCCTTCGCGAACGTGCGATGGGTGCCCAAGGCGGGCGCCGATCCGGACGTAGTTCCCTGCGCGTAACGCCAAACGTGCCCTACCGGCAGACCTGCCGGTAGGGCACGTCCGGGAAGTGCTCCTCCCACTGGGCGGACGTCAACGGCGCCGGGTTCCGCTCGCACAGCCGGGCGATCGACCGCCCGGCGCCCACCTCCCACAGCCTGATCGTGGTGTCATTGCTGCCGGAGGCGAGGTAGGTGCCGTCCGGGCTGAAAGCGAGCGACGGCACCGGGGCCTCGTGCCCCGAGTACGTCGTTTCCAGCCGTGGCCGCGCCGGGTCCGTCACGTCCCACAGCCGGACCTTGCCGTCACCGTGCGAGGTCGCGAGCCGGGTGCCGTGGAACGCCGCCGAGTAGGCGACGTCGGAGAACCCGGTGAGCTGGGCGACCTCACGTGACGTCGAGGTGTCGATCAGGCGCACGGCCGAGTCGCCGATCGCGGTGGCGAGCAGCCTGCCGTCCCCGCTGAACCCGTCCGCCATCGCGGCGTCGCCGCCGCCGGGGAACGGGATCTCCTTCAACGCGCGGCGATCGGTCGCGTCGAACAGCCGCGCCTCCCCGCGCCCGCCCGCGATGAGCCTGGTGCCGTCCGGGCTGAAGCCCACCGCCCACACGGACGCGTACCAGTCCGAACGGCGGAAGAGCTCCTGCGGTGCGGCGAGGTCCGCGACACCCCACACCGTGAGCGTGTGCTCCGAACCGACCGCCAGGGTCCTGCCGTCCGGCGTGAACGCGAGCGAGACGTTCGCGGTCTGGTGGTCGCGCGGCTGCAGTCTCACCGCCAGCACGGGAGCGGCGGGGTTCGTGACGTCGTACAGCCGGGTGTAGCCGTCGTCGCTCGCGACCGCGAGCCGCGTGCCGTCCGGGCTGAACGCGACGAAGCGGATGAACGCGGTGGCGTCGCTGATCCGCGCGATCGGTTCCCGCGTGCGCCGCGCCGTCATCCGCCACAGGAACACCGTGCCGTCCCAGCTGCCGCTCGCGAGCACCTGGCCGCCGGGGTGGAACGCCACCGACGAGACGATGTTCTCGTGGCCGATCAACGGCAGCTCCCGCATGTCCTGCAGGCGCAGGGTCTTGGGGGCGTCGTCGATCACCAGCGTGGTGCCGTCCTGGGTGAACTGGCCGGTGAAGACGCCGCCGGGGATCGTGCCGAGCAGGCGCGGGCTACCGCTCAGCGCGACCTCGGTGACGCTCCACAGCCTTGTGCGTTCGTCACCGGTGGTCACGAAGGTCTTGCCGTCGGGAGAGAACGACACTCCCCACACGATCGCCGTGCTGCCGGTGAGCACGGCACGGGACCGCGGCGCGGCCAGGTCGCTCACGTCCCACAGCCGTGCGACGTGGTCCCAGCCTCCGGTGCCTAGGGTCCTGCCGTCCGGGCTGAACGCCAGCGACTCGACCGGTTGCGTGTGGCCGGCCAGCTCGCCCTGCCGCGACGGGGTGCCGTCCAGCGACCACAGCGTCACGGTCGAGCCGATGACGATCGCGACGGCCCTGCCGTCCGGGCGGAACACGGCCCGCTTCACCTCGCCGCCGTTCCCCGCCAGCGTCTGCGACAGCGTGGGCCTGGCCGGGTCCGCGACGTCCCACAGCCGCGCGGCGCCGTCGTCGTGGGCGGTGAGCAGGAGCGTGCCGTCGTCGTTGAACACCGCCGACCTCAGCACGGTGGTGGAAACGAGTTGCCCGGCGAGCCGCGGATCGCGCGGGTCGGTGGTGTCGAAGAGCTTGACGGCGTTGCGCCCGGTGACGGCGAGCAGGTGGCTTTGCCGGCCGAGTGCGATGCCGCCCGGCTCGTAGTCGAACTCGACGGTGCTCAGGTGCGCCGGCCGGTGATTGTCCGTGATGTCCCACAGCTTCGCGGTCCGGTCCACGCTGACGGTGGCGAGCGTGGTGCCGTGGATCGCGACGGCCGGGATGTCGGACGAGTGCGCGGCGAGCCGGGTGAAGTAGGGGCCCGCGGGCGTGCTCGCCAGGTTGTCGCTGGTCTCGGTGTTGTCGGCGAGCTGGTGGGCGGACAGGCTGAGCTGGGCCGCGAGCTGGGAGTCGAGTGGTTGCACCGCCTTCGCGTCGGTCACCGCCTTGCGCGCGATGGCGATGTTGCGCTGGGTCGTCGCGTCGTCGGAAGCCCGGATCGCGTACCCGACGGCTGTCACGGCGAGGACGAGCAGCACGGTCAGCAACGCGACGAGCTGCCGCAACCGGCGGGTGCCGCGCCGGGCGGTCTCCTGTTCGGCTTCCTCCGCCTCGATGCTGGCGTCGAGGAACCGGCGTTCGCGCGCGGACATCTCGTCGGCGTCGCCCGTCGCCCACTCACGGGCCAGTGCGAGCCGCACGCCCCGATAGAGGGCGCCCGAGTCGTGGTTCAGCGACTCCCAGGTCGCGGTCGCCTCGGTGATCTGGTGGTGCACGCGCAGACCGTCGCGGTTCGCCGTGAGCCAGCCGGACAACCGCGGCCACGACCGGATCACCGCCTCGTGCGCGAGGTCGACACTGGTGTCGTCGAGCGTGATGAGCCGTGCGCGCGCGAGATGGTCCAGCACGAACAGCGTGTCGTCGTCGTTGTCGAGGCTCTCGCGGTTCACGCGACGCTTGGTGTCCTCAGTGCCCTCGCCCAGCGCCGTCAGTCGCAGGAAGATCTTGCGCGCGATGGCCTGCTGCTCGGAGTCCAACGCCAGATACGCGGCCTCGGCGCTCTGCGCCAGCGCGTGCCGGACGCCGCCCGTCTCCTCGTAGCCCGCCACGGTCAGACGCGTGCCACGACGACGACGCCACGTCTCCAGCAATGCGTGCGAGACCAGTGGCAACGGCGCGTGTTCGGCTTCCAGTACCGACACCAGCGCGCCCTCGACGGTGTAGCCGGCCCGCAGCGCCGGTTCGGTGATCGCCCGCCGCAGCTCCTGCGGGCTCATCGCGCCGACCAGGATCTGCGCGTCGTGCAACGCGTCGACCAGCGCCGGATAGCGGCCGCAGTGGCCGTAGAAGTCCGAGCGGACGCCGATGACGACCTTCCTGCCGGTAGCAGCGGTGTGCGCGGTGGTGATCGCGTCGATGAACGCGACTCGCTCGTCCTCGTCGCGGCAGAGGGTGAAGACCTCCTCGAACTGGTCGATCACCACGAGCTCGGCGGTCGTGCCGCCCCACAGCGCCATCGGGTGCGGACCGGGGGAGAAGACATCGGCGGGCCGCGACGCGACCAGACCAGCGCGCAGCAGCGACGACTTACCGGAACCTGAAGCACCGAAAACGCCCACGAAAGGACGATCGCCGCACTTTTCGAGTAGTTGCGCGACGAGCTTTTCCCGGCCGAAGAACCGGCGTGAGTCCTCTGCCTGGAAGGCGCCGAGGCCGAGGTAGGGCGGTTCCCGTTCCGGATCGGCGGGCTTCGCGCCCTCGGCCACCGCGTGCCATCTTCGCCGCCATTGTTCGACGTCACCGCCGCAGGCGTGCACGTAGGCCGTGGTCACGGCCAGGCTGGGCAGTTTCCGCCCGCTCGCGGCCTCGGAGAGCACCGTCACCGAATAGTGCGCGACCTTGCTGAGTTCGCGGTAGGTCGGCTTACCTGCTTTCTCACGCAACAATCTCAAGTCCGCGGCGAACCTGAGCAGCTCGTCGTCGTCGGAATCCAGCGGGCGCTCCGGTCTCGGCACTCGCCGGATTGTTCTCCTGTTGTTTGTCCGGCGTCCAGTCGGCGGAACCGAACAACGCGTTCGCCCTAGAAAGGACGCATGAACGGTGACATTCGCGACCTGCTCGTCGAGACCCGCAAACCCGACAACCCGCCCCCGGACCCGAAGACCTAGTAATCCGTCACGTCGAGGTCCACTGGCTCGCCCCTGATCGCGGTGACGGAACCGCCGGTCTGAGCGGCGAGCCAGACTTCGAACGCCTCCGGGTCCTTCGTGAACACGGTGAAGGTGACGTCACGCCCGTACTCGGTGTCCGCGACGTGGTACCCGGCCGCGCGCAACGCGTTCTCCAGCTTCCCCGCCTGATCGTGGTCCACGGCCAGAAGAACGGTCTCGTGCCGCTCACGAGTCAGCGTGCCGATGGAGTCGATGGCCTCCGACACGGCCCGTCCGTACGCCCGGACCAGGCCGCCGGCGCCCAGTTTGATGCCGCCGTAGTAGCGGGTGACGACGACAGCGGTGTCCACGAGGTCCCGCCGCGTCAGCACTTCCAGCATCGGCACACCGGCGGTACCGGCGGGTTCGCCGTCGTCGGACGACCGCTGGGTGTCGGCGGTGCGGAACGCCGTGCAGTTGTGGGACGCCTGCCAGTGCTCTTTGCGGATCCGGGCGAAGAACTCCGCCGCGTCCTGCTCGGAGGCGACGCGGGCGACGTGGCACAGGAACCGCGACCGCTGGATCTCGATCTCGTGCGTGCCGTCCCGCTTGATCACTTTCACCGCTCGATTGTGCGCCTTCTTTCGGCCTCACCGAACAGGGCGTCCAATTCGGCCGGCGGCACCTCTTCCAGCTGCTCGTACGTGCACTCCAGAGCCGTCTTGTCCTCGCGGAACCGCACGAGCCGTGCGGTGTGCCGGAACCGTCCGCCCTGCACGTGCTCGTACCGCACCTCGGCCACGCGCGACGGATCGAGCAACACGATCTGAAGCTGCTTCTCGGGGTTCCACCGGCTGTTCATGCCTGGACCCTCGTACGTCGCCCACGCGCTCCACGGATGCTCGGCGGGGTTCAGCAGCGGCTTGAGCTCCTCGACCAGCTCGCGCCGGCGGACCGCGGTGAAGCTGCTCGCCACGCCCACGTTGTGCAGTTCGCCGTCCTGGTAGAGCCCGAGCACCAGCGACCCGACGCTCTCGCCGTCCTTGTGCAGGCGATATCCCGCGACCACGCAGTCGGCCGTCCGCTCGTGCTTGACCTTGAACATCACCCGCTTGTCCGGCTCGTAGACGCCGTCCACGGCCTTGACCATGACGCCGTCGAAGCCCGCGCCCTCGAACCGGGTGAACCAGTCCTGCGCGACGTCCGGGTCCGTCGTGGACGGGGTCAGGTAGATGCCGGGGATCTCGGTGACGACCTCCTCCAGCATCCTGCGGCGCTCACCCAGCGGCAGCCCGGTGACGTCGGAGTCGCCACACGCCAGCAGGTCGAACGCCACGAAGCTCGCCGGGGTCTCCACGGACAGTTTGCGCACGCGCGAAGCCGCCGGGTGCAGGCGCAGCTGGAGCGTGTCGAAACTCAGCCCGTCCGGCGTGACCAGCACGATCTCGCCGTCGACCACGCACCGCGGCGGCAGCGCCTCCTTCAGCAGCTCCACGACCTCGGGGAAGTACCGGGTGAGCGGCTTGTCGTTGCGCGAACCCAGCTCGATCTCGTCGCCGTCGCGGAACACGATGCAGCGGAAACCGTCCCACTTCGGCTCGTACGCGAGACCGTCCGCGCGCGGCAGGCCGGGCACGGACTTCGCGAGCATCGGCTTCACCGGCGGCATCACGGGCAGGTCCACACCCGGACCCTAAGCTCAGCGCAACGACACCGCGAGCTTTTCGAGTTCGCGCACGTCAGCGTCCATCCCGTCGTCCTCGGGGATGGCCAGCGCGATCGGCCTGCGCAACGTCACCGAGCCCGTCCGCCGCGTCTCCAGCCCGGCGCGCAGCCGTTCGGCGAGCGGCAGCTCGTCCGGTGTCTCGGCGACGTACGGGCTGATCCGCACCAGCCCGTCCCGGCACTCGATCACCCGCCGGTAGTAGCGCCGGTGCACGCCCCGCAGCGAGAACGCGTCGCGCCTCGACGGCACCCGGTGCAGCGCGTCCTCGGGGAACGACTGGTTCAGCAACGTCCACAGCGGAGCGAGCCGGTGGTACGTGCGCAGGTGCCGCAGCCACAGCCTCGTCGCCGCGAACCGCATGGCCGCGATCGGGTAGACGACACCGATCACGATCAGCAGCACACCGGGCAGCAGGAACCACACGGCCGTGGTCAGCAGCCAGCGGGGGAGCGGCTCGCCGAAGTAGCGGGAGATGTTCGACGACACGAAGATCGCGTCGGCGGGTACCAGCAGCCCGAGGCCGGTCGAGGTGATCAGCAGGCCACGGCGCAGCCGAGGGTCGGCGCCGCGGGCGTAGCGGCGGGCCCAGACGAACATCGCGGCGAATCCGTAGAGCAGGTAGCCGTTGCCCAGCGCGTAGAAGACCGTGATCGCGAGGACGCCGGTCGGGCCGCCGCCCAGCGAGTTCGGCACCCGCGCCGCCGCGACCCGCAGGTCGTCCGGGATCGCCAGCACCGCCCACGTCATCACCGAGACGCACAGCACGAGCGGCGCGAGCTGGAACAGCGCGTGCTTCTTGGCTTTGGCGTCGTCGAGCGCGGAGAAGATGAAGAAGCAGATCAGGCCGTACACGCCGACCTGCAGCATCGAGTGCTGGATCAGCTGGCAGACCATCGGGTCGAGGCCGAGGAACCACCGCCCGTCGGCGGCCGCCCTGCCGAACGGGTACCCGAGCGCCCAGCCCGCCACCAGACCGGTGACGCTGCGCAGCCGGGGGTCGTGAGGCCGGCGCACCAGCAGGTAGAGCATCACGGCCAGGGCGGAGAACGCGACGATGCCCTGGGTTTCCTTGAGGTACTCCATCTACAGCCACCCGATCCGGTCGGCGAGCGAGGAGGCCATCCGGCGGGCGGGGCCCTCGGCGTTGCGCGGCGCCACCTTGTCCAGCACCGACGCCCACTCGAGGATGATCGTCGCCACCGTCTCGGCCTCACGCTCGTGCGCGGAGTCGTAGGAGGTGCGCCTCAACGCCCGGCGCACGGCGTCCGGTTCCAGATCGGGGTAGAGGCCCGAGAGCAGGTCGTCGTCCTGTTCGTCACTGGTGTGACCGGCCAGCACGTGCCCGAGCTCGTGCAGGATGATGTGGTTCTGGTGCGCTTTCGACGTCTCCTGCTGGTACAGGATGTAGTCGGCCTTGGCGGTGGCGATCCACACGCCGTACGGGCCGGGCACCGGGATCGGGTGGGCGACCAGCCGGATCGGCTTGCCGCGCTGCTCACCGACCCTGCGGCAGAGCTCCTCGACGTCCAACGGCGGTTGGATGTCCAACTGGTTCAGCAGGCGGCGGCACCGCTTGCGCAACTCTCTTTCGGCCACGAGTCATCCTTCGCCGCGCTCGGCCTGTTCCTGTCGGTAGACGACGTCCAGCAACTCCATGACGAGGCGGCGGCGGTCGGGGGACAACTCGCCCGCGCGCATGGCCATGAGTTGCGCGTCGCTGCCCGAAGCGATCTCGTTGAGTCTGCTCTGTTCGTCCTGCAACGACTTCAGCTGCTCGTCGACGCGGTCGGTGACCTCGTCGTCGAAGAAGTAGCTCACGGGCACACCGAAGAAGCCTGCCAGTGCCTGCAAGTGCTTGAAAGTCGGGTTGTCCTTCTTGGCCTTGCGCAGCTGCCAGATGTAGCTCTGGGAGATGGTGACGCCGGTGTCCGCGATGGCCGCCGCGACCTGCTCGTTGCTGTACTCCTGGCCGGAACGGGCGGTGTGCCGGGCGAAGAGGTGGTTCAGCTTGTCAGCCAGGGACCGTTCCCCCGCCATTGCCGGCTCCCCCCGTCGCGCGCAGTGAACGTCTCCACCCATGGAAAGGGCTATCTGGGTGACGGGATTTTCGCCAGTTGAAAGCCCGCCAATCGCCAACATAGACTCCCACGCATGCCTGTCTCAACTGCGGAGGGCGGGAGGAGTCGGCCGTCATGGCGCTTGCTGAACGACAGGGAACCTTTCACCGGACCGTGATCGACGTCGTCTACAAGACCATGGACCAGCTCGCGCAGACGGATTCGCCCAACGAGGTCTTCGAACTGCGTGAGCAGCTGCGTGCCGCACTGCCGTGGTGGCGGGGACTGCTGCGGATGCACGAGCCGAACGAGCGGCACCGGTGCAAGTCGTGCCGCGCCTGGTACGGGCGGCACCGTGCGTGGCCATGCCCCGTGTGGCGAGATGCGGTGTCGGCGCTGCACCAGCTCAACGACATGTACGGCTTCCTGGCCTCGTCCCACCCGGTCTCCGGGGATCGGAGACCGGGCGAACGAGTCACCGTGACCGGGCCTCAGCTCAGCCGGAACGCCTGAGCGGCCGACCCGTCGCAGGTCGCCTGGATCAGCTGCACGCCGTCGGCCGCACTGGCCGGCGCGCTCAGGCACTTGCCCGAGTGCCGGGCGGTCAGCGTCGAGTAGCCGTCCGCACCGGTGGTGACGCGCCACTGCTGGTTGGTGCCGCCGCCGTAGGTCCAGAGGTGGATGCCCGCGCCGTCCGCGGTGGACACGTTGCTCACGTCCAGCGCCTTCGACGGGTCGTTGCGGTATTCGAGACGGGAGTAGCCGTCGCTCGTCGCCACCGCGCGGAAGTTCTGCGCCGTGGTCGAGTTGCACGCGTACTGCTGGATCACGGTGCCGTTGTCGAGGCCCGCGGCGCGCGCGTCGACGCACTTGCCGTTGCCCTTGTTGACGACCGTCTTCCAGTCGGGCTGCGGCTGGGGAGTGCCGCCGCCGCCCAGCCAGAGCAGGCTGTCGATGAGGAAGTTGTTCTGTGTGGGCGAGGCGAACGTGGACGACGTCGGCCGGTTGTTCGGGTAGTCCATCGCGTTGTGGCCGAAGTTCGCGTACACCATCTTGAAGTTCTTGTTCGACCACATGATCGGGTAGTAGCCGCTGCGCCACTGCTGGTTCGGGTCGGTGCCGAGCGGGAAGCTCGACGGGTCCACGCTCGCCAGGATCTGGATGTCCGGGTTCGTGCGCAGGTCACGCGACCAGCTGTACCACTCGCTGACCGCCGAGGTGAACTTCTCCGGCAGGCGCACGGTCGACGGGTGCGTGCGGGTCTCGACCTTCAGCACCGCGGTGGTCGGGCCCCAGGTGTTGCTGACGAAGTTCCCCTTGCCCAGGAACGTGTTGTGGTACCAGGACCACTCGTTCGCGTTCTGCGTGAAGGCGCTGACGTGGAAGCCGAAGAAGCCGCCGCCTGCCTCCATGTAGCGCTGGAACCCGGCGCGCGCGGAGGCCCCGGTGGGCGCGTCGTCGAGGAAGACCACGACCTGCGCCTGGGCGGGGGTGAGGGTGCTGAGGCGGTTCCAGTCCTTGGTGGCCTCGTAGGTGAAGCCGTTCTCCTGACCCGCGCGGGTCAGCCACGGGTTCGCCTCGTTGACGAACGCGATGTGGGCGGCGTCCCAGGTGCCGTTGTAGAACGCCAGCACCTTGAACGGCGCGGCCTGGGCCGGTGCCGAGACGGTGACCGGGAACAGTGTCGCGGCGAGAATCGCCAGCAACGCCAGCAGTTTTCGAGCCATGCGGGCACACACCTTCATCTCGCAGGGGTTGCGCGCCCGAAGATCATCGTAGAGATGGTCCAGACCTATTGGGGACCGGGACGTTCACAGAATTCTTTTGCGCCACAACATGATTCCGCCCAGCACGGCCAGGCCGCCCAGTGCCGCCACCACGGCCGATATGCCGAACCTCGTTGTGCTGGAAGGAGGTTGTTCGGCACTCGACGCAACGGGAACAGGTCGCGGCGTGCTCGACGGCGTGGCGGAAGGCTTCGCCGAACTGGACGGAACGGAGGGCGCGGCCGGTGCTGCCTGCGCCTGCGGGGCCGGTTTTTGTTGCGGTACAAGCGTTGCGGGCGCCGGTGCGGGAGCGGCGATCTCGACGTCCGTGCACGAGTAGTACGTGTCAGGCGTGTCGGTGTTCTGCCACACGGTGTAGATGAGGTGCCGCCCGGTCCGGTTCGCCGGCAGCTGGACCTTGAACTCGTAGGAACCGTTCACCAGCGGGGGAGAGGGCACGTTCAGGAACTGGTCCAGGTCCGCCCACCGCAGCGGGCGGGCCGGCGAGTAGCCGTCGCGGGTCACGTAGAAGCGGAACGAGCCCTGGTGCGGGATCGTCGCCCGGTAGGTGAAGGCGGTGCTCTTGAGCTTCGTCGCCGGCCACTGCGCGGACGGCAGGTCGAGCCCGGCGTACTTCGCGAGGCCCGCGCTGCACAGCTTTCCGTCGGGGACCTTCGCCTCGTCCTGGCCCCGCACGTTCGGCAGCCGGATGTTGTCCCAGTCCTTGGACGGCAACCCCGCCTGAATCGCGCTGCGGCACGGCGAGGATGATGCTGTCGACTGACCTGGTGAGCACAGAAAAGCCCTGCTCGCCGGGTCGGTGGGCGCGCCATGGGCGTGCGCGGGAACCGCGGAGAGCATCATGAGCAGCGTCAGAACGCCCACAAGGCGAAACACGAGCACCTCCCCTGTCTTTCTAGGGGTACGCGTGCCAGACCCGAGTCGTTCACGGAAGATGTAATGTCATGTCCTTCGCTGATGAGGTGTCCGCGGCCGCAGCCCGGCTCGGTGGAGTCGCACGCACCACGCCGCTGGAGGTGAACCAGCGGCTGTCGGAGCGCACCGGGGCGCGCGTGTGGTTCAAGCGCGAGGACCTCCAGGTCGGCCGCTCCTACAAGCTGCGCGGCGCCTTCAACCTGCTGTGCCAGACCGAGTTCGCCTTCGGTGGCGCGGTCTGCGCGTCGGCCGGCAACCACGGCCAGGGCATGGCGTACGCGTGCCGCCGCCTCGGCATCGAGGGCCGCGTGCACGTCCCCCGCACCACGCCGCGGCAGAAACGCGACCGCATCTCCGCCCTCGGCCAGGGCATGGTGCAGCTGATCGTCGACGGCGACACCTACGACGACGCGGCCGCCCTCGCCAAGGAGTACGCGCAGACCACCGGCGCGACCCTGGTCCCGGCCTTCGACGACCGCCGCACGGTCGCCGGTCAGGGCACCGTCGGCCTGGAGATCGTCCAGCAGCTCGGCGGCGCGCCGGACGTGGTCGTGGTGCCGGTCGGCGGCGGCGGGCTGCTCTCCGGCGTCGGCACGTGGTTCAGGGAGCGCTTCCCCCGCACCCGCATCATCGGCGTCGAACCGGCGGGCGCGGCGAGCATGATCGCCGCCATGCAGGCGGGCGGCCCCGTCACGCTGCCAGAGGTCGACTCGTTCGTCGACGGCGCCGCGGTCCGCCGCGCCGGCGAGGTGACGTTCCCGATGGTCCGCGACAGCGGCGCCGAGCTGCTCAGCGTGTCCGAGGGCGCGGTCTGCACGGAGATGCTGGAGCTGTACCAGATCGACGGCATCATCGCGGAACCCGCGGGCGCACTGGCCTCGGCCGCGCTGCTGGAGGAGATCTCCGTGGCGCCGGACTCGACGGTCGTGTGCCTGCTCTCCGGCGGCAACAACGACGTCTCGCGCTACGCCGAGATCGTCGAGCGGTCGATGATCCACCGCGGCCTCAAGCACTACTTCCTGGTGGAGTTCCCGCAGGAGCCGGGCGCGCTGCGGCGGTTCCTCGACGAGGTGCTCGGCAAGGACGACGACATCGTGCTGTTCGAGTACATCAAGCGCGACAACCGGGAGACCGGCGCCGCGCTGGTGTGCATCGAGCTCGGCCGCCGCGAGGACTACGACCTGCTGTGGGGCCGGATGAAGGAGTCCCCGCTGAAGATCCAGCACGTGGCTCCTGGCTCGACCGCGTACCGCTTCCTGATCTGATCCGGACCGTGGACGGGGAGATGCCGGGCACCCCTGTTCGGAGTGCCCGGCACCGGGTGGGTGTTACGGCTTCGGTGGACAGGTCTTCCACGCGAAGTGGTAGGTCGTCTCGATGGATCCGTCGGTCGAGTCCATCGTGATGAAGCTGGTGACCTTCTTCGGGTCGGACGTGCCCGCGGAGACCCGGAGCTCCGTGTTGATGTTGAAGTTCCGCTTCTCACCACACGGGTGGTAGACGATCGCGGCCACGTCGGTCGTGTCGGTCGCCTGCCAGTCGTCGCTGAGCGGGCCCCTGTAGTTGTGCTGCTTGTACTGCGTCTCCGACATGCCCTGGAAGTAGTAGTTGGCCTTCTCCAGGGCCGTGGCGCCGCGCTCGAGGTGTGCGAAACCGCGGTAGTCGGTGGACGCGATGCCGTAGGTGAAGCCGGACGGCACGTTGACACGCAGGTTCAGCTGGCAGTTCTTGCGGAAGTCGGTCGGCTTCGCCTCCGGCCCGACCTGCGCCATGAACTCGCTGTAGGTCACGGTGAACGCCTTGTTGTCCGGGCTCACGGCGACCGCTGCCGTTCCCGGCTTGCAGCCCGACCCGTTGATGGTCACGACGTCGATGGTGATGATCTCCGGCGGCGGCGTGGTGCCGGGGGCGCCACCGGGCGGGATGATGATGGTCGACATCGCGAGCGCGGCCGCGGCCACTGCGTTGAGCATTGGGGCACCTTTCCGTCTGGGTTTCAGCTGAAGGACGGCGGCGGCAATCGGTGCCTTGATCAGCAACGCTTCCAGGAGAACTGGTACTTCGTGCTCACGCTGCTGTCGGTGGAATCCATCGTCATGAAGCTGTTGGCCTTGGTCGCGGTGCCCGCGTTGACGCGCAGCTCGGTGTTGATGTTCAGGTGCCGTACTTCACCGCACGGCGCGTAGACGATTTCCGACACCGTGGCGCGGTCGGTGGCCTGCCAGTTGTCGCTCTTCGGGCCGGAGAAGTTGTGGGTGCGGCTCACGCCCTGGGACATGCCCTGGAAGTAGTAGCTTCCCTTTTCCGTGCCGGTCGCCCCCTGCTGCAGGTTGGCGAATCCGCGGTAGTCCGCCTGGGCGATGCCGAACGTGAAGCCCTGCGGATAGCTCACTCTGATGTTGAGCTGGCAGTTCTTGCGGAAGTCTGTGGGACCGGAGCCCTGTCCTGCCTGGGCGAGGTACTGGCTGTAGGTCACCGTGAACGCCGTGCGGTCGTCCGCGGCCGCGACGGCCGCGGTGCCGGCGGGGCAGCCGGATCCGTTCACGGTGACGACGTCGATCGTCACGAAATCAGGAACATCGGGAGCTGCGTTTGCGGCAGGCGCGGCAAGAACCGCGGAGAGCGCGAGGGCAGCAGCCGCCACCGTTTTCAGCATGGCCAGCCTTTCTTTCCAGAAGTGTGGTACCGGCGACGGAAATCAAACGATATCGGAAACCCTGTGTTGCGAAGGGCCGCCGAATGGGTGACTGAATTGCTCGGCAATACTTGTGGAAAAGCAGAACTAATTGCACGCCCGAAATTTCGGGGCGTGCGCGAACTCATGCTCACCCACCGTGTGGCAAATTAACCTGACGATTGCCTGACGATCGCCTCTCGTTGCTCCGTCCGAGTGATGCAGGCTGACAGGAAACAAGGTTTACAGTAAGACCTTGAGTGTCCGCCGCCCCGGACAAAGGGATCACATGCACAGGACTGGGCGCACACTCACCATCTCGGCCGCCTTGCTCGCGAGCCTCCTGCTACCCGCGGTGGCATCGGAAGCGCAGGCGGGCTGGGCGCATCAACGCAAGATCACCATCGACACCACGGCCGCCGGGGCGAACGTGCCGGGCGACGTCAGGGGCTTCCCCGTGCCGGTGAAGCTCGACGCGTCGAACTTCGACTTCGGCCAGGCGAAACCGGGCGGCGCGGACGTCAGGTTCGACGACCCGGCTGGCAGGCCGCTGCCGTACGAGATCGAGAAGTGGGACGCGGCCGCCAAGCAGGCCGCGATCTGGGTCCGCACCGACGTCAAGGGCAACGCCACCCAGACCATCACGCTGAAGTGGGGCAACCCGGAGGCGTCGCCGGAGAGCGACGGCACCAAGGTCTTCCCGAAGGCCGACGGCTGGGTCACCACCCACCACCTCGCCGAGAAGGGCGCGGCGAACGGCTATCGCGACTCCACGGGCAACCTCAACGGCAAGGGCGTCAACATCACCGGCGACGCGACCGGCACCGGCGTGGTCGGCAACGCGCTGTCGTTGACCAGGGCCAGGAGCGAGTACGTGCTGCTGCCCGGCAGCGAGACGAGCGGCCTGTTCAACCCGCTGCCCTCCAAGGGCACCTTCTCGATCTGGTCGAACGCGAAGACGCACCCGGCCGCGTACATCGCGATGTTCGCCAAGGGTGAGACGGGCTTCCGCATCCACTACTTCGGCGAGGGCGACCAGACCGAACCGTGCATCGACGTCGCGAACTACGACTGGTGCCCGCTGCCCTCCGGCGCCTACACGAAGGTCAAGAACAACACCTGGTACCACTTCGTCTTCGTCATCGACAAGCCGAACGCCTACTACTACATCAACGGCAAGCTCGAAGTCGGCAAGACCGACACCAACGCCTGGAAGACCACCGGCGCCGAGCCGGTGACCATCGGCAACAACGAGAAGACGCCGGGAAGCAACAGCCGCAAGCGCTCGTTCGACGGCCTGCTCGACGAGGCCCGGATCCTGTCCGTGCCGAAGGACAAGAGCTGGGCGAAGCTCGACTTCGAGTCCCAGAAGCCGGGCTCGAAGCTGCTCAGGCACCAGAAGTGACCTGAACCGCCCTGGGAAGAAGCGCTCCTCATCGGATGTTGATACTGATGACTTCGTCCAACCCCGATGAGGAGTGCGCCTGATGGCTCCCGACCAGCTGACCGTCTACTCGACCTCGTGGTGCGGCTACTGCCGGATCCTGAAGAGCTCGCTCGACCGGGAGGGCATCGAGTACGCCGAGATCAACATCGAGGAGACGCCGGGTGCGGCCGACTTCGTGATGAGCGTGAACGGCGGCAACCGCACGGTGCCGACCGTCCACTTCCCGAACGGCAGGGCGCTCACCAACCCGTCGCTCGCGCAGGTGAAGGAACAGCTCGCCGTCAACTGAACCCTGCCGTCAACTGAACAGCTGATCGGTCGTCGACGCACCGTCCAGCGCCTCGCGGATGATGTCCGCGTGCCCGGAGTGCTGTGCGGTCTCGCGCAACACGTGCAGCACGATCCGCCGGACCGGCCAGGGTTCGGGGTTCGGGTCCCACGGCGCGGAAGGCATCGCGACCAACGCGTCCAGCGAAGCGGCGCGCACGGCCTCGTCGGTCGCGCGCGCCGCTTCGGTGTAGGAGGAGAGCAGTTCCTCGAAGGAACCGCCTTCCCAGACGTACTGGCCGGTGTCGAGCATGCCGTCCGGTGTGCCCGGCCGGCCGGTGATGATGTGCGTGTAGGCGCGCTCACCCTGGACGAGGTGCTTGAGCAATCCGCCCAGGGTGAGCTCGCTGACCGTCGTGCGCTTCCGGGCGTCGGCCTCGGACAGGTCGCGCATCGCGATGCGGAAGACCCTGCGCTGGTCGTCCAGCATCCGCAGCAGTTCGTCGTGCTCCGTCGTCATGCGGCCAAGCTACGGCCGAACTAGGACGGATCGCGTCCTACTAGCAGTAGAGGTTCGCACCGGCCGGCACGCCGAGGATCCCGACGAACTGCTGGTACTTGGTGACGCGGCTCTGCACCTGGCCGGGGTTGCCACCGTTGCACTCGAGCGAACCGTTGATGCTGCGGATCGTCTCGCCGAACCCGTTGCCGTTGACCATGGCGTTGTGCCCGGTGATGGTGCCCGGTCCGGTCTGCGTGTTCCAGTACCAGAGGCCCGTCTTCCACGCGATGGCCGCGTCCGTCTGGACCAGTCGCGGGTTGTTCAGCAGGTCGATGCCTAGTGCGTCGCCGGCGGACTTGTAGTTGAAGTTCCACGACAGCTGGATCGGGCCGCGGCCGTAGTACTGGTCGGCCCCGGCGGGGCAGCCGTACGGACGGCTCCAGTCGCAGTAGACGCCCGGCGTGATCTCGGTGATGTAGACGAGACCACCGGTTTCGTGCGAGACGTTCGCGAGGAACGCCGCCGCTTCCTGCTTCTTCACCGTGTCGCTGCCCGTCTTCGCGAAGCCGGGGTAGGCGCTCATCGCGGTGACGAGGCCGCTGTAGGTGTAGAAGCCGTTGCGGCTGGGGAACATCTGGTTGAACTGGGCTTCGCTGACGACGAAGTCGCCGCCGCCACCACCACCGCCACCACCGCAGTTGTACGGCTCCCAGAACCACGTGGAGATCGTCGGGTCGTAGCCGGGGTTGTCGTGCTCGGCGATGTAGTAGGAACCGTTGTACCGCACGATGTTGCCGGTCACGTAGGCCCTGCCCGCGACCCAGTCCGTGGCGGTGGTGCAGGTGCCGCCGCCGCCACCTCCACCGCCGTCACAGCTCGTCGGCTCCCAGAACCAGGTGGAAATCGTTGGGCTGTAACCGGGGTTGTCGTGCTCGGCGATGTAGAAGCCGCCTTCGAACTTGACGATGTTGCCCGTGTAGTACTGCTTGCCCTGCACCCAGTCGGTGTAGGTGCAGGCCTGCGCGGACACTTCCGCCTGTGAAGAAGCGGTCGGTGCGATGACTGCCATTGCCACCATCACACCGGCCGCGATAGACGCCAAGATGCGTTTTCTCAGCAAGGTCACCCACTCCTGGAGTCTGTGCGCCCGGAGAATCACGGATGTGAACAACGCTGAGATTGGCACCATTGGTCCAGACCAGTCAAGGGTCTAGACCTGTTTTGTCAACTGTTCAGCAGTACAGGTTGCCACCCTGCGCGACGCCGATGATCCCGGTGAACTGCCGGTACTTCGACACACGGCTCTCGACGGCGCCGGGGTTGCGGCCGCCGCACTCCAGGGAACCGTTGATGCTGCGGATCGTCTGGCCGAAGCCGCGCGAGTTGACCATCGCGTTGTGCGGGGTCATCGTGCCAGGCCCGTTCTGCGTCATCCAGTACCAGATCGCGGTCCGCCACGAGATGGTCGCGTTCGTGGCCACGAGCTCAGGGGTGCCCAGCAGGTTGACGCCGAGGTAGTCGCCGGCGGCCTTGTAGTTGAAGTTCCACGACAGCTGGATCGGGCCACGGCCGTAGTACTTCTGGGGTGACGGGCAGCCGTAGGGCCGGGTCTCGTCGCAGTAGTCCCCGTTCTGGTTGATCTCGCGGATGTAGTAGAGCCCGCCGGTCTCGTGCGAGACGTTGGCCAGGAACGCCGCGAGCTCCTGCTTCTTCACCGTGTCGCTGCCCTGGTTCGCGAACGAACCGAACGTGGCCATCGCGGACTTCAGGCCGCCGTAGGTGTAGAAGCTGTTGCGGGACGGGAACATGTTCTTGAACTGCGTCTCGGTGATGATGAACTGCGCTGCCGTCGCCGGCTGAACGAACGTGAAGACGCCGATCAGCGCGACGAACAGGGCGGCGGCGCGTGTCCTGAACATGGGACCAACTCCTCGGAGTGTCAGGGCGCCCACTGTGTGTTACCGCTCTCACGGTGGCAGGCGGGGCACTCCGAGCACAAGAGGTGGTCTATACCTTTTAGATACGTGAACCGATCGTCAGGTCAGGACCCCGAGCCGTACGGCCTGGTGATGATCTCCAGCGCGTGGCCGTCCGGGTCGTTCCAGTAGACGCCGCGCCCGCCGTCGTTGCGGTTGATCTCGCCGGGCTGCGAGTGGAACGGGTCGGCCCAGTACCGCAGGCCGCGCTCCTGGATCCGGCCGAAGATCTGGTCGAACTCCTCCTCGCTCACCAGGAACGCGTAGTGCTGCTCGGTGATCGGGTCGCGGCTGGTCATGTAGTCGAGCGAGACGCCGTTCGCGACCTCGACGACGAGGAACGGGCCGAAGCGGACCGCTTCTGGCAGGCCGAGAAGCTCGGTGAGGAAACGCGCTGAGCGCTCCTGGTCCGAGACGTGGACGATGGTGTGGTTGAGCTGTACGGGCATGTGTCCTGCATACCCCGGTGTCAGGGAGTTGTCAGCGCGAACGGTGATGATCCCCCACATGAAGAGAGCGATCATCACCGTCGCGTTGGTGCTGCTGGGCTTCGTCTTCCCCGGTGTCGCCAACGCGGAGACGCCGCCCGGTTGTGCCAGCGCGGGGCAGATCGGGGCGACCGCGTACATCAAGTTCCAGGGCGACAACATCGCGTCCGTGAAGCAGTTCGCGGGTTGCGGCTCGAACTGGTCCTACGTCTACATGTGGGAGAGCTTCCGCAACTCGGGTCACCACTGGATCACCGACACCGCGGTCGCCGTGTACAGCAGCGCGAGCGACACCACGCCGGACAGCCACAAGGGCGGCAAGAGCAACCCCTACGACCCCAAGGAGTTGTGGAGCAGTCCCACCAACACGCTGAGCAAGTGCACTGCCGCCTACGGCCTCGTGAGCGTCGCGCAGGACTACAGCTACAACAAGTACACCGGCAAGCGCTGCTGACTAACCCCTGAGCGAGAACACCGGCCACTTGCCCGTGTGGTTGGTCTTGCGGGTCTCGTAGTCGATGGTGTTCGCGACCAGGTCGCTCGGCCGGTTCTCCACGAAGTTCGCGTAGAAC
Source organism: Lentzea miocenica (assembly GCF_033949945.1). Classification (NCBI taxonomy): domain Bacteria; kingdom Bacillati; phylum Actinomycetota; class Actinomycetes; order Pseudonocardiales; family Pseudonocardiaceae; genus Lentzea; species Lentzea miocenica. Next base: position 219,641 of record NZ_JAXAVW010000007.1, read on the forward strand.
GTCGTGTCAGCTCCGGCCGAGTACGGCACCGCGAGGTCGTGCTTCGGCGTCACCGAACCGCCGGGCGTCCACGACTTCACCAGGAGCCGCTTCCGGTCCGCGCTCGCGTAGGAGAAGTGCACGCTGTTGCCGGTGGCGACGAGGTCCTTGAACAACGACGTCGAGGTGTCCGCGGTCGTCGAAGTCCAAGTGCCACCGGCGAAGCGCGACAGCACGATCTTGGCGCTGGTCCTGGTGTGCACGCCGTAGCCGAGCACGAGCGAGCCGTCGTCGAGCGGCACGGTCACCGGGTTCTCCTCCGGCAGGCCCTTGCCGGCGGGCAGGTCGAGCGGGTTCGTCGTCACGACACGGGTCTTGTCGAGGTCCGCCGCGTCGATGACGGTGGCGAGCGACGTGCCGCCGACGGTGAACAGGTTGCCCGAGACCGTGTCGAAGTAGGCGACGTAGATGTTCTTGCCGCCGCCGTTGTGGCCCTTCGGTCCGCCGTGCATCGACCAGGTCAGATAAATGCGGCCGTTGCGTTGCGTCACGCCGAACGCGTAGACCTCGGCGTACCTGTCCGCGGTACGACCGGAATCGATGATCATGCGGGGCGCGGACCACGTCCTGCCGTTGTCCGTCGACTTGATCATCTTGAACGTGCGGTACGGGTGCGACAGGTCCGTGTTGTGGCTGTAGAACAGGTGGATCGTGGTCCCGATGACGACCGGCTCGGGGTAGGTGTTCCTGTCGGTGGAGATCGTGCGAGCGGTCCACGTGCCGGTGATCGAACGCGGCGCCGGCGCGGTGTAGAACTGCATCGAGCTCGTGTGGGTCGCGCGGAAGACCGCGAGCCTGCCGTCGCCGAGCTGCGTGAGCACCGGATAGTCGTGGTAGGCGTTGTCGTGCGTCAGGTTCAGCGCGGCGACCTTGACCGCGGCGGACCAGGTGTTCGCGGCGTGGTCGAACGCCTTGACGTAGATGTCGTGGTTCGTGCCCGAGTACGTCACGAACGTCTTGTTGACCGCCGCGTCGTACACGCCCGCGCCGTTGGTGCGCAGGCATCCGTAGACCGACGTTGTCGTGACGGTGTCGAGAGTGGCTGCGGCGTGTGCCGGTTGACAAAACGCGACAAGAAGCAGCAACGCCACGGCTGATGCGCGCATCGCCGACCTCCGATGGGTGTCGGGGCGGCGACGTTCCGACAATACTGCCCCCTATGCGGACACTGGTTGTAGTCGGACTGTTACTGGGGTTAACAGTCCCTGCGCAAGCGGCTCAAGCGGACGAGGACCCCTCGTCACTGGTGAACCCCTTCGTGGGTACGCAGAACTTCGGCAACACCTTCCCCGGCGCCTCGGTGCCGTTCGGGATGGTGCAGGTCAGCCCTGACACGGGAGGACAGGGCGGGTACGACTACAAGGCAACCTCCATCTACGGCTTCTCGCAGACACACCTGTCGGGCGTGGGCTGCGGGGTCATGGGCGAGCTGCCGGTGATGCCGACAGTCGGGTCCGTTGACAACGTTGACATCAACGCCTACAAGTCGGAGTTCAGCCATTCGGACGAGACCGCGCAACCCGGCTACTACCGGGTCGGGCTGTCCCGTTACGGGGTGAACGCCGAGGTCACGGCCACACCACGAACCGGTTGGCAGCGCTACACCTTCCCGTCGTCGGCCGCGGCCAACGTCCTGTTCAACACGGGACGGTCCAACCAGACGGTGCTCGACTCGGAGATCCACGTCGTCGGCGACCGGACCATCGAGGGCCGGGTGCGCAACGGCAGGTTCTGCGCGGGCAAGGACGAGCACACCGTCTACTTCACGGCGACGTTCGACCGGCCGTTCGCTTCCTTCGGCGCGTGGCGGGGGAGTGTTCCCACGGCGGGTGCCAGGGACGCGGCCGGAACCGGCGGGAACGGCGCGTGGGTCACGTTCGACGCGACCGCCGACCGTGACGTCGTGCTGAAGGTCGGCCTGTCCTACACCGGGATCGAGGGCGCGCGGAAGAACCTCGCGGCGGAGGCTCCCTCCCACGACTTCGACGCCGTGACGGCCGCGGCGAAGGAGACCTGGCGCAAGCAGCTGGACGCCGTGAAGGTGTCCGGTGGGCCGCGGGACCGGCAGGTCGCCTTCTACACCGCGCTCTACCACTCGGTGCTGCACCCGAACCTCGCCGGTGACGTCGACGGCAGGTACATGGGCTTCGACGGGAAGGTGCGGACGGCTTCGGGTTACACGCCGTACCAGAACTTCTCGTTGTGGGACACGTACAGACCACAGAACCAGCTGTTGCAGATGCTCGAACCCGAGGTCGCCCGTGATGTCGCACTGTCCGTCGTGGCCAGTGGACGTGACGGAGGATGGTTGCCGCGCTGGGCTTTGGCGTCGTCCGAGACCAACATCATGACCGGTGACCCGGTGACGCCGTTCCTGGTCGAGGCCTGGTCGAAGGGGCTGCTGAAGGGCTTCGAGGAGGAGACCTACCAGCTGTTGCGCACCAACGCCTTGTCGCTACCGCCGGCGGAATCGCCGTACAACGGGCGTTCGGGCGTGCAGTACTACTCGGATCGCGGGTACATCCCGTCCGGTCTGAAGCTCGGCACGGACTGCGCGCACAAGGGCGGCGACAACGACTGCGTGCACCCGGCTTCGGCCACGCTGGAGTACTCGGCGGCGGACGCGTCACTCGCCTTGATGGCCAAGGGACTGGGCAAGCGTGCCGACGCGCGGCTGTTCGGTGATCGCGGGCAGTGGTACCGCAACCTCTGGGACTCGTCGATCGGCCAGTTCCGGCCGCGCACCGTCGCCGGCACCTGGCTGACGCCGTACAACCCGGTGGACGCCTCGCACCAGTTCCACGAGGGCGGCGCCTACCAGTACCAGTGGCTCGTGCCGCAGGATCCGGCCGGCCTGGTGTCGCTGATGGGCGGGCGCAAGGAAACCGAGAAGCGCCTCGACTCGTTCTTCGCCTACGACAAGCTCCTGGTGGATCCCGCCGGTACCGCACGGCGCGACTGGATCACCGAACCGTACGACTACTACGGCAAACCGACCTACAACCCGAACAACGAGCCCGACCTGCTCGCGCCGTACATGTACCTGTGGACGGGCACGCCGTCGAAGGCCGCGACGGTCGTGCGGGCGGCCATGACGTTGTTCACCACCGGCCCCGACGGCATGACGGGCAACGACGACCTGGGCACGATGTCGGCCTGGTACGTCTTCTCGTCGCTGGGCATGTACCCGACGTTCAGCGGCGGCGACTTCCTCGCCCTGTCGTCACCGCAGTTCCCGTCCGCGACCGTCCGAATCGGACAGTACGGATCCCAGGGCGGCACGCTGACCGTCGCCGCGCCGAACGTCTCCGACTCGGTGCGGTACGTGCGCAGTGCCTCGTTGAACGGGCGTGACGTCCGCAAGACGTGGCTGGACTGGGACTCGGTGCGGCGTGGCGGCAAGCTCTCCTACGAGGTGTCCTCGAAGCCTTCGTCGTGGGGCACCGGCCGTTCGGACGAGCCGCCGTCGTTGAACGACGGCAACACCGACTCGCGCCGTGCGTTGTCCGCGTCGCTGCGGAACACCGAGATCGTCATGCCGACCTCGGATTCCGCGCAGTCGCTGACCTTGCAGCTCGACGTGCTGGCGCAGTCTCCGTCCGGCATGACCGTCCGGCCTGAGGTCACCGCGCCGGCGGGCTGGAAGGTGAGTGGCGCCAAGCCGTTCGTCATCGTGTCGCGCCATCTGCCGACGCAGAAGACCGTGCCGTTGACGGTGTCGGTGCCCGCGGGCACTCCGGTGGGTTCCTACGAGGTCTCGGTGAAGGTCGAGTCCGTGACGGTGAAGGCCGCGATCGAGGTGAAGCCGGCCGCGTTGTGCGCGTTCTCGACGTGTTCGGTGGACGTCGGTCCGGAGCGCAACCACGACGGCACCGCCACCGTGGCCGACTCCGCCGCGGGCAACTTCGACGGCGGCGGCTGGAGCTACGACGCCGCGTTGCTGCCGCCCGCCGGGCCCGTGACGTGGGGCGGCATCACCTACCAGGCACCGGATCCGGCGGGAACCGCGCCGAACTTCGTGGAGGCACGGGGTCAGGGTCTGCTGCTGCCCACCGGCCAGTTCTCCTGGCTGCACGTCGTGGGTTCGTCGCACAACGGGCCGGTCTCGACCGCCTTCACCGTCTGGTACACCGACGGCACCTCGGCCGAGGTCGCCGCCACGGTGCCGGACTGGGCGGCGGGTGGCCCGGTGGTGCTGGAGATGCCGCACCGGATCAAGGCGGGCCAGGGCGTCGACGGGCCGCCGGTCCGGCTGTTCGGTCAGTCGCTGCGGCTGGACGCGGCCAAGACGGTCCGGTCGGTGACGCTGCCGAACGACCCGCGGGTGGAGCTGTACGCGCTCACACTCGCCTGAGGATGATCTCGGCGATCTCCTGTGCGCGCGGAATGTGCGGGCAGTGATCGCCGTCGATCTCGATCGCGGGGGTGCCGAGCCGCTCGAGGGCGGTTCGGCACATCCACTCCGGCCTGATGGTCCGGTCCTGCCGGGGCACGATCACCGTGCTGTCCGGCAGGTCGTCGTGCCGGTGGCGCTGGGTGAACGCGCCTTGCGGCTGGAAGAGCCGCAACGTGCCGAGCGCGAACTTCAGCTGTTCGAGGTTGCAGTCGTGGAACAGGAAGTAGGCGCTCACGGCCGGCTCGCTCAGCAGGTCCGCGCCCGACCACCCGAACCACTCGGGCGGGAACATCTCCTCTCCGTGATCCCGCAGTTCCTCCATCACGCTCATGCCACCGGTGAGGTCCGCGATCAGCGCGCCGATCCACACCAGGTGCCGTGCGCCGAGCCGGTTCGCCGCGGCGGGCAGCAGCAGGCCGCCGCCGGAGTGGCCGATCACGACCGGACGGTCCGCATCGGGGAACTGGCGGGCGACCTCGTCCGCGTAGTCCTCGGCCAGCCAGCCCTCGCGGTCGGTGAGGTCGGCCGCGAACGTGCGGTGGCCGTGCTGCTCCAGCAGGGTTCGCAACGGCTGCCAGCAGGCCGGCGTCTGGGTGGTGCCGTGCAGCATGACGAAGTCCATGGCACTGAATACTGGCAGGGTGGAGCTCCTCGACAGCAGTCAGCGGTCGAACGTCTGGGCGGACGGCGACCGCATCATCAAGCAGGTCATCGGCGACCCCGTGGCGTTCGAGCGCGAGATCACCGCGCTGAGGCTGGCCGAGCACACCGGTGTCGTCCCGCGCGTCCTCGACGTGGACCCGGACAAGCGGACCGTGGTGATGGAACGGCTGCGGTCCGAGCCGCCCGCCGAGGACTGGGTGGTCGACTACGCCCGCGGCCTGGCCAAACTGCACGCCGCCACGGGACCTGAACACGCCGGACTCCTGCCACGCCAGCGGATCCCGGACCCGGAGCCGTTCCTGCGGCTCGTGCGGGCGCTGGACGTCGAGATCGGCGGCGCCGAGAGCGAGCTGGCGTTCGAGGACACCGGGAGGTTCGACCTTCTGCACGGCGACCCGTGTCCCGGCAACGACATGTACACCGAGGCGGGCGCCAGGTTCGTCGACCTCGAAGGCGCGGCGCTGGGCGACGGCGTGACCGAGCTCGTCTACCTCCGCATCGGGTTCCCGACCTGCGCGACCGTCACGGAGACGCCCCGGGAACTGCGCGAAGCCGCCGAGCAGGCCTACTTCGAGGAACGCGGCTTCACCGGGGGCGTGGAGGACGCGTGCGTGCGATGGCTCGTGCAGGGTGACGCGTTGGTGCAGCGGTTCGATCGCGACGGCACCGACCACCTCGCCAGGGTCGTCGACGAGGACTGGTTCTGGTACAGCACGACCGCGCGTGGCCGGCTGATGTTCCGGTCGCGGGTCGTGGCCGGGTTCACCGAGACGCACCCCGAGATGAGCGCGCTCGCCCGGCGGTTGCACGAGCGGATGAGCGAGATCTGGGCGCCGCAGCCGATCGGAACCGTCCGCACGCACGTCTCATGACCAGGCGGACAGCCTCAGCCGCGAGGTGAACGCGTGCTCCTGGCCGGACACCGGGTCCACAAAGGACAACGTGCGGGCCAGCAGCTGCAGTGGTGAGGAGAAGTCGTCCAGCGGGCGCTCCCGCAGCACCGGGTAGAAGTCGTCGTTCACGATCGGCACGCCGAGCCCGGACATGTGCAGGCGCAGCTGGTGGGTGCGGCCGGTCAGCGGCTTCAGGTGGTAGCGGCCCAGGCCGTCGCGATGCTCCACAAGGGACACGTGCGTCTCGGCGTTCGGTTCGCCCTCGACCTCGAACGCGGTGATGATGCCGCGCTCCTTCATGATCCGTGAACGCACGACCAACGGCAGTTCCAGCGCGGGCTCGTAGCCGGCGATCGCCTCGTATTCCTTCTGCACCAGCCGATCGCGGAACATCGTCTGGTACTTGCCGCGCAGGTCGCGGCGCACCACGAACAGCACCAGCCCGGCCGTGACCCGGTCCAGCCGGTGCGCGGGGGAGAGGTCGGGCAGGCCCAGCGAGTCGCGCAGCTTCACCAGCGCGGTCTGCATGATGTGCTGACCGCGCGGGATCGTGGCCAGGAAGTGCGGTTTGTCCGCCACCACGATGTTCTCGTCCTGGTAGACCACGCCCACCTCGAACGGCACGGGCACCTCGACGGGCAGGTCGCGGTGGAACCAGATGTAGCTGTCCGGGACGAACGGCGTGTCGATGCCCAACGGCCCGGACACGCCCCAGATCCGTTCCTCGCGCAACATCTCATCGATGCGTTCGGAGGCGACCCGTGGCAGGCGTTCCACGAGGTGGTCGCGCAACAGCGGCCACGAACCTTCTGGCGGCAGCTTCAACCGCGCCGCGTCCAGGCCGTTGCGCTGGGGGAGAGGGGAGGAGGGTTTGCGTCTCATCGCACCGGCCAGTCTAAACGTTCGGGAAAACCGAACGATATCGCTCGAAAACATTCGCTGTACCGAAAGGACCTGGTCAACGAGGCTGTAGCCATGGCGGTCTTCCTGGTCCTCGGTTCGGTCATCTCCCTGCAGTTCGGCGCGGCCTTCGCCAGTCAGCTCTTCGGCCAGATCGGCGCGCCGGGAGCGACGGCGCTGCGGCTCGGCATCGCGGCGCTGCTGCTGGCCGTCGTCTTCCGGCCGAAGTTCCGCCAGGAGGCGCTCGTGCTCGGGATGACCATGGCCGGCATGAACGGCACGTTCTACCTCGCGCTCGACCGGATCCCGCTCGGCGTGGCCGTCACGATCGAGTTCCTGGGGCCGCTGGGGCTCGCGGCGGTGCTGAGCAGGCGGCCCAGGGACTTCGTGTGGGTCGGGCTGGCGCTGGCCGGTGTCGTGATCCTGGGCGTGCGGGAGTACACCGGTGCGAAGCTCGACCTGATCGGCGTCGCGCTCGCGTTGCTCGCGGCCGTGTTCTGGGCCTGTTACGTGCTGGCCGGGCGGAAGCTCGCGACGGCTGGGCTCGGCAGCGGAGGCCTCGCGGGGGCCAGCCTGATCGCGGCGGCGCTCACGTTGCCGTACGGGATCTCGACGGCCGGTGCCGCGTTGTTCGAGCCGAAGATCCTGTTGCTGGGCACGCTGGTGGCGCTGCTGGCGTCCGCGATCCCGTACACGCTGGAGATCCGGGCGCTCAAGACGTTGCAGGCCAGCACGTTCGGCGTCGCGCTCGCGCTTGAACCGGCGGCGGCCGCGCTCGCCGGCGCGGTCCTGCTGGGCCAGCACCTGAGCGTGGTCTCGCTGGGCGCCATCGCCCTGGTGATCACAGCCGGGGTTGGAGCGGCACTGCGGAAACCGCCAGCGCCTCGCGAAACGCCCGCACCGCCGGATGCTGACCTCGTCCTGCCCGTGCCGCGGTGAACAGCAGCCGGGACTGGGGGACCGGCAGCTCGTGCAGATCGACGGTGACCTCGCGGTCGTACCAGATCAGGTCCGGCAGCAGCGCGACCGCGAGGCCCCGTTCCACGAACCGCAGCTTCACCAGGACGTCGACCGAGGCGAACCGCACGTCCGGCTCGTAACCCTGGTGGCGGCACCAGTTCGTGTTGAAGAGCCGCTGCGGCATGCCGACGGTCTCCATGATCCACGGGAACGAGCCGATCTCGGTGATCGGCAGTCCACGTGGGACGGCCAGCCGGATGGGGTCCCGGAACAACTCCCGGTACTCCAGGTCGGGGAACCGGGGCTCCGGCTGGTCCGGCCACTCCTCCAGGAAGACGAGGTCGAAGTCGCGGGCGTTCAAGCCGGAAAGCGCTTCCGCCGGGTCCAGCACCTGGAACTCGATCCGAAGTGACGGATGCTCGTCTCTCATGCGCGCCAGCGTCGCCGGGATCAGCGCCAGTGCCGCGGTCTGGAACGTCGCGACCCGCAGCGTGCCGGTGATCTCGTGCAGCGACGCGGCGACCTCCGACTCCGCCTGCTCCAGCCGGGCGAGGACCTCCTCGGTGTGCCGCACCAGGATCTCGGCCTGCGGGGTGAGCTTCACCCGCCGCCCGACGGGTTCCAGCAGCGGCACACCGACCTCGGTCTCCAGCAACGACAGCTGCTGCGACACCGACGACGGGCTGTAGTTCAGCGCCTGCGCGACGGCCGCGAGCGTGCCCCGTTGGGAGAGTTCTCGTAGCAACCGCAGGCGATGGAGGTCGAACATCGGATCATTATCAGATACAGTGCCGCTACCGCCCCCTGAGAAAACGTGCTGTCTCCAGCACGTCTTGAGGAGGTATCGGTATGTCCAAACGACTCCGCACCGTCGCGGGGATCGCTCTGGCGACCGGTCTGCTCGTGGCGGGTTCTCCCGCACTGGCGCAGGTGGAAACCGGGCCGTGGACCAGCGAATCGCCGTCGTTCAGCGTTCAGCAACGCGGCTGCGGCACGGTCAGCGGTCTCACGTTCCAGCTCACCTGTTCCACCGCGAGCGGTGATCAGCGTGCCGAGCGCCGGTACGCCACTTACACCGGCGGCACGCGGCAGTTCGAAGGGAGCTTCCGGATCACGAGTCTCGGAGGCACCCGCGTGAGTCTCAAGCAGACGTTCCGGGAGGCCCCCACCGCGGGACCGTTCTGGATGCTCGCCGTGGAACGCGGCGGCCGGCTGTACGCAGTGCACGGTGGCACCACCATCGCCACCGGTGCAACGGTAGGCACGACCGTGCGCGTCAACACCGTGCACAACGTGGGCAACGAACACCGCACGTACATCAACGGCTCGCGCAAGCACACGTACGCGAGTTCGGGTACGAGCTTCTACGACAAGTTCGGCGCGTACCGGACGTCCAGCGGCCAGGGACCTGCCACGGTCGTCTGGAGCAACATCCGGTTCTGGCGCAAGTGACCGTTCGCCGGTGATCAAACGCCTTTCCCTGGCGGGACTGCTGTTCTTGGCTGCCTGTGGCCAAGAACAGCAGGACCCGGCGCTGACGTCCGAGCTGACCTCGCCCACCGACGTGACGCTGCACTGGCGTCCGGAGGCGGGGTCGGCCGGGCAGGTCGTCGAGTACGCGAACGCCGCCGACGGCGAGTACACGGTCCTGGAGTTCGCTCCACCGGCCAAGAACTCCTACCAGCACCCGGACCTGATCCCGGAAACCCGGTTCTACTACCGGGTCCGGCCGTTCACCGGGCCCGCTTCCGCCACTGTGGACGTCACGCTGCCTCCCGGTGACGAGGTGCCGGAGATCGAGGGGCCGGACTGGACCGCGCCGCGCAAGGGCGGCAGGGGCACGCGGCCGGTGTCGTCACCGGAGGCGGCGGCGCGGAACCTGAAGGCGGAGGTCAAGCACGCCAACGGGATCCTGTTCACGTGGGAGGACCAGGCCTCCGACGAGGAGGGGTACCTGATCGAGGTCAAGCCGGCCGGCGCGGCGGACTACCGCGTCGCCGTGCAGCTTGATCCGGACACCACGTCGTACGGGGTGATCACACTCCCAGACGAGAAAACCGCGACCTATCGGGTGCGGCCGTTCCGGTTCGGAGCGCCCTCGAACCTGACACATCAGAAGACGGGGAAGGTCTGAGGGCGTGTCTGGCGCTCCACGCGCTCGCGGCGAGCAGCAACGCCGCGAGCGCGTAGGGCCAGCTGGTTCTCTCTGTCAGGGCGAGGCCGACATCGATAGCGGCCATCAGCCCGAACACGCTGGTCAGGAGCCACCAGGTCAGTTGGTCAGCACGAGCGTCGGGGGTCATTCGGGTGGGCTACCCGTTCTCGACCTCCTTCACACCTTCTTCCTCTTCTTTTTTCTCGCCGCGGCGGCGCATGAACCCGAAGCCGGGGATGCCGAGGATGGCCTGGCGCATGTCGCTGGTGACCTCGAGCAGCTGGTGCACCTCGGGGCCGACCCTGTCGAGGGTGGCCAGGATCGGCAGGATGTCGCTGATCAGGTGCTCTGTCAGCACCGGAAGCTCGTCGACCAGCTTGATCGCGGCCTCGACCTCGTGCGGCGAGAGCTCGTCCACGAACCGTTGCGCGAGCGGCTGGGCCTTCTTGGCCAGCGGCTCGTAGATGCTGATCAACTCGTTCGCCGTGTGTGCCGTGTGGCCCGCTGTCGTGACGACCAGCCCGGCGCGTTCGGCGACGTCACTGGCGCTCGCCGTGATCGCGCGGACCTCGTCGACGGCCTTCTCGGCGTCCGCCACGACGTTCGCCGTGCGGTCGACCAGCGCGCCGGCCTTCTCCACGATGCCGTCGACGGCGTCGATCGTGCCGTTGACCTTGCGGACCAGCTGTTCGACCTCGCCGATCAGGTCCAGCACGCGGCCGGGGACCGCGGCGACGGCGGTTGTCGTGTCGATGGCCGTGTTGAGCGCCTGCTTGGCCAGTCCCATCCCGGGGATCTCCATACACCCACTCTGCCCTATGTGTTGATCAGTTCGGCGTAGCGCCATTCGGTTTTCAAAACTGTCGGACCTCGTCATTGCATTCACTGATGTCCGCCAGTCGGCTGACCGGGCGATCCGGGAACCGTGCACCGTCCGAAGTTGTCAGAGCAGGGGGTTAGCATCCCCGGCGGGCGAGGGAGGGCGCGTCATGGCTTGGTGGCACCGGATCAAACGCATTATCTCCGGTGGAGGGCGGGAATCGGCGAGTTTCGTCGCGGCACTGCTGGGTGTTCTGGTGCTCGCGGGCGCCGCGCTGGGGCAGGGCATCTCGCGCACGTCGGTGGAGGTGTCGGACGGGCTCACCTGGCTGGGGGACGACCAGCGCGGTGAGGTCGTGCAGATCAACCCGGTGTCCGGCAAACCGCAGACGCGCCTGCAGATCAGCGGGCCCGACTCGCAGCTGGAGATCGCGCAGGAGGACGGCCGGCTGATCGTCCTGAACCGGCGGACCGGCGAGATCACGGTCATCGACCTGGCGACGCTGCTGGCTTCCGGCCGCAGGCAGGCCCCGCCCGGTGCGTCGAGCAAGGTGCTGGTGTCGAACGGGATGGTGTTCGTCGTCGACCGCGCGGCCGGCACCGTGCACACCGCGGACCCGCTGACGCTGGCCGACGTCGGGCAGACGTGGCAGGCGGGTCAGCCGCTCGCCGACGCCGTGGTGGACGAGCGCGGCGTGTTGTGGCTGGTCGATCACGGCGGCACGTTGCGGTCGCTGGACTGGTCCGACGACGAGGAGCGGTTCCAGGAGCGGTCGCAGCGCCAGGTGTCCGGTGCCGGGCCGCGCACTGTTCTCGTGCCGCACGACCAGGGCGTCACGCTGATCGGGCTCGACGGCGGTGTCGTGGTGCGCGACGGCACCGGTGAGGACGTGTCGTCGTCGACCGACCGCTCGGACGCCGAGGTGATCGCCGCGCAGTCGTCGCCGCTGGACCTGGTGCCCGCGTCGGTGCCGTCGTCCTCGACCGTCGTGCTGGTCGTCGGGCGGGAGGTGCTGCGCGTCGACGTCGGTGCGCTGGGCTGCCCGAAGCCGGGGCGTCCCGCTGTCTACCGCGACAAGGTCTACGTGCCGTGCAAGGGATCCGGCAAGGTCATCATCCTCGACCGCGGTGGTAGCCGCGGTGGCGACGACGTGCGCACTTCCGGCGGGTCCGACCCCGAGCTCGTGTTCGACGACGGCCGGTTGTTCGTGAACGTGCCGGGCTCGTCGACGGGCGTGCTGGTCGACGCCGACGGCGGGACGCGGTCGCTGACGATCCGCAGCCCCGAACTGCCGGTGAAGGACCCCGACCGCTCGCCGCCGCCGTCGGTGCCGCCGCCCCCGCCGCCTAACCCGAACGAGCCGGTGAAGCCGCCGCGCAACCCCGGCAACAACCCTCCACCCCCGGACGTGCCCGCGCCCCCGTCGTCGTCATCGACGCCACCTTCTTCTTCCGGCGGAACGGCTCCGGCCGCGCCCGCGGGGGTGACGGTGCGGGAGAAGTCGCGCACCGCCTCGGCGGTCGTCGTGACGGTGAGCTGGAGCCCGGCCGCGTCCACCGACCCGGTGGTGGGCTACACCGTGACGGGTTCCGGCTCGTTCAGCGGTGGTTCGGTGTCGGCCCAGTCGGCCGGTACGTCCGCCGATCTGTCGGTGCCGTGCACGGGTTCCACGTTCTGCACGAGCGGCAGGCTGGACGTGACGGTGCGCGCCTCGACGGCGACGCAGGCCGGTGCGTCGGGCATGGCGGCGTTCACGGTCACGGCGCCGAACACGCCACCCCCGAACACCCCGCCGCCCAACACGCCTCCGCCGAACACCCCGCCCCCGAACACCCCGCCCCCGAACACGCCTCCACCCAACACTCCGCCGCCGACCACGACGACCACACAGCCCCCGCCTCCGCCGTCGTTGCCGACCGCTGGTGCCGCGGTGATCACCGGTACCACCGGTTTGCGCACCAACCCGACGCGCCGGGTGAACATGGCTCCGCCTGCCGACTGGGCGAACCACAACGGGCGCTGCGAGGTCGTGAACAAGACGTACGGGTTCTCGGCAGGGATTCCGTGCAACGCGACATCGGCGACGATCGACGTGGACGAGGGCAGCAACTCGATCGTGGTTCGCGCCTACGCGGCTACCGGTGCCGGCCAGGTCGAATCGGCGCCGAAGAACGCCTTCTTCACCTACGACGAGTGCGCGGGCAAGCCTTCCTGCATCCCGCGGATGGCTCCCGCCGGTGCGGGGACCGCGCCGATGGGTGCGGGTGGACTGGGCCTGCTGGCTTGCGCGTTCCTGTTGCGCATCGGTGTTCGCAGAGAAGAGGAAAAGTGATCGACACCGGTGAGGTTTCCGCCTTCCGCGACCTGCACACCCGGCTCGGCGACGCGGTCGAGAGCGCGGTGCGCGGCAAGCGCGACGTGATCGACCTGGTGCTGGTGGCGATGTTCGCGGGCGGCCACGTGCTGCTGGAAGACGTGCCGGGCACGGGAAAGACGACGCTGGCGCGAGCCGTGGCGGGCGCACTGGGCGGCCTGTCGCGGCGCGTGCAGTTCACGCCGGACCTGCTGCCGTCCGACGTCACCGGCACCTCGGTCTACGACCCGCAGACGGGCCAGATCCGGTTCCGCCCCGGCCCGGTGTTCGCGAACATCGTGCTGGCCGACGAGATCAACCGCGCGGCGGCCAAGACGCAGTCCGCGCTGCTGGAGGTCATGGAGGAGCGGACCGTCACGATCGACGGCGTCGGGCACGCGGTGCCGGACCCGTTCCTCGTGGTGGCGACGCAGAACCCGATCGACCTCGACGGCACCTACCGCCTGCCGGAGGCGCAGCTGGACCGCTTCATGCTGCGCACCTCGATCGGCTACCCGTCGGTGGAGGACGAACTGGACGTGCTGCGCCCCGGCAGCGGCGCGGGCCGGATCGCCGACGTGCGCACGGTGTCGTCCCCGCGCGAGGTGAGCGCTTTCAGCGGACGTCTGCAGCTGCTGCACGTGGCCGACCCGATCCTGCACTACATCTCCGGCCTGGGCGTGGGCACCCGCACCGACGAACGCCTGCGCCTGGGCACCTCGACGCGCGGTCTGCGCACCCTGGTCCGGTGCGCGCAGGTGTACGCGGCGTCGAAGGGCCGGCACTTCGTCGTGCCGCAGGACGTCCAGGACATCGCGGACCCTGTGCTGGCCCACCGCCTGGTGCTGACGCGGGAGAGCGTGCTGGCGGGCGTGACGACGTCCGAGGTGCTGGCCGACGTCCTCGCGCGCGTGCCGGTCCCCAAGCCCGCAACGCAATGAGACTCACCGTCCGCGGCACCGGAACGGCGGTGCTGGGCCTGCTGATGCTCGGCGTGGGCCTGTGGTGGCGCTACGCGGGCATGACAGCGTTCGGCCTGGCCCTCGTCGCCCTGGTGATCGCGTCCATCGTGTCGGTGCTGGTCGCGTCACCGCTCTCGGTGACGCGAACCGTCCGCCCCCGCACCGTGCCACGCCTGGCCCGCTGCAACGGCCGCCTGGAACTGTCCGCCACCGGCCGCTGGCCAGTGGCACTGGACGCCGTCGACATGGTCGCGGGCGCCCCCTCCGCCGTCGACGTGCCGCTGCTCAAGCCCGGAGTCGTGGAGGCCGTCGACTACGCCATCCCGACCGAACGCCGCGGCGTGTTCGACGTGGGCCCGCTGACGCTGCGCCGCAAAGGCCTGGCCGGCCTGGCACAGGCCCGCACAGTCCTGGGCGAGGTGGTCCAGGTCCGAGTCGTCCCGCGCGTCCTGCCCGTCCGCGGCCTGCCCTCCGGCGCCCGCCGAGGCCAGGTAGGCGCCGACGAACGCGTGGAACGCGGCGGCACCGACCTGGTGGGCCTGCGCGAGTACGTGCCAGGCGACGACCTGCGCCGCCTGCACTGGGCCACCTCCGCGCGCACCGGCACCCTGATGATCCGCGAGGACGCCGACCCGGCCCGCCCGCACCTGGCCGTGCTGCTCGACGACAACGCTGCTTCCTACGCGGAACCCCAACGCTTCGAAGAGGCGGTGGAGGTGGCGGCATCGCTGGTCACCTCAGCCCTGGAGCAAGGACACCCGGTGCGCCTGCTGACGTCGTCCGGCGGCACCTCCCTGGAGGAGACCCAGGACTCGGCCCCGATCCTGGCCGCCCTCGCGGACCTGGAACTGCAGGACACCGACGGCCGCCCGACCGTGCCGGTGCGCGACCTCGACGTCGTGGCCGTGGTCAGCGGGACAACCGTGCCCGCCCTGGTGCTGGAGGCGGGGCGGGCCGCGTTCGGCACCGTGCTCGTGGTGGGGGAGAAGCGGCCCGTGGGGGCTGCCGGGTCGGTGCTGGTGATCAGCGGGGCGAAGGCGGAGGACCTGGTCGACTCGTGGAACGCGGTGGTGGCACGGTGAAGTTCGCGTGGGTTGCCGCTGTCCTCCTCGTCGGCTCGCTCCAGCTGGCCCAGGCCTGGGACGGCGCGCACGTCTACTTCGGACTGGCCGCGTTCGCGGGATTCCTCGCGCTGGGGCTGAAAAGGCTCGTGCCGGCAGGCCTCGCGGGCTTGGCCGTCATGGTGCTGGCCATGACCGGCGGGTTCTTCGCGGCGCGGGGTGCGTCGCCTGACCGCGATCCCACGTGGGTGTTGCTCGACACCGTGCCCCGCCTGCTCACCGCGGCGAGGCCCGCGCCTGCCACGCCTGAGTTGTTGGTGCCGGGGATGTTGCTGATCGTCGGCCTGTCCACGGTGACGGTGCTGTCGGTGACCAGGCGGGGAACGGCGTTGTTCGTGCCCGCGCTCGCGGCGGCGACGCTGTACGTGTCGGCGGCGTTGCTCACCACGGGGCGCGCGGACCGGTACGGGCTGGTCGCGCTGGTGCTGGTGGTGTTGCTGTCGCTGGGGTGGCTGATCATCGACCGGCGCGGGCCGGTGGTGCCGCCCGCGGTCGTCGCGACTGGGCTGGCGGCGTTGACGTTGCTCGCCTTTGTGTTGCCCACCAACGGGTTTGAGCCGCGCAAGCTGGTCACGCCGCCGGTGACCGATGTGGCCATCGCGAATCCGTTGCCGCAGTTGGCTGCGTGGGCCGCGCAGGGGGACGCTGAGTTGTTCCGGATGCGCGGGCCCGAGGTGCCGGTGCGGTTGGTGACGTTGAGCCGGTATTCGGGGGCTTCGTGGGAGGCCGCTTCCACGTACGGGCCGCTGGGTGTGGTGGACGCGCCGGATCTGCCTGCTGGTGGGAAGGTTCAGGACGCGAGCGTTGATCTGCGGATCACCGGGTTGCAGGGCGAGTGGTTGCCTGGCGTGGGGAAGCCGCAGGCGGTCTCGTTGAGCAACGCCATGGTGGATCCGGACACCGGGTCGCTGGTGGTGGCCGAGGGGCTCAGGACGGGGTTGAGTTACACGGTGAGAGGCACCGTGGAGACGCCGGCCGACACGGATCTGGCTGAGGCGAAGGTGCCTGAGGCCACCAGGTACACGGCGTTGCCGCGGTTGCCGTTCACGTTGGCGGAGTACGCGCGGCAGGCCACGGCGAACGCGCGCACGCCGTACGAGAAAGCTGTTGCGCTGGAACAGGTCGTGCGGCTCAACCGCAGGCCGGACGCCGAGGCGCCGGTCGGGTCGTCTTATGCGCGGCTGGAGACGTTCCTGTTCGGACAGACCGGGGAGGCGGGGGCCGGGGCTGGGACGGCGGAGCAGTTCGCGTCGGCATACGCGGTGCTGGCGCGGGCGGTCGGGTTGCCCACGCGCGTTGTGGTCGGGTTCCAGCCGGTGCCGGAGCAGGACGGCGAACGGATCGTGCGGGCCGCGGACGCCACGGCCTGGCCGGAGGTGTACTTCAGCGGGTGGGGCTGGGTGGCGTTCGATCCCGTGTCCGGCAACGGAAGCGGGCCCAGCGCCGCGTCGAAGCGCGAGGTGCTGAACCGGCTCGCGTCGACCACGGCCAAGCCGGCGCCCACCTCGTTGGCCTCAGTGCCGCCGTTGGTGCAACCGACCGCGGTACCGGCCGAGAACACCGCCGTGCCTCAGCCGCCGAAGGGTTTTCCGTTCTGGGTGTTCGCGCCGCTGCTGCTCCTGGTGGCGCTGTACGTGGCACGGACGTCGCGCCGGCTGCGGTTCCGGGCGGCGGGGCCGGTGGGAGCGTGGAACGAGGTGCTGGACTCGTTGCAGCTGGCCGGATTCCGGCCGAAACCGAGCCGCACGGTGCCGGACGTCGGACGAGAGTGGGGCGAGGCCGGGACCACGCTGGCCGTGCTGGTCGACCAGGCCGCCTTCGCACCCGAACCGGTCAGGGCCGAGCACAGCTGGCGGCTCGCGCGGCAGGTCAGGAAAGCGGTGCGGCGCAAGGCTTCCTGGTGGCGCAAGGTGGTGTGGGCGATCGACCCGCGGCCGCTGCTCCGCCGTTGAACTAACGCACCACCTGGGCGGGAATGCAGTTCTTCCACGTCACCTTGAGCAACGCTTCGCACAGCGAGGGTGCCACGTCCGACGGGAACGGGCCGATCCACACGAACTGGGTGAACCGCGAGTCCTCGGGGACGATGGCGTCGCAGACGTCGTCCCGTCTGGTCAGCAGCGCGGTTTGGCCGCTCAGCGCGGGGTTCGCGCTCTCACGATGCTTCACCCACATCGTTTCGTAGTCCAGCAACACTTTCACGTCCGACGTCTGCATCGAGCCTTCCAGCGAGTGCAGCACGAGGACGGACGAGCCCGGGTCACAGGGCATGTCGGTGTATTCGAGCTGGGCGGGCTCGTTCGGAGAGGTGGGAAAAGTGCCGGTGCTGACGGACGACGACGGCCGGAGGTTGCCGCCGATCAGCACGCCGATCCCGATGCCGACGACGAGCGGGATGGCCGCCCACAGCACGAGTGTGCGGCGGTTATGTCCACGAGCGAACAACGGCGGGCCAGCATAGCGAGCGCTTTGCACCGGGGGACCGTACGCCACTCCGTGCGGCCGCAACAACGTGGCTCCGCAACGTTTAGTTCTTGTTCGCGCACACCTTGGCAGAACTACCGCGTTCGCCGTTGTAGCCGAACGCCGCGATTTGGTAGCAACGACGCTGCCCGCCGCCGTCCTCGACGACGTACGTGGTGCTGCCCCCGGTCACCCTGGTCACGGCGACCGGTTTCGCACCGGTCACGTCGATCACCACGAACTCGGCCTGGCCGTCGCTCGGGTCGCTCCACTCGAGCTCGATCGCCTTGCCCTGGTACTCCGCGCGTTTGAGGACCGGGACGAACTTCGGGTCGGTGTTCGGGAGCGGGCCCGCGTCGGCGGAATCCGACGTCGGCGCCGGCAGGGTCGTGGTGGTCTCCGGTGACGTCGTGGTCACCGGCGGTTGCGACCGCTGGTTGTCCGGGCGGTTGAGCACCATGCCCGCGACGATGCCGCCCGTCACCGCGACCACGGCCAGCACCGCCAGCAGCCCGCCGCGCTTGCGCTTGCGGACCGGCGCGGTCATCGGTTCGGCGGGCGGCAGGTCGACGATCGGCAGCACGGCCACCGGCTGCGGACGAGGCGGTTGCGGCACCAGGTCGTGCTGCCGGTAGGTCAGGTCCGCGAGCTGTCCCCGCCAGGAGTCGTCCGGTTCCTCCTGCGGCGCGGGCTCCGGTTCCGGCTCGGGAACGAAACCACGCGGGCCGAAGCCGGGCGCCTCGGTCGGGCCGTCCAGGATGTCGTAGACGCGCTCACCCAGCATCGCCGTCGCGTCCGGGTCCACAGAGGACAGCGAGTTGCCGGAATTGGCCGCCATCAACGCGTCGCGCAACTCCAGCGCCGAGCCGAACCGGTCGGCGCGGTCCTTGCGCAGACAGCGGTTGATCACGGTGGCGAGCCACGGCGGCACGTCGAACCGGGTGAGCGGGCGGGGTTCCCCGGAGCTGACCCGGCCGACGTACGAGAGCAGCGTGTCCTCGTCCGGGTTGTCCGAGGCGAACGGCGGCTTGCCCTCCAGCAACGTGAACAGCGTCGACCCGAGCGACCAGATGTCGTCGGCGAACGACGGCGTGGCGCCCTCCAGCATCTGCGGGGCCGCGTGCCGGTAGCTGACCATCTGCAGCGACGCCGAGTGGCCGGCGTCGGCACCGCGGGCGATGCCGAAATCGGCCAGCACATAGGAAGTGGGCAGCACGAGCACGTTCTGCGGCTTCACGTCGCGGTGCAGGATGCCCTGGCCGTGCGCGAACGCCAGTGCGTCCGCCACCGCGATGCCCGCCGCCACCACGTCCGGCACGGGTAACGGGCCCATGGCGCGCAAACGGTCGTGCAGCGAGCCGCGTTCGTAGAACTCCATGACGATGCACGGGCGGCCGTCCGGGAGCGTCCCCGTGTCCAGGACGGTGACGATGTGCGGGTGCTGACGGCCGAGCTCGACGGTGATCGCCAGCTCGCGGCGGAACCGGGTCAGCGTCGCAGGGTCGGTCACCTGCAGCACCTTGACCGCGACGTCGCGGCCCAGCCCGTCCTGCCGGGCGCGGTAGATCGTGCCCTCGCCGCCCTGCGCGATGACGCGGAACCCGCTGTAGCCGGGCAGCACGACCTCCGGTGCCGAAGCTGCACCGGTAGCGGGCGCCCACGCCATCAGATCGTCTTCCACCAACGAATCCTATCCCGGTGAACTTGGATCACCGCTGGACATTCGCAGCAGAAGCGGACGAGGTTCGGATCTCAGCGGCAGAACTCAGTCGCCGGCGACCTTCACCTGGAATCCCAACGATTGCAGCATTCCGGTGAGCATCACCCGCGTGTTGTCCTCCGCGCGCTTCAGCAACTCGGACCGCTTCGCCGCCTCGGTGAGCTTGGCCTCGGCGGCGACGTAGAACCGTTGCTGGTCAGGAGGTCCCGCGAGCGCCTGCAGGTCGTTGATCAGGCCGCGTTCCTGGCTGAAGACGTACGAACGGTCGTGGTGCAGGTTCGGCTTGTCCAGCTGCGGTTTCGGCAGCTTCAGCTCGACCGTCTTGCCGTCCGGTGACAGGATCAGACCATCGTCCTTCAGCGAACCCAGATCGACGAAGGCGTTGACGGATCCGGCCGCGACGAACAACGTGCGTTCGCCGGCCAGCGCCGCGGGCACCCACTTCACGTCGTTCTCGATGTCCAGCACGACCTGGAATTCGCCCGCCGCGGCGTGGTACTGGCTCAGGTCCCGCACCGATTTGAGCATCGCGGGCTGGCTGCGATCGATCGATTCATCACCGAACGGCCTGAACTGGCCGAAGACGAACACCGCCGCGCCGAGGAGAATGAGAACGGCTGCGACCAAGGCTCCACGGGTGACCCAGCGCCTGTACACCTCGTTGGAGTACCCGTGAGGTGATGCGTGCACACGGTCCGTATGGGCTAATCGACCCGTGCGGAATCAGTCCCGTGTCCACGTGGTTGGCTTTGGACGAGACGCGAATCGATGTTCAGGAGGCGTGCGGTGGACCCGGAGAACCTGTACGAGGTGGACTCGGAGGTGCCGGACCTGACGGGTGCGGTGCTGCTGCACCACTTCGAGGGCTTCATGGACGCCGGCGCCGCGGGCCGACTGCTCGCCGAGCACCTGCTGGAGACCCTCGAGAGCCGCGTCGTCGCGCGTTTCGACATCGACGGCCTGATCGACTACCGCTCGCGCCGCCCGCTGATGACCTACGCGACCGACCACTGGGAGGACTACGCCGCCCCGGAACTGGTCGTGCACCTGCTGTGGGACAGCGCCGGCCACCCGTTCCTGCTGCTCAACGGCCCCGAGCCGGACCGCGGCTGGGAGGCGTTCATCCTCGCCGTGCGCTCGCTCATCGACCGCTGGGGCGTGCGCCTGACCCTCGGCTTCCACGGCATCCCGATGGGCGTGCCGCACACACGCCCGTTGAACGTCATCGGCCACGCCACCCGGCCCGAGCTCGTGTCCGAGTACCAGCCGTTCTTCAACCGCGTGCAGGTGCCGGGCAACGTGTCGGGGCTGCTCGAGTTCCGCCTCGGCCAGGCCGGCCACGACGCGATGGGCTTCGCCGCCCAGGTGCCGCACTACCTGGCGCAGTCCCAGTACCCGACCGCCGCGGTCACCCTGCTCGACGCCGTCGCGCGGGCGACGGGTCTGGCGTTGCCGATCGGGTCGCTCGTCGACGCCGCTCAGGCCGCCGACGCCGAGATCCACCGGCAGGTCGCGGAGTCCGAGGAGGTGGCCCAGGTGGTCGAAGCGCTCGAGCGGCAGTACGACGCCTTCATCCAGACTGTGGGCAACACCGACCTCCCCAGCGCGGACGAACTGGGCGCCGAGTTCGAACGGTTCCTGGCCGAGCAGCAGCGTCCGCCAGACCTGTAGGAGCGAGTGATGGCCACCTGGGACGACGTGCACAGGATCGCCACCTCCATGCCCGACGTGACCGAGCGGGTGCGGGAGGGCGTCGTCGACTGGCGGGTCAAGGAGAAGCTCTTCGTCTGGGAACGGCCGCTGCGCAAGTCCGACCTGGCCGCGCTGGGTGCCGCGGCCCCCTCTGGACCGATCCTGGCCGCGCGGGTGCCGGACCTGGGTGCCAAGGAGGCGTTGCTCGCCTCCGACGGTTCCGTCTACTTCACCACGCCGCACTTCACCGGGTATCCCGCGATTCTGGTGCGGCTGGAGCACATCGAGGTGGGCGAGCTGGAAGAGCTCATCGTGGAGGCCTGGCACGCGCGGGCCCGTCGCCGGTAGATCGGCAGAACTGAGGCGCTCGTGCTGGTTTCCTGGATTCTCGAAGTAGCGGAAGGACCGTTGCTGCTCAACGGCGACATGGCCGAGGAAGCCGCGGAGAACACCTGGAGTCTCGGAGTGGGCGTGGAGGACTCGCTGGTGGCCGCGGAGGTCGTGGCCGCCTTCGAGAAGACCGCCCGGCTGCTGGGTCAGCGGGTGGCCGCCATGGGGAAGACCGCGACGTTCTACGTGTGGCACGACCAGCAGGCCGGACAGCTGAGGTGCTCGACCACGTCGTTGCCGCCCGACGGTCTGCCGTTCGGGGCGAAGGTGGATCCCGCGGTGCCGCTGGCTTCCATCGTCGAGGGGTTCCTCACCGATCCCGGCGGATCCGTCGCGTGGGACGACCTCTACGAGGACTCGCCCGAGTCCGAGATGCCCGAGTTCGTGCTGCCGGTCTGGGCTGTGAAGATCGGCTGATGGAGTTCTTCTGCTACCACCGCGATCGGCCGGGTTCGCGGCCGTTGCGCGAGAAGCTGGGCGAGGAGCACTGGTCCTACATGGATCGGTTCGAGCTGATCGCCCGCGGCCCGACGTTCTCCGGCGAGGTGCTCACCGGCAGCGTGCACGTCGTTGAGTTGCCCGCCGTGGCGGACGCACGGGCGTTTGTGTTCGACGAGCCGAACTACCAGGCCGGCGCGTATCGGGACGTGCTGCTGCGCAGGTGGCGCAACGTGCTCGGGCGCACGATGTGGGACTTCCCTGGAGGCAGGGAGGGCGGCGGCCACCTGGTGCTCGGGTTCGGGTCGGGGGAGCCGGTGGACCTGGTCCCCGAACGTCTCGACGAGCTGATCGCGTACGGGCCGTTGCTCTCCGACGACGGCACCGCCTGGCTGGGGACGGCCGCGCTGGTCAGGTCCGCGGACCCGCGGTCGGTGCTGACCGCCGGCCGCTACGACGCCGTCGAGGTGCACGAGTGGGAGTTCGGCGGCCGGCGTTGATGGTTCTGGCGCTGACTACGTGTAGGTGACGAACCGGTAGTGCAGCCCTGAGCTGGACTCCTGCCACTCACCGACGGTCGCCGGTTCGCGATCGATCTCCGGCGCGTACGTGTCGCCCTCGAACGTCTCGCGGATCTCGGTCACCTCGACGCGGTCCGCGAACGGCAGCGTGGCCGCGTACACCGCCGAGCCACCCATCACCCACAGGTCACCGGTGACGTCCGCGAGCGCCTCCTCCAGCGAGGCGAACGTCTCGGCGCCCTCCTGCGGCGTCCGGCTGAGCACCAGGTTGCGGCGGCCAGGCAGCGGGCGGAAGCGTTCCGGCAACGACTCCCAGGTGCGGCGGCCCATCAGGACCGCCGAGCCGGCGGTGATCTCGCGGAAGTGCTTCATGTCCTCCGGGACGCGCCACGGAATGGCGTTGTCGCGGCCGATCACGCGGTTGGCCGCCTGGGCCCAGATCAGGCCGATCACACCGCCACCGGCGCCTTGATGCCGGGGTGCGGGTCGTAGCCCTCGATCGTGAAGTCCTCGTAGGAGTAGTCGAACAACGACGCGGCGGGAGCCATCTTCAGCGTGGGGAACTCGCGGGCCTCACGGCTGAGCTGCAGTTCGACCTGCTCGACGTGGTTGTCGTAGATGTGGCAGTCGCCGCCGGTCCAGATGAAGTCGCCGACGCCGAGCCCGGTCTGCGCGGCGATCATGTGCGTCAGCAGGGCGTAGGAGGCGATGTTGAACGGCACGCCGAGGAACAGGTCCGCGCTGCGCTGGTAGAGCTGGCAGGACAGCTTGCCGTCGGCCACGTAGAACTGGAAGAACGCGTGGCACGGCGGCAGGGCCATGTTCGCGATCTCGCCGACGTTCCAGGCGGACACGATGATGCGGCGCGAGTCCGGGTTCGTCGTCAACGTCTTGAGGACGTCCGCGATCTGGTCGATGTGACCGCCGTCCGGGGTCGGCCAGGAGCGCCACTGCACGCCGTAGACCGGGCCGAGCTCTCCCTCGGGAGACGCCCACTCGTCCCAGATGGACACGCCGTGTTCCCGCAGCCACTTCACGTTGCTGTCGCCGCGCAGGAACCACAGCAGCTCGTAGGCGATCGACTTGAAGTGCACCCGCTTGGTCGTGATCAGCGGGAAACCCGCGGCGAGCGGATAGCGCAGCTGGTGGCCGAAGATCGACCGCGTGCCGGTGCCGGTGCGGTCCTCCTTGCGCACGCCCTCTTTCAGGACGTGGCGGAGCAGGTCTTCGTACTGCGTGTCGGGCATGAACGCACCCTAACTCCAGCGGTTGAACGAAGTCAGCTCCGCCACGTCGCGTCGCGCGGCCACCGAGAACTTCCCGGCAGGATGACCGAGCGGCACCAGCGCGGCGATCTCCCACCTGTCCGGCACGCCGAGCAGGTCCAGCGTCTCCGCCTGATGCACCCTGATGACCGTGGTCAGCGTGGTGCCCAGGCCCAGCGCGCGGGCCGCCAGGCAGAAGTTCTGCACGGCCGGGTAGACCGAGGCGTGCACCGGTCCGATGTCGATGCCCTGTACCAGCGACGGCAGGCGCGGCATGAGGAAGAACACGATCACCGGCACGGTCGCCAGGTGCTCGGCGAGGTGGTTCGCGGAACGTTCGATGCGCACTCCGGCCGCGTCGGTGCGTTCGGGCGCTACCTCGGTGTAGCGGGTGAACGCGCTGCGGTACAGCTTCCCCACCTCGGCGCGCAGGTCGGGATCGGTGACGACCAGGTAGCGGGTCGGCTGGACGTTGCCGCCGGACGGGGCCTGCTGGGCCGCGCGCAGGCACGTCCACAGGTCCTCGTCCGCGACGGGCTCATCGGTGAACCGGCGGATCGCCCGCGTGGTCATGATCGCTTCGAGCGCGTCCATCAGAACCTCGTCATGTCCGGGCCGAGCCCGAGCTTGAGCATCGAGTACGTCTCCAGCATCCGCCGCGACACCACGGTGTGCTGAGCCGCGACGTGCACATCGCGCAGGCACCGCTGCAACGGCGACGACTCGAACACCGAGCTACCACCGCCTGCCGCGAACGCCTTCTGGCTCACCTCGGTGGCCTCACCCGCGGCGAACGAACAGGCCAGCCGCAGCCGCGCCTTCACCGGATCCGGTGAAGGTTCGCCGTTCGCCGCGTGGTCCCAGGCCGTGCTCAGCGTCTCGTGCAGGAACGCGGCCGCCCCCGACAGCCGGGCCTCCATCAGCGCGATGTCGATCTGCACGCCGGTCTGCTCGGCGAGGCGGGTCGTGGCGTACTGCGGCGTCTTCTCCGCGGCCAGCGCCTCGATCTCGTCGATCGCGCGCCGGGCCACGCCGAGGCACACGGACGCGACGCCCACGGCCAGGAAGCTGAAGTACGGGAAGATCGTGATCGGGCCTTCGATGCCCGGCGTGCCGCCGATGGGCCACACCGCGCGGCGGGCCGGCAGGAACGCGTCGGCGACGGAGAACTCGTGCGAGCTGGTCGCACGCAGGCCGGCGGCGTGCCAGGTGTCGTGGATCGTCACGTCTTCACGCGGATACACGGCCAGACGCGGACCTTCTGGCGTGAAGGTGCCACCGATGACCCACGACGCGTGCGTGACGGCGCTGCCCCAGCCCCAACGACCGGTCACGCGGTAACCGCCGTCGGTCGTGACAGCCTTCCCCAACGGTGCCGCGGTGCCCGCGATCAACGCGCGCGGGTCGCCGAACACCTCGTCGGCGGCCTCCTGCGGCAGGTACCAGGCCAGCGACGACGAGATGGTGGTCGTCATCGCGGTCCAGCCGGTCGAGGCGTCGGACCGCGACAGCTCCTGGACCTCGCGGCTCCACTCGGGCAGGCCGAGTTCGGCGCCGCCGTAGCGCTTCGGGGCGATCAGGCGGTGCACGCCGTGGTCGACGAGCGCGGTCAGCACCGGTTCGGTGAGAGCGCGCTGTTGCTCGGCCAACGGCGCCTCGGCGCGGATCAGGGCGTGGAGATCCATGCGCGGGATCTTGCTGGACGCGCTACAGCTTGGCGAGCGCCTCAACGAGTGGCTTGAGCTCCGGAGTCCCTGAAGCCTCCTCCAGCGACGCGGACAGCACCTCGTCGTGGGTCGGGCGGGCGAGCGCGAGCAGGTCGTGGCCCTTGTCGGTGACCTCGGTGTAGATGCCGCGGCGGTCGGTGGGGCACAGGTAGCGCGCGAGCAGGCCGCGGTCCTCGAGTCGCGTGACCAGGCGCGTTGTGGCGGACTGGCTGAGCACCACGGCGTTGGACAGCTGGTTCATCCGAAGGTGGAAGCCGTCCTGGCGGTTGAGGACGTCCAGAACGGTGTACTCGCTGACCGAGAGCTCGTGCGCCTTCTGCAGTGCTCTCTCGAGGCGGTCCTCGATGCGTGCGTGCAACGCCGCGAGCGTGCGCCAGCCCTGCGCGCGCGCCTGGACGGCGTCGTCGTCCAGTGACATAGGTCAATCCCTCTCAAATAGACAGCGTCTGCAACTATTGCGTACGCTTGTAATCGTCTTCAACAAGTCTACCGGGGAGAGACATGGATCTGTCGGGACGCACGGCACTTGTGACGGGCTCCACCGCGGGCATCGGCTTCGCCACGGCGGAAGGCCTGCTCAGGGCGGGTGCTTCCGTCGTCGTCAGCGGCCGCGGCGAGGAGCGCGTGGCCGAGGCGGTCGGCAAGCTGAGCGCTCACGGTGACGTGCGAGGCGTCGCGGCGGACATCTCGACCGCGGAGGGTGCCGCCTCGCTGATCAGCCAGGTGCCCGACGTGGACGTGCTGGTCAACAACCTGGGCATCTACGGCGCGCAGCCGGTGTTCGAGATCGACGACGCCGAGTGGCAGCGCTACTTCGACACCAACGTCATGTCCGGCGTACGGCTCTCGCGGCACTACACGCCGCGCATGGTCGAGCGCGGCTGGGGCCGGGTGATCTTCGTGAGCAGCGAGTCGTCCGTCTTCACGCCGACCGAGATGGTCCACTACGGCATGGCGAAGACCGCGCAGCTCGCCATCGCGCGCGGCATGGCCCAGTCCGTGAAGGGCACCGGCGTCACGGTGAACTCCGTGCTGCCCGGCCCGACGCTCACGCCGGGCGTGGAGGAGTTCATCCGCGACCGCGTCGGCGACGGCGGCGAGGCGGAGTTCGTCCGGACCGAACGCCCCACCTTGTTGCTGGGCCGCCTGATCCGCCCCCACGAGGTCGCGAACCTCATCACCTACGTCGCGTCGGACCTGTCGTCCGCGACGACCGGAGCCGCGTTGCGCGTCGACGGCGGCACCGCTCCGACGATCATTCCGTAAGCACTGACTGGTAAGGATCTGCTTTGAACATCGTCAAGCTCAACAACGGCGTTTCCATGCCCCAGCTCGGTTTCGGCGTCTGGCAGGTGCCGGACGCGGAGGCCACGCCCGCCGTCGCGGAGGCGTTGAAGGCGGGCTACCGCAGCATCGACACCGCCGCGGCCTACGGCAACGAGGCGGGCACCGGTGCGGCGATCGCGCAGTCCGGTGTGGACCGTGACGACGTCTTCGTCACCACCAAGCTGTGGAACGACGACCACGGCTACGACAACACCCTGCGCGCGTTCGACGAGTCGCTGAAGAAGCTCAAGCTCGACGTGCTCGACCTGTACCTGATCCACTGGCCGACCCCGGCCCGCGACAACTACGTGGACACCTGGAAGGCGTTCGTCGAGCTGCAGAAGGAGGGCCGCGTCCGTGCGATCGGCGTCTCCAACTTCCAGCCCGCGCACCTTCAGCGGCTGATCGACGAAACCGGCGTCGTGCCCGCGGTCAACCAGATCGAGCTGCACCCGTACCTGCAGCAGGGCGAGGTGCGCGCCTTCCACGCCGAGCACGGCATCCAGACCGAGGCCTGGTCCCCGCTCGGCCAGGGCGGCGAGCTGCTCTCCGACCCGGTGGTCACGAAGATCGCGCTGGCCCACGGCAAGTCCCCGGCGCAGGTCGTGCTGCGCTGGCACCTGCAGATCGGCAACGTCGTGATCCCGAAGTCCGTGACGCCGTCCCGGATCCGGGAGAACATCGACGTGTTCGACTTCTCGCTCGCGTCCGACGAGATCGCCGCTCTGTCCACTCTGGACCGCGGCGGCCGCATCGGCCCGGACCCGGACGAGCTCAACTAGCATCAGAAGTACGAAGCCCCGGCCCGCTCGATGCGGTCCGGGGCTTCGCTGGCAACAGGCCTGAAGGACTAGGCCCGCATGACTGTGGCGATCGGGATCCGTGCCGCGCGGATGGCCGGGATGAGGCCACCCAGCACACCGGCGATCAGACCCGCGATCACACCCGCGACACCGGCCTCCCACGGGAAGGTGGTGCCCTGCAACGACGGGAAGCGGCCACCGAACATCATCAGCGCGACCTGCAGGCCCGCCGCGCCCGCGCCGATCGCCAGTGCGGCGGTCAGCAGGCCGGTCAGCAGCGTCTCGGCGAGCACGATGCCCGCGAGCAGCAGGCGGGACATGCCCACCGCGCGGCGCAGCGCGAACTCCTCGACGCGTTCGCCGACGGTGGCGAGGCCGACGTTCAGGATGCCCGCGACGCCGATCAGCAGCACCATGAACGCCATGCCGAGGAAGATCAGGCGCATGATCCGCAGCTCGGACTCCATGCGCTCCTTGGACTTCACCGTCTGGAAGTGCAGCTGGTCCTGCGGGATGCCGGCACCGACGAGCTTGGCCTTCAGCAGCTGCTGCAGTTCGTCGGACCCCGGCTGCAGGTAGAGCTCGAGTTGGGTGCCGCCGCCGCGGAACCTGTTGGCGTCGCTGTTCGCCGCCGCCGACGGCATCCACGTGCGCAGCTCGTCGAGGCGCATGTAGATCCGCGGCTGCATGTTGCCGTCCTGCACCACGCCGATGATCTGCGGCGACACGTGGTGGGTGGCACCGTCGATCATCATCTCGCCGGGGACGCGGTACTGCCGCAGGCCCTTGGCGGCCTCCTCGTTCAGCACGATCCTCGGAGCCAGTGAAGGCGCGGAGCCGAAGTCGAGCCAGCTGCCGGAGACCGGGCGGAACGGCTTGAACGGGCGGATGTCACCGGTCAGCGCGACCATGCTGACCTCGATCGCCTGGCCGTCCGGCTTCTTCTCCGGTGCCTTCTGCTCCTGGCAGATGCCGTTGGAGTCGCAGTACATCATCGGGCCGTTGTAGCCGCCCTGACCCGCGTACTCGAACGGCATGCCGCCCTCGTTGATCGGCCGCACTCCCGGCTCACCGATGATCGCCTGCGAGCTGATCATCGCGACCGCGTCGGAGCGGCCCTTCAGCGAAGCCTCAACGATGCCCGGCGCGCCCTTCTCGCCGGGGATGTAGCCCATGATCGTGCCGTCCTTGCCGGCCTGCAGCTCGACGTCGGTGAGCATCGCGCGTTCGGCGATCTCGGACCCCGCCTGCACCGCCACGACCGCGAGCACGCCGAGGAACAGCGACACCATCGACAGGAACGTGCGCAGTTTGCGGGCGCGGATGCCCTGTCCGCCGATGACCAGGGCGGACCGCAACTTGCCGGAGAACATCAGTTGAACCGCCCGTCGCGGAGCTCCAGCACGCGGCCCATCTTGCGCGCGTGGTCGTGGTCGTGCGTGACCAGCACCAGGCCGCAGCCCTGCCTGGTCGTGTTGAGCAGCACCTCGACGACGAGGTTGCCGGTCTCGGTGTCGAGCGCGCCGGTCGGTTCGTCGGCGAGGATGATCCGCGGCTGCCGGACCAGCGCGCGGGCGATCGCGACGCGCTGCTGCTCACCGCCGGAAAGCCTGGTGGGCTTGGACTTCGCGAGGTGCGCGATGCCGACCTGCTCGAGCGCCTCCATGACCTGCTGCTTGCGCTTGCGGCGCGCCGACCAGCCCTGGCCGTTCACCAGCGCCATCGCCACGTTCTGCGCCGCGGTGAGGTGTTTGAGCAGGAAGAAGCGCTGGAACACGAACCCGAACTCCGCGCTGCGCAACGCCGCTGCCTTGCGCTCGGGGAGCTTCGTGATGTCGTTGCCGTGCAGGAGGTACTGGCCCTCGTCGGCGCGGTCGAAGAGCCCGATCAGGCTCAGCAGCGTCGACTTGCCGGAACCGGAGCGGCCGAGGATCGCCACGCTCTGTCCAGGTAGGACGGTGAAGTCCACACCGGACAGAATCGTGCGCGGTTCTCCTTGTCCCTTCAGGACTTTGGTGAGGCCGCTGAGCTGGAGCAGTGGCTGCTGCACCTGGACCTGGGGCTGGGACGGCTGAGGCTGGGTCACGTCCGGGGTCATCACGGTCCCGTCGGCTTCTGCTGCTGGTCGCCGCCCTGCTGCTGGCCCTCCGGCAGGTTCGGGCCGGGCACGGCCAGTTCCTCGTCACCGGTGAGACCGGACTTGATCTCGACGACCTTGCCGTCGGTGAGCCCCAGGGTCACGTCGATCGTCCGGCGCGAGCCGTCCGGCTGGATCACGTCGACCTTGCCCTTGCCCTGCGTGCCCGCCACGGCCTCGACCGGAACGACCAGCGCCTGCGCGGCCTTGCCGGTGGTGACCTCGATCGACGCGGTGGCGCCGTTGATCATCTGCACGTCCGCGCCGCCGGTGCACACGATGCGCAGGCCCGTCGAGGAGCTCGGCTGCTGCGGCTGTTCCTGCTTCGGTTCTTCCTTCTTCGGCTGGCCCGCCGGCGTGTCCTTGTTGTCCGGCGTCTGCGTGGGCTTCTCCGGGATGGTGCCCTGCGGCAGCGCGGCGATCGTGCCGAGCACGGTGCACGGGAACGGGCCGGGGCCGTTCTTGATCTGCGCCGTCACGTCCGTGAGCGCACCGCTGATCTTGTACGCCTGCGCGCCGTCGATGTCGCCGACCAGCGCGTATCCCACGTGCTTGGCCGAGGCGATCGGCATGCCCGCGGTCACCGTGGCCTTGTCGTCGACCAGCCTGCCGCCGAACGTGGCACCGGCCGGGATCTCGACGTAGTTCGGTGCCCCGTCCTTCCACACCGTCGCGACCCGGACGGGCTTGGTCGGCGTGCCGTTGGGCGGCGTGATCTCGAAGTACCGCACCTGACCCGCGACCGGCGCGACGAGCCCGAACGTCGGGTTCATCTCGACCTTGCCGTTGATGCTGAGCTTGGTCGTCAGGTCCTGCTTGGTCGGCTTGACCTTCGTCATCGTCGTGCCGCGCGGTGCCAGCTCCGGATTGGTCTGGTCCGGACCTGACGGACTGCACGCCGCCACGGCTACCGTGACCAGCGCGCACAGCGGCGCGAGAAGAATTTTGCGCACGAATGTCCCCCATGTCGTTTCGACCAACCTACCGATAAGGACACCTGATGGGCCGGGGAGGTTGCATCGGACTTTCGGCCGATGTGGCATCGACCTGGTGGCCACGGGTTTCCGGGCGTTGACCGGGAGGGGACCACCTGTGAATGCGCTTACCACGGTGAGCGTGCCGGATTCAGCCGATTCCTGACGGGTACTCGCGCCCCATGAGCCAATCGAATCCCATCCGGATCCAGAAGTACCTCTCCGGCGTGGACCACGCCGTCAGCGCGGAGGTTTCGAACGCATGAGGCGGGTCTGGCAGGCGTACGGCGAGGACAGGCCGCTGCCGGGCTACCTCCTGGCGATCGGCAGTTATGCGGTTCTCGTCGGCGCTGTCACGGTGGCCGGGCGCCTGACCGGCGTCCGGCTGCCCGAACGGTTCTCGCTCGCCGACACCGCGCTGGTCGGCGTGGCGACGCACAAAGCGAGCCGGTTGCTCACCAAGGAGGCCGTGACGAGTCCGCTGAGAGCTCCGTTCACCCGCTATGAGGAACCGGAAGGGCACGCGGAGCTCAAGGAGTCCGTCCGGTCGGACCATCCGGCGGGGCACGCGATCGGCGAACTGCTCACGTGCCCGTTCTGCGCGGGCGTGTGGATCGCGAGCGGGCTCACCGCGGGCCTCGTGTTCGCGCCGCGGCTGACCCGCCTGGTGTCGACCGCGCTCACCGCCGTCGCGGCGTCGGACGCGCTGAACCTCTTGTACGGCAACCAGAAGTCGTGACTCCCGGCCCAGCGCCGGAACGCGCGCCGGCACGGCGTCCGCCCGCAACGCGGTCCGGCCGGACGCCGTGCCGGGAAAACGAACTCTTCTTCTACCCCAACGGTGTCAGGGGTGTCAGCGCACGGCGGCACGCCGGCCGAGCGCCACTCCCAGTCCGATCATGCCGATGCCGAGGACGAAGTGCAGCCAGTCGTCCGCGGTGTTGAGCGGCACGAAGTTGGCACTGCTCGTCTTGTCGATCAGCAGGCCGTACAGCCACAGCACCAGGTAGATCGCGCCGCCGCCGATCAGGAACGCCCGCGAGCTGGCGGCCGTGCGTGCGGCCAGGAAGCCCGCGACGCCGAAGAGCAGGTGCACGATGTTGTGCAGGATCGAGACCATGAAGATCCCGAGCAGCATCGCACCGGACTCGTGACCGGAGAAGGTCATCTGGTCGTAGTCCGTGGTGATGCCGGGGACGAAGCCGAGCACGCCGACCAGTGCGAACACCGCCGCGACGATGAGCGCGGCCTGCTGGACCGGGGTGCGTGTCCTGACGTCGACCATGGGAGTCACCTCGTTCTGTGATGGACACGGACGGTGATCGGCTACCCGGCGCGGATAGGCACAAACGCGGGTGGGGTATCCGGACCGGCATGGACGACCAGACGATCGAAGCGCTCGGCAAGCTCAGCAAAGCCCTGGAGACCGTGGAACAGGCGCGCGGCCACCTCTACTCGTTCCACCAGCTCACCGGCAGCGCCGACTTCATGCTCGACGAGGTGATCGCCGCGTTGCGCGCGGCGGGCCACCACGACCACGCGGACCGGGTGCAGCGGGAGCTGGTCGGCAGGAACGTGCTGCCGGGGAAGTGGACGTTCGAGATCGTCGAGCTGTACGACGACACCTACTACGACGTGTTCCGGGACGTGGAGCGCGCCACCAGGAACGAGCTGGGCGGCGGTAAGCGCCACGAGCACGAGGCACGGCTCAAGCGCGAGCGTCAGCGGCTCAGTGCCGCCGCGTACGCCGACAGGGACTCCCGGTCCGGCTGACCCGTCTTGGCGATCAGCGACGCCACGTGCTTTTCGACCGTGCGCGGGGAGATGTGCAGCCTGGTCCCGATGGCCTTGTTGCCCATTCGGTCAGCCAGCAGCACGAACACCTCGAACTCGCGCACCGTGACGCCGTGCCCGCGCAACTGCCGCGGCACCTGTTCGGTACCGCTGCGGCGTTGCTGCACCGGCGCGCCGGCCTGCCTGAGCAGTCCCCGGCACGCCGAGGCCACCGCCGGGATCCCCTTCTGGTGGAAGTACTCCTCGGCCGAACGCAGCCAGCCCACCGGATCACCCCACCCGCCGGCGGCCGGGGCCACCAGCCGCAGGCCGAGATGGCGGGCCATCGGATACAACGCGGCGGCGTCCTGGGCGCGTCCGAAAGCGGCCACCGCCTCTTCGCGCCTGCCGTCCCGGCCGAGGAGAACGGCGTGCGCGAGGTCGGCGAACTGCCGGTTCCACCGCATGGTGGCGGCACTCGAGTTCACCTGCTCCTGGTAGTCGGGCCAGCCGAAACGGCCGTCGAGCACGCCGAGCAGCACGCGCATGCCGTGCGTGCCGGACAGGTGGAACGTCGTGGGGTTCTGCGACTCCAGCGCGAGAGCGCGGTCGAGCTCCTGCGTCGCCAGCGCGTGGTTTTCCTCCAGCAGGGCGCAGAACGCGCGCGCGAGTCCGATGCAGAGCGGGTACTCCTGGGCGCTGCTCTTCCCGACGGACTCGAACTTCGCGACGGCGTCGTCGGTTCCGGCGCGGTCGGCGCGGTGCGCGGCCAGGGTCGCCTTCGCCATCAGCAGATAACGGGTCAGAGCGTGAAACCGGAGCCGCGCGGTGGTCTCCAGAGACCTGTCGATCTGGTCGGAGGCCTCGGCGTAGTCGCCGACGAGCACGGACTGCAGCGCCAGGATGGCGTCCACGTTGTGCGCCACCGTGATCGCGCCCACCCGGAACGCCTCCGTGTGTGAGCGGCAGAGCGCCTCGGTGCTGCCGTGTTCGAGCCAGTCGTTGCCCGCCCGCCGCACCAGCGCGGTGGCGTGCTGGATCGGCATCTGTCGCGCGTCCGCGAGTGCGAGTGCTTTCCCGAAGCACGCGTTGGCCTCGGCGAGGTCCTGCTCGCGAGCGATGATCCCGAGCAGCTGCCACGCTTCGCACTCCACGGTCGGCAGCTGTGCCCGTGCGGCGGCATGAGCGGCCTGCCTGGCCAGCGACGCCGCCGAGGAGATCCGGTCCGCGCTCTGGATGTTCAGCGTGAGGTAGGCCGAGTTCACGTCCAGCTGCGCGGTCAGCTCGTCGGGCGCGCCGGGGCCCAGCAGCGTGCGGGCGATGCGCACCTGTTCCACGCCTTCGGTGAACCACCCGGCGGTGTGGGCGACGCGGGCGAGCCGGGTGTGCAGCTTCGCGCGGCGTGTGCTGTCCAGGCCGGGCAGGGTGATGTCCAAGGCGAACGCACGGTCGAAGTCGCCCTGCACGGCCAGCGCGGGGAGAAGGGTGTCGAGGACGTCGGCGCGGGCGCTGACCTCGTTGTCCAGCAAGTGTTGTGCACGATCCAGCAACGCGACAGCCGACTCCGCGCCACCACTCGCCAGCGCCCTCCTTCCCGCCTCCGCGAACAGCAGACCGGCCCGCGTGGAGGAACCGGCGTCGAACCGCAGTTTCGCGACGAGCGGGCACCAGTCGCCGGGCAGCCCGGGATGCAGGTCCTCGATCGCGTCGGCGGTGCGCTGGGACAGGTCCGTGCGTTCGGCCGGGGTCAGCTGGGTGAGCAACGCGTCCGCGGTCAGGGGATGCCGGAATGCGTACCAGTCGGGGGTGGGCTCGTCGGGCGTCACGAGCTGTGCGGCGACCCCGGCGTGCAGGTGGCTCAGCAACCCGCGGTCGTCGGTGCCGCTCACCCGCTGCACCACGGAGAGCGGGAACCGGTGGCCGAGCACGGCCGCGATGGAGAGCACCTCGCGGCCCTGCGGTCCCAGCCGGTCCGTGCGGTGCGCGACGCTGCGCACGAACGCCGCCGGCACCGGCAGCTTGAGCTCGCCGAGCACCTGCCAGCCCTGGGCACCGGCGACGAGCAGGCCGCCGCTCACCATGCCGTGCAGCAGTTCCTCGATGACGAACGGGTTTCCGGCGCTGTCCGTCCACAAGCGATCTGTGAGCTCCGCCGGTACCCGTTCGCTTTCCAGGCAGGCGGCCGTCATCTGCCCGACCTCGTCCTGCGTCAGCCTGCGCAGTTCCATCAGGCTGCCGGAACCGCGCTGCACCATCCGGTGGATCAGCTCCAGCGCGTTGCCCGGCTCGGTGCGGATCGTGGCGAGCAGCAGAACCGGTTGCTCCTCCAGGTTGTCCGCGAGGTACTCGATGACGGCGAGCGTCTCGGCGTCGGCCTCGTGCAGGTCTTCGAGGACGAGCAGGCACGGCGTCTTCCGTGCGACGGACCCGAGCAGTCTGAGCACCGCTTCCGCCAGCACGAGGACGGATTCCGTCGTGGACCTGTGGTCGTTCCACTCCGGGATCAGCTTGCCCAGCACGGGTTTGTACGGCCCGAGCGCGGAGTCGTCCGGTGGTTCACCGCGGAACAGACCCAGCAGAGCTTCCGCGATTGGACGAAACGGCACCATCGGGCCGATCGTCGTGCCGCGTCCTTTCAGCACCCGCATGCCCAGCTCGAACGCCCGCCCCGCGGCGTACCGCGCCAGCCTGGACTTGCCGATGCCGGCCTCGCCGGTCAGGAAAATCGCGCCACCACGGGATTCGCGCGCGTGTCCGAGTGCCCCCGTGATGGCCGCGACCTCTCGATCGCGGCCGACCACGTGGGGCGCTCTGGTCTGCATGGCTGGACCCTAGCGGCCGGGAGGTCCGTTCCGTATCGGCTGCCCAGGCGTATTCGACGCCGAAGTTTCTACCCCGAGTGTGGGTCTACCGGACGCTGACGCTCGTGTCCGACAGCGTGGGTGTGATCGACGCGAATGCGCCCACCGCGAGCGTCAGGCCCATCATCGCGCGGGCCCGCGCACCCGCGAAGGTCTTCGGGGTGAGTTCCATCTCCCCGATCACGGGCTCGACCTCGTCGGTCTGGTCGGCCGGGCGGTGCAGGGACTCGTTCATCTGGTGCACTCCTCGATGTGTTGTGTTGGTTCCAGCAGCAGGACCGATGGCACCGGGAACCCTTGGCGCAGCAGGCCGTGGCCGATTCCGGCCAGACCCGTGAGCAGCCCTGGCGACGGCACGCCACCTGGGGTGGCGCAGCGCGGGCCGTGGTCGTCCAGTGCTCCCAGCAACAGCGCCGTGCGGCGGGTCGCGGCGCTGGGGTGGTGCGCGGCCAGTGCTTCGACGACGCCCAGTTCACCGTGGCAGAGACTCATGTCCCGCAACGGTTCCCGTGCCGCCAGCAAGCCGGCGAGGCGTTCGTCGTCACGTGCCAGGGCCGCGCCCGCGAGGCCACTGCACCAACCGGAGTCGGTCGGGTCGATGGCGTCGCTCTCCAGAAAGGCCAGGCCTGTCACATCTGTTGACTCGTTCGAAACCGTTGCCGCGTAACGCCGCAGAGCCCATCCGATTCCCGCATGACCACGGGCGAAGCCATTCGTGGAACAAATCGCGGCACGTAGGACCGTCGCGTAGTGGTCCGCGAGCGCGAGGGAGTCGCGCGTACCGACGGCGAGCATCGCGGCCAGCGAGCCCGCGACGCCGTCCACGACGCTCATCGACGAATCTTCCAGCGGCATCAGCGACACCGCCGTTGAGAGCAGTGCGGGATCGAGGCCGAGCAACGGGGTCAGCCGCGCCAGCCCGTAACAGATGCCGCCCAGGCCGTGCAGCCCGCCGCCGGCCGCCGAGACGAGTTCGGGCGTCGAGCCGAACAGTTCCAGCAGCGCCGGCAGCGGGCGCATCGCGTCCACGGCGAAGTCGACGTACCTGGCCGCCCCGGTCAGCGCTCCCAGCTCCGCGAGGAACAGCGCGACACCCGTGTAGCCGTTGGACAGACCGGCACCGAGCGGTTGCACCGCCCAATGCCTGTCGTCGACCAGTTCGAGCCCGAGCCAGTTGACCCGGTTCTCGCCGGCGACCGCGTGCGCGAGGATCTGGTCCGCGATCCCGCACGCGGCGACCAGCAATCGTGCCGGATCCGGGTCGACCGGGGCGACGCCGCAGGACAACGGCGCGGCGGAGTGGTGCGAGACCGGTCGCGGCCGCGACGCCAGCGCCGCCGTGATCACCCACTGCTGGTCGTGCCGGTCGACCTCGCTCATCGCCGCGATCTTGCGTTCCACGGCGAGCAGTCCGGGCTCCGGCAGCATCCCCGGCAGCCGGAGCCCGGACCCGGTCCACAGGTCGCGAGAGCCCGGCCGGCACGTGAACAGCGGCACGTCACCGCGCCACAGATCAGCGACCTCGAACGGCACCAGCCGATCGAGCAACGGATCGTCGACCACCAGCACACCAAACGCCAGATCGCGGTCCAGCGCATCGGCCAAGACAGACGGATGTGTGGACTCGTCGAGCAATCTTGCGTATTGACGCGTCGCCCGCGCCACGAACCGCACCTCGTCGTCCGCACACGCACGAACCAGCCGCACCAGTTCGTCCCGATGCGCCACGATCGCGTCGTAGCTCGCGCGGAACCCCGCGAGCAGCGAGTCCTGGTAGTCGGCGGGCTCGGCTGGAATCCCGTGCAGCAACGGCCGGTTGAACGCCCCGGAGGACACGCTGGGCCGCCGCACGAGCCGCATCCGGTCCGTTCCCGCGTCCGCCCAGTCGACGACGTCCAACGGCGACGGCGCACCCCGATCACCGCCGACCCCGCCCACGTCCACGACCCCGTTGTCGCCCAGCAGCACGTGGGGGAGCAGCGCCGTGCGGTACACCGAACGGGCCAGCGCCAGCGCCGCCGGATCCTCGGACGCGCCGGGCGTCGGGTGGAACAGCGTCTCCACGTCCACGAGCACCGGCTGGTCACCGCACGCGATCAGGTTCTCGTAATGCATGTCCGTGCCGTCGACGGCGTAGAGCAGCGCCAGCAGCGCACCCAGCCGGCGGTAGAACTCGGCGACCCCGGCCACGTCCGCGCACGGCTCGTACTCGACGTGTTCGAGCCACCCGTACCCGTCGCGGGTGAGCAGTCGCGGCGACCGGAAGTTGATTCCAGTCCGCGTGGAAAGCCAGCGGAGCTGGGCGATGAACCGGACGTGCAGGCCCGTCGGCCGCGGCCGGTAGACCAGCCTCGCCCCGGACTCGAAACTCAGGATCGCGACCGTCCGCCCCTGCTGGTGCGGATCCCCCTGGCCCGTCTCGATCGCCACCAGCGCACCCGGATCGAGCCCGCCGAACAGCTCCCGGACGATCTCCGCCCGGTCGCGGGTGAACCGCGACGACAGCTCGTGGTGCACGGAAACGGCCTGCTCACAGGCCTGCGCGAGCAACCGCGCCAGCACCGGGTAGCGGGCGAAGACCGACGACAGGTCGAGCGTCCGGGTGAAGTCGTCGAACCGCTCGGACCCCGTGCTCCCGTTCAACGTGCCGCGGGCCCGGTGCAGCTCCAGCACCAGCGTGCGTGCCGCGATGCCCACCAGGCGCCGGCCGAGCTGCTCGGCGAACGCGGCGTCGAACGGCGGCGCGACCTCGGTGCGGGCAGCGTCGATCAACGGGCGCAACGCGTGCGCGAAGGCCGCTGTCCAGCTCTCGCCGGTGCTGGTCCCGGCCGCGGAGGTCACGCGGGAGAACCTCGCACGCGCGCCCGTCGGGCACATGGGGACGAGTCCCCCAGATTTGTGCCCGAAGGTGAATATGGGGGGCCACACCCCATGTTTCGCCGCTCCCACGGCCCGAGACTCGAGGTCCGAGGAGGGAACGGGCATGAGGGAGTTCGGCGAACTACTGCGCACGCACCGCATCCACGCAGGCCTGACCCAGCAACAGCTGGCTGATTTCGCGATGGTGAGCGTGCGGGCCATCCGCGACCTGGAATGCGGCCGCACCCGGTCGCCACGCGCCGAGACGGTGCGCCTGCTCGCGGACGGGCTGCGGCTGGACGAGGGCAGCCGCGCGAACCTGCAACAGGCCGGGGGAAGGCCGGCGGGCCCGGTGCCGGTGGCACCACCCGCGCCGGCCGCGGTGATCGTGGGCCGGGAGGTGGAGACCCTCGCACTGATGGACCTGCTGGCCGAGGGTGCGGCCGCGGCTCGGGGACGCCAGGGCGGTGCCGCGGTGCTCACGCACGGGCACGGTGCCGTGGCTGCTGCCCAGGCCGGGGAACGCCAGGCCGAGGCCGCTGACGTGTGGGCCATGGGTGGCGGTGTGAACGGCCGCGAAACCGAGGGTGCCACCTCGGCTCGGGGCCTCCAGCGCGGTGCCGCGGACCTGCTGGCCGCCGGCACGACGGACGGCGCGTGTGCCGGCGGACCCGGCGCGGCGCGGCGGCTGGTCACGATCACCGGCGTCAGCGGCGTCGGCAAGACCCGGCTCGCCCTGGAGGTGGCGGGCGAGCTGCACTTCCGGCTCGGCTGGTCGGTGCTGTGGCATCCGGCCCGCACGCCGGTGATCGACGACGACCAGGACACCGTCCTCGTCACCGATCGCCTGCCCGACCTGTGCCTGCTGGCCGCTCATCCGCGCCTGCGGATCGTCGTCACCGCGCTGGCACCGACGGGGCTGCCCGGCGAGCACGTGTTCCCGCTGGCGCCGTTGGGTGACGACGCCGCGGTGCGGTTGCTGCTCACGCACGTGCACCGGGTGCGGCCAGGCTTCCGGGCGGAACCCGGCAACCAGGCCGCGCTGACCGGGCTGGTGCACGAGCTGGACGGCCTGCCGTCGGCGCTGGAGTTCGCCGCCGGGTGGTTCATGGTCTACTCGCCGCAGCACCTGCTGGAACGGCTGCGGTCCAACCCGATGGACCCGACTTCGGCCCATCTGCGCGACTCGCTGCGCCGTTCGCTGTCCACACTGGACTCCGACGAGCTCGCGCTGCTCACGCGGATGGCCGACGGGTCCGGCTGGGACCGCCCGGACGCACCCGGCACCGGGCACGATCCTGCGCGCGCCTTGTGCGTGCGTGGACTGGTCCGCCGCGCGGGACCCCGATACGAGGTGCTCAACCTCGTGCGCGCGGCGGTGCTGGAACCGGTGTCAGGGCCACACCTCACTGGGGGTGTGGCCCTGGCCTGGCCCTGACCCGGCCTTGTCAGGGGCTGGAACCGAGCGATCAGAACTGAGCGGTCAGGCACGCGAGGCGGTCACCGGCGGTGCCCGCCTTGCCGTGCTCGGTGCTGGTGTGCGCGGCGTGCACGATGACCGCGTTCGCCTCGCCCTTGCGGAACTCCCACTTCACCGTCGCGGTGCCGGTCGCCGCGCCCTGTGCGTCGGTGGTGAAGTCGAGCCAGATCTCGTTCTGGGCGTTGGCGTACTTCGCGTCGACGCTGGGCGTCACCGGGTCCTTCTCGTTCTGGTAGTGCGGGCCCGAGTCGGCGGGCTTGGCGCCGCACGGCTTGGTGTGCACGTGCGAGCCGTACTTGGTGTTCGGCAGCAGGCCGGACACCTTCAGCTCGACCGTCGTCTGTCCATCTGAGACGGACGAGCCAGCGGAGAGCTTGGCGCCCAACGGGATTCGCTTGACGTCGTAGGTGATGCCCTTCGGCTGGTCACCGGAGGCCGCGGGGGCCGCGACGTCGGTCTCGGCCACCGGCTTGATGGCGGGCGGCGCCGGCGTCGAGGAGGACGGGGCCTCGCTCGAGCAGGCGGCCAGTCCGGCGGTGAGCAGTACGGCACCCACGAGGGCGGCCACAGTCGTGCGCATGTTTCTCCTTGAGTCAACTGCGTTCCAGGTTCCCACCCCCTCCACGTCCACCATCGGGTGACCGGTTCAGATCAATTGAGACGAGGTCGGTGAACGCCTGCCGATAGGCCGCGCACAGGTGATAACCGCCATGAGTCTCCACTGTGTCCGGAGAACCGTCCGTCTCATTTGCGCGACGATCAAGCGGGTTGTCCTCCCAGCCGTGCACCGGGAAGCCGAGATAGTCGGTGCGGCGCCACAGGTTTATCCAGTTCTCACCCAGCAACGTCGTGAGGCCGCGTTCCGGTGCCTCGCCGGGCTTTCGCCGCCACGGGTCGCACGAGAACAACGCGCCCGCCCGCACCTCGGGCGTGCCGAGCACGGCAGGCCCGAGCAGTTCGGGGAAGATCCGCCCGAAGTACGGCCGCAGCTGCACGCCGTACGTCAGCAGCTGAACCCGCCGCAAATACCCTTCCGGCAACGCGAACAGCGCCGCCACGGCCAGGACCGCGCCCAGGCTGTGCGCGGACAGCACCACGCGATGATCAGGCGACTCGTCCAGGAACTCGCGGGAGCGGTCGGCGATCTCCGGCACCGCGCGCTCGGCGTAGCAGGGCGGCGCGAACGGGTGCGCCGTGCGCGGCAGGAAGCACATCAGGTCCCACAACAGCCCGAGCGGCCGGCGGTTGGTGAGCATGCCGGCGCCGACGAACGACCCGATCACCGCGACCCCGGCGAGGCCGGTGACCCAGTCGCCCTTGCCCACCACCCACGTCACGCCCCGCCACTGCGACCACGAAGGCGCGTCGAACGTCAGGTAGCAGGTCAGGATCAGCGCGAGCACGCCGAGCGTCGACAGCACGCCGATGACGTTCTCCGCCCGGTGCGTGACGGCGACCACGTGCCGCACCCGCACGACGAGCACCTCGGCCTCGCCGTCGAGCACGGCGGGCGCGAGCAGCCGCGACAGCAATGTGACGGCCTGCGCGATCACCAGCAGCACCAGCGGAACCAGCGCCACCGCGAAGGCCGCGCTGAACCACGAGTAGAACGACGGCGCCCGCAGCCCGGTCCCGACCCACCCGCGGAACGTCAGCACCAGCACCGTCGACAGCATCACCGACGAGGTCAGCGACAACCCCAGCAGCACACCGGGTCCCGCGCCGCGCCACGCCTGCCACTCGTCACCGTGCCGCGGCCGCGCCCGCCACGCGAGCACCCCGCCGAACACCGCCGCGCCGACCCACGCGAGCGAAACCCAATACGTGGCAACCATGGACACGACGAACAGCACGAGCAGAACCAAAGGCCCCTTGGCGTCGTTGCGCCGCCACGACCACGCCGCCAGCACCGATCCGAGCAACGCCACCGTGACGACCGGCGGCCCCCACGACGTCAGCCACAGCGGGCCGGTGAACTCCGGCGCGATCGCGTACAGCGCGAATCCGTGCGCCACCAGCACGATCACCGACGAGATCATCAGCAGCCACGACCACAGGCCGCCCTTCTCGGTCGACGGCACGTCCGGGCAGTCGGTCGCCGTCACCACGACCCGGCCCATGACCGTCGCCAGCAGTCCACCGGCGAGCACGCTCAGCACCAGGAAGAACGCGTGCTGCAACTGCTGAGCGCTCGTCACCAGCACCACCGCGCAACATCCGGCCGCGATGTGCAGGCGGGTGAGCCGGCGGATCCGCGGGCTGCCCTCCCACATGGACGACCGGCTGAGCATCACCCCGGCCCGCCGGACCGGCTTGCGCCGCATCGTCGTTCCCTCGTACCTGCTGCGGGACAACGACGTCAGCGCCAGCAGGCCGAGCAGCAGCAACACCGGCACGGCGGACGCGGCGAGCACCCTGATGTGCCGCGCCGGATCACCGAGCAGGTCCAGGAACTCCGGCAGCCGCTTGCAGGTCGTGCCCGGCAACGAGCACTGGATCGCGTAGATGTCGATCGCCACCTCGCACACGGAGAGCACCAGCAACACCGTGAGCCCCAGCCCGAACAACCGCGTCGAAGCGGCGCCGCGCCCGGCGTTCCACCACACCATGTGCTTCGTCGTCGGCATCGAGTCGTCGGGCAGTTTGCGCGACCAGTAGGCGACGTTCGCCAGCCCGAACGGCAGCAGCAGCGCCCACCCGATGCGCCCCAGCACGTTCGCGAGCACCGACGGCACCCCGCTGCCCGGCACCCCGGGAGTGCTGCGCGCCATGCCGCCCCACGAGTACGCCTCGCGCCGCACGTCCTGCGGCACTTGCCCGGCGTGATCGGTCGGTAACTCGGCGAGTTTGTCCGGCTTCGGCCGCCAGAAGCTGCCGAACCGGTCGCCGCGGAACTGTTCGACCGCGTGGTCGGGGAGCGCCAGCATGGCGTCCGGGGGCGTGTTGTTCACCCCGTGGATGCGCAGTTCCAAGGCCCGTGGACTCATCGCCGGCCTCCCTTTACTCCAGTTGTCGTCTGGAAAACTGCTCCAATTAGCGGCCGAACGGGTGAAAAAGGTGTATCCAGCCGCCCTGGAAAGCCTCTACTTGGCAAGGAGGCCCGCCATGACCGCAACCGCTCACCCGAACGTCGCAAACTCCGTCGGACTCGCCGAGTTCCTCGCGACGTCGGGCACGCTCACCCTCGCGCAGCGCAAGCTGATCGTCGACCAGGCGCTCGTGCTGCTGGAACAGAACTACGCGCATCTGCCCCTCAAAGTCGCGATGCACGCGGTGAACCCCGTGCAAAGACTCAGGGTCCTACGAGCCAGACTCGAACGGCAGACCGACGCCACGGCCGATCCCGAGTGGCAGTTCCACCGCGACCTGTCGAGCACCTTCCACTCGGTGCGCGACCTGCACACGAACTACCTGCTGCCCGCCCCGTACGCGGGCAAGATCGCCTTCCTGCCGTTCCAGCTGGAGCGCTGCTTCGCCGAGGACGGCACCGAGGAGTACCTCGTCACCCGCACCGTCGCGAACTTCTCCGGTCTCGCCGCCGGTACCGTGGTGACGCACTGGAACGGCATACCGATCGCCCGCGCGGTCGCGTTGAACGGTGCGATCTTCGCGGGCAGCAACACCGCCGCGAACCTCGCCCGCGGCCTGGAGTCGCTCACGTTGCGGCCCTTGGTGATCCAGCTCCCGCCGGACGAGGCCTGGGTCGTCGTGACC
Source organism: Lentzea miocenica (assembly GCF_033949945.1). NCBI lineage: Bacteria > Bacillati > Actinomycetota > Actinomycetes > Pseudonocardiales > Pseudonocardiaceae > Lentzea > Lentzea miocenica. The sequence continues at coordinate 263,046 of NZ_JAXAVW010000007.1, forward strand.
TACCGCGGCGCGGCCGGAGCCGAGGAGATCCGGGTCGACTGGCAGGTCATCGACAACCTGCCGCCGATGACCGACGTCGACTCGCTGTCGCCCGCCGCGGCCGCGCAGGGCGTAGATCTGGACTCCGACGAGAAGGCCCGCGCCAAGAAGCTGTTGCACGCGCCCAACGTCGTGCAGGCCGAGGCCACCGGCGGTGCCGTCGCGATGGCCGCGCAGGATGTCCCGACGACCATGCCCGGCGTGTTCCGCGCCCGTCCGGTCACCACGCCGTCCGGTGAGTTCGGCCACCTGCGGATCTTCACGTTCAGCGTGGACGACCCCGAGGCGTTCCTCGCGGAGTTCATCAGGCTCGCGGCCCTGCTGCCGCAGAACGGGCTCATCGTCGACGTCCGCGACAACGGCGGCGGCCACATCTTCGCCTCGGAGTTCCTGCTGCAGACGATGACGCCGCGGCGCGTCGACCCGGAACCCGTGCAGTTCCTCAGCACGCCGCTGAACCTGCGGATCTGCCGCCGGCACGCGGACGACCCGACCGGCCAGATCGACCTCGGCCCGTGGTTCCCGTCGCTCGACTCCTCGACCGAGACCGGCCAGGCGTTCTCGTGCGCCCACACCATCACGCCGGTCGACGGCGCGAACGCCGTGGGCCAGACCTACCACGGCCCGGTCCTGCTGATCACCGACGCGCGCTGCTACTCCGCCACCGACATCTTCGCCGCGGGCTGGGCCGACCACGAACTGGGCCCGATCCTCGGCGTGGACGACAACACCGGTGCCGGCGGCGCGAACGTGTGGACGCACGGGCTGCTGATGACGCTGCTGAAGATCCCGGGGCCGGGCGACACCGAGTCGCCGTACAAGACGTTGCCGGGCAAGGCGAACATGCGCGTGTCGATCCGCCGCACGCTGCGGGTCGGCAAGCTCTCCGGCACGCCCGTGGAGGACCTGGGCGTGCGACCGACGCACCAGCACCGGGTGACGCGGGCAGACCTGTTGCAGGGCAACGTGGATCTGCTCGCCAAGGCGGGCTCGCTGCTCGCCGCGATGCCGGTGCGCAGGCTGGGCGTGGCGGTCGACGGGACGACCGTCTCACTGGACACCGTGAACCTCGACCGGGTGGACGTCTACGTCGACGGCCGCCCCGTCACCTCGCAGGACGTGACCGACGGCGCGCACGTCGTGACGTTGGCCGCGGCCGGACGCGAAGTGCGCGTCGAAGGGTTCGCGGAAGGGCAGCTGGTGGCCGCGCGCAAGGTCATCAGTTGAGAGAGCGGGCGCTTCCGGTGACTCCATGACCGGAAGCGCCCGCACCAGAACTACTACCTGGTTGCCAGAACTACCTGGTTGCCAGAACTACTTGGTTGCCAGAACTACCTGGTGAAGGTGAAGGCGCGGTCGGTGGCCAGAGCCGCCAGCCGCGCCTCGGTGCCCGGCGTCCAGCTCTGGACCCAGACGACCTCGCCGTTGCGGCGGAAGTTCCGCGCCGACGTGATGCCGAACCGCTCGTCCTTCGAGAACACGGTCACGCCACCCCGGTGGTCACTGACCGTGCGGGTGCACGTGGTGGTCTCGCAGTACTCCTTCGGCGACCACGCGTGCGCGCCCGGCGCGTTGACCTGCGTGTACGTCGTGACGTTCTGGCCGTTGTAGGTGAACGACACGGTGTTGCCCATGTACTGCATGTCGTCGAACACGCCCTCGGCCTCGCCACCCCAGTTGCCCGGCGAGACGTTCTGCGCGCCGCGGAACGCCCGCGGGTAGGTCTGCTGCTGCCGCGCGGAGAACCCGTCTGCCTGCTTCTGCAGCTCCGCCTTGGTCTTGTGGACCGGCGTGATGTCCTTCGGCGGCCACGTGAGGTCCGTGGAAGCCGATGCGGACGCCGTCGCCGTGCCCGCGAGACCGATGAGTGCGAGGCCCGTCAGGGCAGCCGCCATCACGTTGCGCATGCGCATGTATCCCCCTGGTGATGTGTGCTTGCACAGAGGGAGACGCCGCAAGATCACTTTTGGTTGCCACCAGGTTTCCGGCTAGAGCCAGCCGCGCCGCATCGCCTGCACGCCGGCCTGGAACCTGGTCTGCGCGCCGCACCGGTCCATCAGCTGCCGCACCCGCCGCTGCACGGTCCGCGGCGCCAGCCCGAGCTGCCGGGCGATCGACTCGTCGGTCAGCCCGGCCGCGAGCAGCCCGAGCAGGTTCGGGTCGATGTCGGCCGCCGCCGCGTAGATCCCGCCGGGGCTGAACGGGATTCCCTTGTCCCAGTACAGCTCGAACGTCGACCGCAGCACGTCCAGCAACGCCGACGGGCGGATCAGCAGCACCTTGTCGATCACGTCACCGGACGCCACGGGCAGCACGGCGGCGTGCGCGTCGATCACGGCGAGCTTGAACGGCAGCGTCGGCGTGACGCGGGCCCGTTCGCCGGCCGCGACCATTTCGATGATCTCGGCGACCCGGCCCGGCAGGTCCACAGCGGACCTGTCGTAGACCACGCGCCACTGCACGTCCCGTTGCCGCGTCGAGTCCTCCAGTTCGGCGTGTTCCTCCTGCGGCGACAGGTAGGGCGGCTGGTCGAGCACGCAGACCTCCTCGCGCGCACCGCCCAGCAACGTCCGCCACAGATCGCGCACAGCGTCCTTTCCGGACACCACCTCGACGAACGCGTTGTCCGCCAGCTCCTCGTCGCGGTTGCGCAGGTACAGCTCCATCAACGGGCCGACGTCCGCGCGAGCCCGCCGGTTGGCCTCCTCACGGGCCGCGATCAGGGCCTCGACCGCGAGATCGGGCGCGACCGCCTGCCACACGTCGCCGGGCAGGTGCCGGACCAGGCCGAGCTCTCGCATCTGCTCCAGCACCACGACGGCGACGCCGATCTCGTCGGTGGTGCGGCTGCCTCCCGTTACCAGAAGCTCGTAAACGGCCGTTAGCTCCGGAGAGACGCCCAAGTGTCCGAACACGGCCATATTGTGCGCCATTCAGAGCAGTAGCCCTGTCGTGAACACGCCAGTGTCGGAAACCGGACTCCGCTAGACCTGTTTTCGCAGGTGTGACCCGACTTACGGTCCACGTCACCTCCGCAGCCGGTTCAGAACACTGACGCCCTCAACGGCACGCGAAGGCCCTGCGTGGAAGGACCTCACGTGAACGGATTGCGACGCACGACCCTGTGCGCCGCGGCAGTTTCCGCCGCCGTGTTCAGCGTTGTCTCACCAGTCAGTATTGGATCATCTTGGGCAGGTCCCAGCGGGATCCAGTCCCAGCCGGACTCGACTCAGGTGAACCGCCCCTTCGAGCGGCTGATCGTCGGCTACAAGCCCGGCACCGCCGAGGCCTCGTCCGACACCGCTGCCTCGGACGACGCGAAGAACAAGGGCAAGTCCGTGCACCGCCGCATGGCGAGTGGCGCGGTCGTCGTCGACCTCGGCTCGAAGACCACGAACGCCGAGAACACCATCCAGGCGTTCAAGAACGACCCGAAGGTCGCCTACGTCGAGCCGGACCTGCTGATGCAGCCGTTCGCCGACCCGAACGACACCGAGTACTCCCGGCAGTGGGACCTGTTCGAGGCCACCGCGGGCATGAACGTGCCCGGTGCGTGGTCCAGCACCACCGGCTCCGGTGTGACCGTCGCGGTCATCGACACCGGCTACGTCGCGCACAGCGATCTGGCATCCAAAGTCGTCGCGGGGTACGACTTTGTTTCCGACTCCGCTCGTGCCCGCGACAACAACGGCCGTGACTCCAACCCGGCCGACGAGGGTGACTGGACCGCACGCGGTGAGTGCGGCACCGACGCCAACGGCCAGCCCGTTCCGCCGGCTGACCAGGGTTCGTCCTGGCACGGCACGCACGTGGCCGGCACGATCGCCGCGTCCACGAACAACAGCAAGGGCATCGCGGGCATCGCCTACGACGCCAAGATCCAGCCGTTGCGCGTGCTCGCCAAGTGCGGTGGCGCCACCTCGGACATCGCCGACGCGATCACCTGGGCGTCCGGCGGCACGGTGAGCGGCGTGCCCGCGAACGCGACGCCCGCCAAGGTCATCAACATGTCGCTGGGCGGTCAGTCGTCCTGCTCGACGACCTACCAGAACGCGATCAACGGTGCCATCAACCGCGGCTCCACGGTCGTCGTCGCGGCCGGCAACTCGAACGCCAACGTCGCCAACTTCACCCCGGCCAACTGCAACGGCGTGGTGACCGTCGCGGCACTGGGCCGTGAGGGCAACAAGGCGTTCTACTCGAACTACGGCACCCGCATCGACGTGGCGGCGCCCGGCGGCGAGACCCGTCGCGGCACCGACACCCCAGGCACCATCACCACGCCGGAGAACGGCATCTGGTCGACGCTGAACGCCGGCGCGACCGTCCCCGGTGCCGAGAACTACAAGCCCTACCAGGGCACGTCGATGGCCGCCCCGCACATCGCGGGCCTCGCGGCACTGCTGGTGGCGAAGAAGCCGTCGCTGACCCCGGCCCAGGTCAAGGACCTGATCAAGACCAACGCCAGGGCGATCCCCGGCACGTGCAGCGGTGGCTGTGGCGCCGGCCTGGCCGACGCGACCAAGACCGTGAACGCGCTGGACACCACGCCGCCGCCCAGCGGTGGCCTGGAGAACACCACGGACGTGGCGATCGCCGACCTCGGCACCGTCACCTCCTCGATCAGCTCCACGGTGACGGGCAACGCCTCCTCGACGACCAAGGTCGGGGTGGACATCGTCCACACCTACCGCGGCGACCTGGTGATCGACCTGGTCGCGCCGGACGGCACCGCCTACCGGCTGAAGAACTCCTCCTCGTCCGACAGTGCCGACAACGTGGTGGCGACCTACACGGTCAACGCCTCGTCCGAGGTCGCGGCGGGCACGTGGAAGCTGCGGGTCCAGGACGTGTACTCCGGTGACACCGGGTACATCAACGCCTGGAACCTGACCCTGCGATAGCTCCACGAGTTCGCCGAGGGGCGGCGCTCTCCTTCCTGAGGGGACGCCGCCCTTTCACATGCTGACCAGCCTGCGGTTGCGCTGCACGATCCGTTCGAGATATCCGGCCACCTCGCGAATGGACGGCAACCCGAGCATGTGCCGTTGCGCTTTCCGCACTCCTTGCCGCACCGCCGCGTTCGTCAGCGCGTACCGGCAGGCGGACGCCACCGCGTCCGCCTCGAAGTCCTGCACCCGGACGCCGAGCCCGAGTTCGCCGACCCGGTGGGCGTTGTGCATCTGGTCGTGCAGCACCGGCAACACCGCGACCGGCACCCCGGCCCGCATGGCCTCCCGAATCGAGTTGTAACCCCCGTGCGACACCAGCAAGTCCGCCGCCTGCAACAACAACGCCTGCGGCAACGTCTCGGCCAGGTGCACGTTCGCCGCCCCGGAGTCCTGCACCGGCAACCCGCCGGTCAGCACCACCGCCTCGCAGTCCACAGAGGACAGCCCGGCCACCACCGTCTCCAGGTGAGCCAACGGCGAATGCCGCAACGCCTGGTCCGGCAGCGCGTCGAAGTCGAACAACCGCAACGCCGACTCGGTGGCGAACACCCCGCCGGACGTGCTCGTCGACGCCACCACCAGCGGCCGCGACGGGTCCAGATCGGCCACCCACTGCGGCAGCCGTTCCCCAGCGGAGTGGTGCGACGGCTGCTGAAAGGCGAACGCGGCGGGCATCGGCTGGCGGGCGAAGGAGTAACCCGGCGGGACCGCGTCCAGCCGCCCGTACCGGTGCGCCGAGTCGAGGGATTCGTGCAGCGGCAGGCGAAGTTCCGCGCGGCGTTCGTTCAGAGCGTTCAGCAGCGTCACCCGGTCCAGGTAAGGCCCGACCCCGGACGGCGCCGCCACGTGCGGCACACCGAGCCGTTCCGCCACCAGCAGCCCCGCGAACTCGATGCCCCCGCGCAGCACGAGATGAGGCCGGAAGTCCGAGGCCACCGGCAGCAACGCCCGCGCGGCGTTCGTGATGTGCGGACCCGCGGCGAACTCGACGATCATCTCGTCGGCGAACGGGTCGTAGTCCGGTGGGAGCGCTAACACCTCGCCCTGCAACAGGTCCGCCAGCTGGTCGCACACCTCGGGCAGCACACCGGCGGTCCGCACCGGTTCGCCGGCGAACCCGGCCAGCACCGAATCCGGGCCCGCCACCAGCACCTCGTGCCCCAGCGACGTGAGCATCGACACGAGGGGAAGGGTGGCCCGTGCGTGGGCAGCCGAGAACGCGACCGTGCACAGCACGCGCACGACAAACCTCCCCTGCCCGCCTAGGGTCCGTTCCCCACCGTAAAGAGCCGCGAGTGCCTGGGGGAATGGCGAAGTTCCACTCGCGGGTAACGTCGAGGGCATGGCGACACTGGTGACGTTCCACGCACATCCCGACGACGAGTGCATCGTCACGGGCGGCGTGATGCGGAAGGCCTTCGAGGAGGGGCATCGGGTCGTGCTCGTGGTCGCGACCCGCGGGGAGTCCGGCGAGATCCCGGACTTCCTGGAGGAGGGCGAGGAACTCTGGCAGCGGCGGGTCGTCGAGACGCAGGTGGCGGCCGACCTGCTGGGCGTGGCGCGCGTGGAGTTCCTGGGCTACCTGGACTCCGGGATGATGGGGGACGAGCTCAACGACCGGCCGGGATCGTTCTGGACGGCCGACGTCGAGGAGGCGGCCCAGAAACTCGCCGCGGTCCTGCGGGAGGAGGACGCGGACGCGCTGACGATCTACGACAGCTTCGGCGGATACGGCCACCCGGACCACGTCCAGGTGCACCGGGTGGGCAAGCGCGCGGCCGAGATCGCCGCGACACCCGCCGTGTACGAGGCGATGGTGAAGGAGTCCAGGTTCCGCGAGGCGATCGACCGCGCCGGGCTCGACCAGCCGCCGCCGCTGGGGGAGGACGCCGTGGCGGAGTCGGAGATCAACGTCGGCGTCGACGTGACGAAGTACCTCGACGTGAAGCGGGCCGCGATGCGCGCGCACGCCTCGCAGATCGCCGAACACTCGCTCTTCCTGGCGCTGGACGACGAGACGTTCGCCTACGTCTTCGGCACCGAGTGGTTCATCCGCCAAGGCCACGGCCCAGCGGACACTTTGGAGCTCTAGCGGCGAGTCACACCACTGGCAAGCAGGAACGGGGGCGGCCGGCCGGCCACCCCCGTTCGTCGTTCAGCTAGTTCACGCGCTGCGGCGGCGGCGCAGGAACAGCAGCGTGCCGGCACCGGCACCCACGAGACCCAGACCCGAGAGCAGTAGCCACAACGGGGACGCACCGGTCGCCGCGAGCGGCGGTTCCGGCGTGCTGCCACCGGGAGCCGGGGCAGCCGGGGTCGACGACGACGGCGGCGTCACGGAGGACGAGGGCACCTCCGGCTGGGTCGGGACACCCGGCTGGGTCGGCTCCTGCGGCTTGGTCGACGAAGGCGGCGCCTTCGTGACACACGACTTGACCAACTTGTCCCAGTCGAAGTCGTAGCTCTTCTTCGGCGTGGTGTCTGACGCGTTCACCTCGACGACGAAGTTGTGGTCGACCGTGGCGTCGAGCTTGTCCCACGTCTTCGACCAGCTCTCGCTGAAGTTCTTGGTGGGCTGGAGCTCCGTGCCGCCGTCCTTCACGAGCACGGTGTTCTTGTTGCCGCCCGCGTACTGGGTGAGTGTCACCTTCAGCACGGTCACTTTCGCGTTCTGGTCGCAGTAGGCCTCCACCTTGGGAGTGTGCGCACTGGCCGGGGTGGCCAGCGCCAAGGAGACCAGGGTCGCGGTGGCCGTCACCACGAACGCGCCGAGAACTCTACTTGCCAACGGATTTCTCCTGCTCTGGATGGTGCGTGGCGGATCGAGCGATTCGATTTCTTGATCACCCGACTGGGTGAACCGCGCCACGCTAGCAACACAGAGCACTCGGAAGGTCACCGTATGACAACGCTAAGGTGTCACCACGAACAGATCCTCATGTTTTCTGTTAGGCCGATCATGCCCGCCACCAGGCGCATCTGTTCCACGCCGCGGACGTCCGCGTTCAGCAGCTGTGGCGAGCAGATCATCACGGCGAGCGCCTGGGCACGCGACAGTGCCACGTTCAATCTGTTACGTGACAAAAGAAAGTCCAGGCCACGCGGCAGGTCCACGGTGGACGACGACGTCATGGACATGATGACCGCGGGTGCTTCCTGACCCTGGAAGCGGTCCACTGTGCCCACCCGGGCTTCGTCGAAACCCGCATCTGCCAACCTTCGGCGGATCACCCTGACCTGCAGGTTGTACGGCGCGACCACGAGAATGTCCGCATCGGTCAGTTCGCGCGTTTCGCCGTTGTCCGTCCACCTACGACCGACGAGCGAGCGCACAGTGTCCACCACGGCGTCCGCTTCCTCGGTCGACGCCGTTATGTTGTGCCGGTGATCGACCTCGCGCAGGTAGATCCCGGGCTCGATGCCCTCGATACCGCGATTCGCCGCCGATTCGTGCGAATGGAGCAGTCCGGCATAAGAAAGTTCTGACACCGGCTTGCACACCGCCGGGTGCATCCGGCGCGTCTGGGCCAGGAAGTAACCGAGGTGGCCGGGGATCACGTCCGCGTCGCCGAGCAGGTGCCCGAGCGCCGACGCGTCACTGCCCGGCGGGTGCACGCCCTGCACGACCTGCGGCAGCTGCTGCGGATCTCCCAGCAGCACGAGGTTCTTGGCGGCCGTGGCCACCGCCACCGCGTCGGCGAGCGCGAACTGACCGGCCTCGTCGATGATCATCACGTCGAACGGCTGCGCCTTGATCACGGCGTTGGAGAACGTCCACGCGGTGCCGCCGACCAGATGTCCCTGCGGGTGTTCCTCACGCCAGCGAGCCAGCGCGCCGTTGTCCTTCGGCTGGTCCCACGGCACGTCCTCCTCGGGCTTTCCCTTGGGGCGCTTGGCCATCGGGATGTCCGGGTCGGCCGAGCGCAGCACGTTCTCCACGGCCTTGTGCGACGTGGACGTCACCGCGACCGTCTTGCCCTGGTCGATCAGGTGCTTCACGAGCTTGGTCGCCAGGTACGTCTTGCCGGCGCCGGGCGGTCCCTGCACGGCCAGCGTGCCGCCGTCGAGCTGGTCGACGGCCTTGATCACGGCCTGCACCACGTCGGGGTGCTGCGGCAACTGTCCAGGCGGCGTGCGCAGCAACAGGTCGATGCCGGGGTTGCGGGGGAGCAGCGGCAGCAGGTGCACGGCCTGTTCGGCGAGCTCCGCGACGGCCTCGTCCTTGGGCGACGCCGGCACCGGGCTGCCGGGCAGCACCGCGACGGGCAGCTCGCCGTGCTCCTGCGAGTTGCTCTCGGTCAGCACCAGCTCGTACGGGTTGTCGTCCGACACAACGGCATTGCGCGTGACGTTGCCGGGGTACAGCAGCCGGACCTGCTCCCCGGAACCGAACGGATGCGGCCGCTCCGGATCGATCCGCGCGTGCACCTGCCGTTTGTGCGTCCGGACCCGCCCGCTCGGCGGCACCCAGTCCTCTGCCCTCAGGGTGATCGGCACCGCGCAGTGCGAATCCGTCTCCAGGTCCGAGATCGGCGCGCTGGCCTGCCGGAAGAAGTCGCCCCACGCGGGACTCGCCTCCCGCCGGTGGTACCCGACCGTCGCCGCGAACAACGCGTGCCCCTCGGCGAGCAACGGCTCGGTCAGCGCCGCCATCCGGCGCGCCCGCTCGGCCGCCTTCTCCAGCGCGGCCTCGTCCCGCTCCTCACGCACCGCGGTCTCGACACCGTGCTCGCGCTTGATCTTATCCAGCAGATCGCGGACACCCCGCGTCGGAACTTCGTCGTCCAGCAACGGTTTCAACGCCGGCAGCGTGTACTCCCGCGTCGACACCCTGATCACCCGCCGGGTCAGCGCGCCCAGATCCACGCACCGCCGCACGAGTTCGTCCACTTCGGACTCCAGCGTCGCCGCGCGGGCGGACCTGGCCACGAGATCGTGCGGCGTGAAGTGGTACACCGTGCCCGTCGGCGTGCGCTCGACGAACTCCGCGAACGTGCCCTCCCAGCCCGGCGTGCGGAACGTGTCGCCGTCCACTTCGAGGAACACGTCGTCCTCTTGTGGTTCCGGCAGGTTCTGCAGCGCTTCCGGCGCGACGACCTCGTAGCTGGTCACGCCCGTGCGTTCCTGCTGCACCTGCAACCGGGCCTGCGCGGCCAGCGCCGTGAAGCTGGCGGGGGAGAGCGTGGCGGGCCGCTCGTCGGTCCGCGCGAGCGCGTCGATCGTGTCGATGCCGGCCGAAACCAGCTTCCGCCGCTGGTCGGACCTGAGCCCGGCCACGAGCGACAGGTCACGCGCTTCCTCACGCCCCGAAGCGCAGTGGCGGGCGAAACGGCACCCGTTGCACGCGGCCCTGACATCACCCCACGACCGCTTCGGCGCAGGTGAGGGCGTCGCGAGCCGCGTCTGGAGGCGGCCGAGCAGGGGACCGAAGTCGGCGACGCGGAACGACGTGCGCCGGCCGTCGATGATCAGGTGCGCCCGCTCGGCACCCAGTGCGCGCGCCACCGCGGTCAGGCTCAGGACGGCCAGGGGAGTGGCCTCCTGCGCTTCCTCGCACGGCTCGTAGCCGTCCGGAGTCAGCACCAGCGTCTGCGCCGAGCAGTGGAAGGCGCCGTCGAAGAACACGGCGTTCTCGATCAGGTCCGCGCCGGAGCGCATCTCCGCAGCCGTCCGAGCGGCCCTGCGGCGCAGCTCATCCGGGTCGCCACGCCGTTCGTCACGCGCCAGGTAGCTGCGGTGCTCGCATTCGAGCAGGTCGACGAGATCGGACGGACTGGCGAGCATGGCTGCCGATGCTAGCGCCCCTGGCGGCACGGGCGGACGACCCGCGTTCATCCCCGGTACGCGCGTCGTCCGCCCGCACCACCAGGAGCCGCCTAGACGTTGGCCTCCACCAGCTGCAGCAAGGCCTCGTGGTGCGTGTTCGGGTAGTCGTGCGGCCGGAACGGGCGTGTCTGCGCCCGCACCAGCGCGGCGGCAGCGGCCAGCTCGCCGGTGCGCACCTCGGTGTCGCGGTGCAGGAACGCGAAGTGCGGCTCGCGCACCTCGTCCGGCCACAGCAGCGTGTGCAGCACGAGCACCCCGTGCTGCGGGCGCAGGGCAGCCAGAGTCTCCTTGCCGCGCAACGCGAACTTCACGATCGCCGCGGTCTTGGTGCGCTCCAGGGTCTCCCGCAGCAGCACGTACGAGCGGACGGCCAGGTCGTCCGGTTCTACGTAGTAGCTGCGGTGCAACGCGACCGGGTCGAGGTCGGTCTGCGGCGCGAACTGCTGGACGTCGATCACGCCGTCCTCCGGCGCGGGGAGGTCGCGCGGATCTATCTGCACGATGCGGCCGTCGTCGAGCTCGTACCCGCGCCCGATGTCGTCCGCTGTCAGGCGCAGCGAGCACTCCCCGCACACCTGTTGGTGCCGCACGCGCCCGCTGTCCTCGCGGTGCACCAGGTGCACCTTGCCGCGATGTTCGGTCGACGCGGACACCAGCCGCACCGTCATCGTCGTCATGCCGAACCGAAGTGCTCCCCGCCACACTGTCCTCATGACAAATGGGTACTCGAACACTTGGTCGAATAGACCTACCTGGTGACGAAAGGGCTCGTTCGGGCGCGTCCGACGGGTACCTCGGACACGTGCGTCAGCTGAACTTCACCAATTCGACGGCGCGTAGTCCTTGAGGAAGCACCCGTACAGGTCCTCGCCGGCCTCGCCGCGCACGATCGGGTCGTACACCCGCGCGGCGCCGTCGACCAGGTCCAGCGGGGCGTGGAAGCCCTCGTCGGCGAGCCGCATCTTCATCGGGTGCGGCCGCTCGTCGGTGATCCAGCCGGTGTCGACGGCGGTCATCAGGATGCCGTCGGCCTGCAGCATCTCCTCGGCGCTCGTGCGCGTCAACATGTTCAGGGCGGCCTTGGCCATGTTCGTGTGCGGGTGCCCGGAGCCCTTGTAGGCGCGGGAGAACTGGCCCTCCATCGCGGACACGTTCACCACGTACTTGCGCCGGTGCGAGGACTTCGCCATCGCCGAACGCAGCCGTGAGATCAGCAGGAACGGCGCCGTCGAGTTGCACAGCTGCACCTCGAGCAGCTCCACCGGGTCGACCTCGTCGACGTTCTGGATCCACGAGTTGACCGGGGCGGTGTCCGGCACCAGGCCGCCCGCGTCGATGTCCTTGGAGCCCGCCATCAGCGCCAGCGTCGTCACCGAGTGCGCCTCGGGGACCGCGGTGCCGGGCAACGCCAGCTGGCCGTGGCCGCCGAACGAGATCAGCTCCGGGCGGCGGGCGTCGCCGGTCAGCGCCTCGTGCTCGGCGTTGGCGAGTGGCGCGTAGGCGTTGGAGGAGCGGCGGACGGTCTGCGCGGCGTTGTTGATCAGGACGTCGAGCGGTCCGCGGGAGGCCACCTCGTCCGCCAGCGCCAGCACCTGGGCCGGGTCGCGCAGGTCGATGCCCACGATCTTGAGCCGGTCGATCCACTCGGCGGAGTCCGGCATCGAGGCGAACCGGCGGGCCGCGTCCTTCGGGAAGCGGGTGGTGATCGTGGTGTGCGCGCCGTCACGCAGCAGCCGCAGCGCGATGTACATGCCGATCTTCGCGCGGCCACCGGTCAGCAGGGCGTTGCGGCCGGTCAGGTCCGTGCGCGCGTCGCGTTTGCCGTGGTTGAAGGCGGCGCAGGACGGGCAGAGGTTGTGGTAGAAGGCGTCCACCTCGACGAACCGCTGGCGGCACGTGTAGCAGGAACGCGCGCGCAGCAGCGTGCCCGCCGTGGCGCCCTGGGCGTTCGACACCAGGGGGAGGCCCTGCGTCTCGTCGTCGATGCGGTCCGGCGACCCGGTGGCGGTCAGCGCGGTGACGGCCCGGTCGTTGGCCGTGATGGCGGCCTTGCGCTCGGACTTACGGAACTTCTTCGCGGCCTTGAAGATCTTCGCGGTGGCCAGGCGGACGCGCACCGCGTCGTCGTGCTCCGCGGGCAGGTCCTCGACCTGGGCAAGCACGCGCAGGCAGACTTCCAGCTCTGCGGGGTCGATCGAGGTCATGAGCAGGGATTTTACGGGTTGAGGGGTGGTGGTCCGGTGACCGGGCCCGAACTGCTGGTGTTGTGGGACGTCGACAACACGCTGATCTCGGCACGGGGCTTCGGCGGACTGATGTACCGCGAGGCGTTCCTGACCGCGTTCGGCATGCAGCTGAAAGGCCCCGTCGACCTCGGCGGGCGCACCGAACTCGACATCATCGCCGAGACCCTCTGGCAGCACGGCATCGAGCACACGGACGAGGCTGCCCAGCTGCTGGCCACCGCTCTGGCGAACTCGTTCGAGACCCGGCGCGCGGACCTGCCCGGCCACGGCGAGGTGCTGCCCGGCGCGCTGCAGGCGCTAGAAGCGTTCGCGAACGACCCGCGCGTGCACCAGGGCGTGCTGACCGCGAACCTCCGCAGCGTCGCGCGGATCAAGCTGGAGGAGTTCGGGCTCGCGCACCTCGTCGACTGGGACGTGAGCGCGTTCGGAGACGACCACGCCGACCGCGCCGAGCTGGTGACGTTCGCCCGTGAACGCGCGCGGCACATCCGGCCGTTCGCACCCGATGAGGTGGTGTTGATCGGCGACACCCCGCACGACGTGTACGCGGCGGTCACGGCCGGAGTGCGGCTCGTCGCCGTCGCCACCGGCCGCAGCACTGTCGAGGACCTGCGCCGCGCCGGCGCTGACGTGGTGTTGCCGGACCTGGCCGACCTCGACGAGCTGACCAGGCAGGTGTGGACGGGCGCCGCGCAGGGAAACCGCCGCACATGAATCCCGAAGCACCGGACGCGGACGTGCAGGAACAGCAGCGGGAGGTCGTCCCGCACGAGCCACCTGAGACGTCGGAGACGCCGCTGGAGGCGAACGAGGCCGACGTTCACGAGCAGCGGCAGGACGTTCCCGTGGACGACGAGGACGAGGTCTGAACGGCTCTGGTCTGCGATCGATCACGGCGTTATGGTGCCCGGCATGCCCACAGCAGGCGGCCCGACAGTCAAACGGCTGTCCCAGCCGGACGCCGACATCAAACCCAAGGCCCTCGGCTTGCCCCGGGGACGCACGGTGATCTCGGTCTTCGGCTCCACAGAAGACATCGAGACGGATCTCGCCGCGAAGTTGTTGCCGGTGCTCAGATCCGTCGTCGTGACCGCGGCCCGCAACGGCGCCGTGTTCGTCACCGAAGGCACCGACAGAGGCGTTGTCCACTTGCTGGGCATGGCTTTGCAGGCGTGCGAACAGCGCTGGCCCGTCGTGGTCGGCGTCGCGCCGAGCAGCAAGGTGCACGACGTCACGGAAACCTCCACCAACGGTCAGATCGCGCTGGAACCCAACCACAGCGTCGCGGTCATCGTGCCCGGTTCGGAGTGGACGGACGCGACCCCGGTGCTGTTCCGCGCGGTCGACGCCATCCGGCACAAGAAGCCGGTGATCGCCCTCGTCGTCGGAGGCGAGAGCGAGCAGGAGGTCATCGACCACCTCAGCGGCGACAACGCCCTGCTGGTGCTCGCCGGCACAGGCGGCCTCGCCGACCGCATCGCCACCGGCAACCTCACCGGTGATCTCGCGGTCCTGGTGCGCAGCGGCAAGATCTTCATCGTCCACGTCGACGAGGGGCCCGGCAAGACCGTCACCGCGCTGGAACGGTTGCTGGGCAAGGAGAAGCCCGTCCGGCCGCCGAAGATCTGGCCGAAGATCCGTTACCGCGCACCGGAAGCACGCCCACTGGTCGACCCCGGCTTCGTCGTCGCGTACCCGGCACTTGCCGACGCCATCCACGACGCAAACCAGGTCGTCGCACCGGCGTTCCAGGAACTCGACGCGCAGGCCGAGGTCGAACAGAACCGCTACCGCCTCACCGCCGTGCTGGCCATCGCCGGGGGCCTGACCACGACCGTGTTCGCCGCGTTGCAGACGTGGCTCAAGGACACGCCGTGGCCGGGCGTGCTCGTCGTGGCGGGTGGCGCGTTCGCCGCGGCCATCACGATCGTGGCGCGTAAACGCGAGTCACTCGACAAGTACCTCACCGCCCGGTCCCGCGCGGAACGCCTGCGTGCCCTGTACTTCGCCCATCTCGCCGCTCCGGCGCCGGCCTCCGAGGACGACCGGCTGGACCGCGTGGCGGACCTGGAGGCCGCTGTGAGCGACCGCAAGCACGAGGTGGTGCGGACATGAGCACGTCGAAGGACGAGAAGGCCGCGAAGACCGAGAAAGAGACGGTTGTGGACGAAGCCCAGCCCGCGACGCCGGAACCGGCCGCGACGCCGGCCTCGAAGGCGGACGCGAAGCCGGAACCGACTGAGAAACCGGCCCTGAACGCGACGTCGGCCCCGGCCGCGAAACCGGTTCCGCGCAAGACCGCGGCCGACCCGCAGGCCAAGGTTCCTCCAGCCGCACCAGCAGCTCCGCCTGCGAAGTCCGCCGCTCCCGCGCCGCCGAAGTCCGCCACGCCTGCCGCCACGCCCGCGGACAGGCCCGCCGCCAAGCCGGCCCTGTCCGCCTCGAGCCATCCCACGATCCGCATGGCGCCGGTAACCCAACCCCCGGCTCAACCCCCGCCCCGCGTCGCCCCGCCCCAGCCCCCGGCCTCGCCCCGCGTTCCACCCCCACCCGCGACCACCAAACAGCGCGAGGGCCAGTTCGTGGAGGCCTATCTGCGCCACCGCTTCCAGGACCGGCTCGACCACTTCGAACGCAGCCGCAAGCGTTACTCCGCCGCTCGCACGTGGACGGTCGCGATCGCCGCAGCCCTCTTCATCGCCGCCGCTGCCGCCGCTGCCGTGGGGATGGCGGACGGGCCGCGCAGGGCCATGTGGGGTTTCGCCGCAACGACTTTGGCCGCGCTGGGCACCGCGGTGTCGCTGTACGAGGCCACGTTCGGGTTCCGCCGCCTGGCGCGGGAGAGCGCCACTACTTCCGTTGCGCTGCAACGGCTTGCGGTGGACGGTCCGACGCCGGACGATGTGGACGGTGAAAGCCTGGTTGCATTTGTGACCGAAGTGGAGTCCGTGCTGCGGTACGGCCGGTGATGTGAAATCCTGGCAACAATCGATCAAGCCGCAGCCCGGAAAACGCTTTCTCCAATGATCCGGGCTGCTGCACGCTCTGTGGGTGGATGATTACGGAAAGCACCAGAGCTGGTGTTTCGGACATCCCCTTGTCATGATGACCACATCCCCCGATGCGGAAGCAGGCACGACATGACTTGGGCGCGTCCCGCGATCGCCGAGCCCGAAACCGGCACCTTTGCCGAGGCCAAGGCTCTGGAAAAGGAGCACAGCACGATTCAGAACAGCAAGGCGGCGCGCACCGTGGCCTGTCACGCCACGAACGCGCTCGACTGCGCTGACCTGCTCGAGATGCTCGGGCTCAACGCTGCGGAGGGCAAGGTCCGGGTGTAACCCCGCGACTGGATCCACCACTCGGCCACCAGCAGGTTCACCACGAACGACAGCCAGTTCGCGGTGGCGAAGACCAGCAGCCCGTCCCCGTCGGGCACGAGCGTGCCGAGCAGCAGGCCCCACAGGCGACCCGTCACGGCGGCGCCGGTCAGAGCGAAACCGCGGATCATCCAGATGCGGTGTTCGCCGAACCGGCGCCGCCGTGCCGTCCGCAGGCCGTAGACCGCGGTGACGAACCACAGCACGGACAGGACCGTCAGCGGCCCTGACGAGGCCAGCCCGTAGAACGACAGCTGGGCGCACACGACGCCGAGCAACGACGACGGCAGCACCGCCCCGAAGTAGACGCGGCCCATCACGCGGTGCACCCGCGGATGCCTCCTGCGCAGACCGGGCCAGAACTGCGAGACACCCGCCAGGACCGCGACCGTTCCGGTGAAGATGTGCGCGACCAGAAGGCCGTAGTGCACCGGACCGTGCAGTGCCGGCCTCGCCTGGCTCATGTCCAGAGTCACGTACGCGCTCGCGGCGAAGATCGTTATCGCCACGCACACCAGTCCCGACACCGCCAACCAGGCGACGTACCCCCGAGAAGTTTTCATCCTTCAAGGCTGTCAACGACTTCACCCGTCCGCGCTGGTGCGTGCCCCCGAGCGAGCGGTGGGGCGCGCCCTACTGGGATGATGGGACTCATGCGGACGGTCGAGATCTCCGAAGAGCCGATCAGGCTAGGGCAGTTCCTCAAGCTGGCGGCACTCGCCGAGGACGGCGGGCACGCGAAGGAGCTCATCGAGGACGGGGAAGTCCACGTCAACGGCGCTGTCGAGGTCCGGCGTGGCGCACAGTTGCGCGAAGGGGACGTGGTGGTCGTCAACGGTGATGAGGTTCGCATTTCCGTTCGGCCGTAACACATTACTCCGTTCAGCGGTAAGCGCATGCACAATCGCAGTCGATCGGACTAGAGCCTGAAGGCCTGATCTGAACGATTGCCTCGCGACATCCGTAACCTTTATGTCCCTTGTGGACACGCAGGGATCGTCTTGCGTCGCTTACGGTTTCCAGGTGGTGAGACGCGCGTCACGTCCGGTATTCGGTCATCGGGAAACTTTTTTCCATGGCTTGTAACGCCGATGCCGGTACGGGCGAATCATCGGTTGCGACCTTCGGCCGTGGCGCTGCGAATCGGGCGTTGCCGGAGATCACAAGATTGAGGTCCTCGGGGTGACCTGCGTACGTGCACGTCCGAATCGCCGCTGAGCCGGGGAGATCAGAACGATGAGTGAGCAGGTCCGCGCTGCCCGTGACGTCGCTGCCCGTGACGCCCAGGGCATGCGCTCCACGCTCAATCCTCTGTCGGAACACAGACAGACGCACCCACCCGTCGCCCGCTGGGAAAGTCGCTACCGCTATGCCGTGATCACCGCCGACGTGCTGACCATTGCCCTGGTCGTCATCGCCACCGGCGCCGTCATGAGCATGCGACACGCCGCTTTTGGCCCGATTTCCCTCGCACTGTTGGACATACTCACAGTAGTTGTCGTCGTCGGCTCGCTCGCGATCAACCGCGTGTGGACGCCGACTGTCCTCGGCCAAGGCGCCGAGGAGTTCCGAAGACTCGGCCGGGGTTTGTTCGGTGCCGTTGTGGCGCTCGGCCTCGGAGCGCTCGCCGTCGACATCCCCGGCGCCCGCCTGTGGATCTTCGTCGTGGTCCCCGCGATCGCCCTGGTCGCGTTCCCCATGCGTTACCTCCTGCGCCGCCCGCTGCACCGCGGCCGCAGTGAAGGACGTTTTCTGCTCTCCGTCCTCGCCGCCGGCAACCTGGACACGGTCGAGGACCTCATCACCCGTACGCGCCGCGTCGCCCACCTGGGCTGGCGCGTGGACGCGATCTGCACCATCGACGGCCGCGGCCGCTCCGGCACGGACGTCGACGGCGTGCCCGTCGTCGGCCAGCTCCGTGAACTCGCCGAGCACGTCCGCCGCGGTGGCTACCGCATCGTCGCCGTCACGCCCGACGCCTACTGGACACCTCGCCGTCTCCAGCAGCTCGCGTGGGCGCTCGAAGGCTCCGGGGCCGAGATGGTCGTCTCGCCCGGCCTCATGGAGGTCGCCGGCCCCCGTCTGCACATGAGCGCCGTGCTCGGCATGCCGCTGCTGCGGGTGAGCGAACCGGCGCTGAGCGGATTCCGCCGTCTGGTCAAGGACGTCGTCGACCGCGTCGGCGCATTCGTCCTCCTGCTCCTGCTGGCACCACTGATGTTCGCCGTCGCGGCCTTCGTGATGATCGACAGCCGCGGTCCCGTCTTCTACCGCCAGAAGCGGGTCGGCAAGAGCGGCGTGCCGTTCACGATCATCAAGTTCCGCACGATGGTCACGAACGCCGACGCGCTGCGCACCAGGCTGGCCGCCGCCAACGAGGGCCACGGCCTGCTGTTCAAGATGAAGAAGGACCCGCGCATCACCAAGGTCGGCACGTTCCTGCGCCGGTACTCGATCGACGAGCTCCCGCAGCTGTTCAACGTCCTCGCGGGCAGCATGTCGCTCGTCGGCCCGCGCCCGCCGCTGCCGGAGGAGACCGCGAAGTACTCCTCGGACGTGCGGCGCCGCCTGCTGGTGAAGCCGGGCCTGACCGGTTTGTGGCAGGTGAGCGGCCGGAGCGATCTCTCGTGGGAGGAGTCGATCCGCCTCGACCTGCGTTATGTCGAGGACTGGTCGCTCGCCCTCGACCTCGTGATCATGTGGAAGACCTTCCGCGCCGTCTTCGGCGGCCAGGGGGCCTACTGATGGAGAAGACTCCTGTGATTGGCATCGCCGTCATCGGTGCGGGGTACTGGGGGCCGAACCTCGTTCGCAACGCCCAGGCCACGCCCGAGCTCCGCCTCAGGTACCTGTGCGACCTCGACGTCGAGCGCGCCCAGCGCGTGCTCGGCGACTACTCGACGGTCCGCGCCACCGCGTCCCTCGACGAGGTCCTCGCCGACCCCGAGGTGCACGCCGTCGCGATCGCGACACCCGCCGCCACGCACCTGCCCGTCGCACTGGCGGCGCTGGAGGCCGGCAAGCACGTCCTGGTGGAGAAGCCGCTCGCGGCCAACTTCGAGGACGGCCTCAAGCTCGTCGAGACCGCCGAACAGCGCGGCCTCACGCTGATGCTGGACCACACGTTCGCCTACACGTCGTCGGTGCAGCACCTGCGCAAGATCATCCGCAGCGGCGAGCTCGGCGACATCCAGTACATCGACTCGGTGCGCATCAACCTCGGTCTGGTGCAGCCGGACGTGGACGTGCTGTGGGACCTCGCGCCGCACGACCTGTCGATCTTCGAGGCGATCCTGCCCGACGACGTCACCCCGGTGGAGGTCGCGGCGCACGGCTCCGACCCGATCGGCGCGGGCGTCGCGTGCGTTGGCCACCTCACGGTGCGACTGTCCAACGGGGCAATCACGCACGTGCACGTGAACTGGCTGTCGCCGACGAAGATTCGCACGATGGTCATCGGCGGTTCGCAGCGCACGGTGGTGTGGGACGACAACAATCCGTCCCAGCGACTGTCCATTTACGACCGGGGCGTCGACCACTCCAAGGAACAGCGCACGATCTCGTACCGCACGGGCGACATGGTCGCGCCGGCGTTGCTGGAGCGCGAGGCGCTGCGCACGATGATGGCGGAGTTCGCGGCCTCCATCACCGAGAAGCGCCCGCCGCTGACCGACGGCCGCGCGGGTCTGCGCGTGCTGGCGGTGCTGGAGGCGGCGTCGGAGTCGTTGCGCACCGGCGGTGTTTTCGTTCCTGTTCAACAAGTTGAAGGCAAGGTTTCCTGATGTCCGGCCAGACGGAATTGGGTCAGAAGGAATTGGGTCAGCCGATCACCGGCCAGCGCGCGCTCGTCACCGGTGGTGCGGGCACGATCGGCTCCTCGGTGGTGGACCAGCTCGTCGAGGCCGGCGCCGCCGAGGTCGTCGTGCTGGACAACTTCGTGCGCGGCCGCCGGGAGAACCTGGCGAGTGCGCTGGAGTCCGGTGTCGTCAAGATCGTCGAAGGCGACATCAACGACAAGGCGCTCGTGCGGGAGCTGACCGAGGGCAAGGACCTGGTCTTCCACCTCGCCGCCATCCGCATCACGCAGTGCGCCGAGGAACCGCGCCTGGCGCTGGAGTGCCTCGTCGACGGCACGTTCACGATCCTGGAGGCCGCCGCGGCCGCCGGGGTGAAGAAGGTCATCGCGTCGTCCTCGGCGTCGATCTACGGCCTGGCGGAGTCGTTCCCCACGAACGAACGGCACCACCCGTACAACAACGACACCTTCTACGGCGCCGCGAAGGCGTTCAACGAAGGCATGCTGCGCAGCTTCAAGGCCATGTACGACCTCGACTACGTGGCGCTGCGCTACTTCAACGTGTACGGCCCGCGGATGGACGTCCACGGTCTGTACACCGAGGTGCTCATCCGGTGGATGGAACGCATCGTCGACGGCAAGTCGCCGCTCATCTTCGGCGACGGCGCCCAGACGATGGACTTCGTGCACGTGCACGACATCGCCCGCGCGAACATCCTCGCCGCCAAGGCGCCGGTCACGGACACGGTGTACAACATCGCGTCCTCCCAGGAGACATCGCTCAAGGAGCTCGCCCTCGCGTTGCTTGCCGCGATGGACTCAGACCTGCCGCTGGAGCACGGCCCCGAGCGCAAGGTGAACGGCGTGACGCGCCGGCTCGCCGACATCAGCCTCGCGGCCACCGAGCTCGGGTGGAAGCCCGAGATCGAGATGGACGGCGGTCTGCGCGACCTCGTCGCGTGGTGGCGTGCCGAGAAGGCCGCCGCCGAGCAGGCCGACGCGTAACTCTCCAGACCGCGGCCATGGCGCCCGCCGGCACCCCCAGGCCGGCGCAGCGCCGCGGCCGCACCCCACTGTTACGGCGTCTGCAAGTACCACCAACTCAACATCAACAGGCACTTTCCTACTACCAACCTGTTCGTCCGCCGTCTCGTCCGCCGTCGAACAGGTTGGTAGTAGGTGGCGGCAGTTTGATCATGGGTTGGTGGTACTTGCAGACGCCAGATCCACCGATGAAGGGGCAGTACCAGTGATTCCGGTTATGCGGCCGTTGCTCGGCGAGGAAGAGGCGCTCGCCGCCGCCGAGGCCGTGAGGTCCGGATGGGTGGCGCAGGGTCCGCGGGTCCGGCAGTTCGAGGAGGAGTTCGCCGCGTCGGTCGGCGCTCAGCACGGTGTCGCCGTGTCCTCCTGCACCACCGGCCTGCACCTCGCCGTGCACCTGCTCGGCATCGGCCCCGGCGACGAGGTCGTCGTGCCGTCGCTGTCGTTCATCGCGACCGCCAACGCCGTCCGCTACACCGGCGCGACCCCGGTCTTCGCCGACGTCGAGGCCTCGACCGGCAACCTCAGCGCGTCCACAGTGGAACCAGTCCTCACCGACCGGACACGCGCGGTCATGGTCGTGCACCAGGCCGGCGTGCCCGCGGACGTCGACGCGCTCAAGGCGTTGTGCGAACCGCGCGGCATCGTCGTGATCGAGGACGCGGCGTGCGCCGTCGGTTCGACCTACCAGGGCAAGCCGGTCGGCACCAACGCGCTGCTCGCTGCCTGGTCGTTCCACCCGCGCAAGCTTCTCACCACCGGTGAGGGCGGCATGGTCACCACCGACGACGCGGACTGGGCCGTTCGGCTCAAGCGCTTGCGGGAACACGGGATGAGCGTCTCCGCGGCGGACCGCCACAACGGTGGTTCTGCCGTCATCGAGCAGTACCTGGAGACCGCGTTCAACTACCGGATGACCGACATCCAGGCCGCCGTCGGCCTGGTGCAGCTGTCCAAACTGGACGCGATCATCGCTCGTCGCCGTGAGTTGGCCGCGCGCTACCACGAGTTGCTCGAAGGCACTGGTGTCACAGCGGTGCGTGACCCTGAGTACGGAACGACCAACTACCAGTCGTTCTGGATCTGGTTGCCCGAAGGCGCGCCGGACCGCCAGGAAGTCCTTGCTGGGCTCGCCGAACGCGGAGTCAGTGCACGGCGCGGAATCATGGCGTCACACCTCGAACCCGCCTACGAGGGTCACCCCAGCGCGCCGCTGCCGGTGACGGAGGCCTTCACGGCCAGGACGCTGATTCTCCCGCTGTTCCACGACATGACGGAGTCCGAACAGGACCAGGTCATGTCAGCGTTGTCGGAAACTCTCCACACAGTCCAAATGACCGTACGTGTTTGAAAGATAAAGATTCAGGTTGCACCGGAACATTTTTGTGTTGACACGTAACAGTTTTAACGAGATCGCCGACGTTCGGAGTAGCAGCCCTGTGCTGTCCAGCGTAGTGCGTGGATCACACACGGTAACTTCCGTCCGAGAGGTGAAACCCAATGGTGGCTCAGCAGTCGCGTCTCGTGCGGGTGCTTGTGATCACGGCATTAATCGCATCGACTATGTTCGTGCTCGGGGTGTTCAACGCCCCCAACGCCAACGCTGCTCCGTGTGACTTCCCGGTCAGCAACAAGGTCGCGTGTGAGAACACGCAGCCCGGCGCGGACAACTGGCAGGCCCAGTACCGCGACGACGCGATCCTCGGGTACACAACGGACATCAGCTACAACGTGGGACAGACCGTCAGCTTCAAGATGCTGACGTCCGCGTCGTCCTACAAGCTCGACATCTACCGGATGGGTTGGTACAACGGCAAGGGCGCCCGGCACATGGGCACGGTCAACCGGAACACACCGCAGAACCAGCCACCATGTCTGCGGGACGCGCCGACCGCCCTCATCGACTGCGGCAACTGGGCCGTTTCGGTCACCTGGAACATCCCGTCCACCGCGGTTTCCGGCATCTACTACGTGCGCATGACCCGCAACGACACCGGTGCCCAGAACGAGATGGCGTTCGTCGTCCGCGACGACAGCTCCACCTCCAAGGTCTTCTTCCAGACCTCCGACGCCACCTGGGTCGCGTACAACCGTTACGGCGGCAACAGCCTCTACTTCGGTGACGGCCCCGGCCAGGGCGGCAGCTCGTACAAGGTCAGCTACAACCGCCCGTACACCGGCGGCGACGGCGACGAGAACTTCATCTTCAACGCCGAGTACCCGATGCTGAGGTTCTTGGAACGCAACGGGTACGACCTGAGCTACACGACCGACGTGGACTCGGCGCGGCGCGGGCACCTGATCAAGAACCACAAGGTGTTCATGGCCGTCGGCCACGATGAGTACTGGTCGAACGAGCAGTGGAACAACGTGATGGCCGCCCGTGACGCGGGCGTGCACATGGCGTTCCTGACCGGCAACGAGATCTTCTGGAAGACCCGCTACGAGAAGAGCATCGACTCCTCGCAGACGGACTGGCGCACCATCGCCTGCTTCAAGGAGACCAAGGGCACCCAGAACGACGGCCTGGCCGACTGGACCGGCACCTGGCGAGATCCGCGCTACAGCCCACCGCAGGACGGTGGCAGGCCGGAAAACGCGTTGCTGGGCAACATGTTCACCGTGAACGGCCGCCGCGACGACTCGCTGCAGGTCCCGGCCGCGTACGGCAAGATGCGGCTCTGGCGCAACACCGACCTGGTGAACCTCGCGTCCGGCAGCACGTACACGTTCCAGCCCGGCACGCTGGGCTACGAGTGGAACACCGTCTACGACAACGGCTACCAGCCCGCCGGCGTCGCGCAGATGTCGCGCACCACGGTGAACCTCGACGGTTACTACGGGCTGAAGAACTACGGCGACCAGTACGGAAGCGGCCCCGAGACCCACGCGATCACGTACTACCGCGCGCCTTCCGGTGCACTGGTGTTCGGCGCGGGCACGGTGCAGTGGGCGTGGGGCGTCGACGACGAACACGCGTTCCTCACCAACACGCCGACGTCGGACAAGCGGATCAAGCAGGCGACCGTCAACTTCCTCGCGGACATGGGCGTGCAGCCCTACCAGCTGTGGGGGCCGGACGAGCTCGTCATCTCCGGCGCCATCAACGACAACGCGGCGCCCGGCGTGCAGATCACGACCCTGCCGGCGCAGTCCACGGTGGGTCAGCCCTACACCTTCAGCGGCACGGTGATCGACGCGTCCGGCAAGGTCGCGGGCGTCGAGGTCTCCACTGACGGCGGTACCCGCTGGCACTACGCCAACTGGCAGGCCGGGCAGACGACGTGGAGCTACACCTACACGCCGTCGCAGTCCGGTGCCGCGGCACTGCGGGTCCGTGCCGTGGACGACTCGCTGAACCTGTCCACGCCGGTGCAGGCCGCGCCGAACGTCAGCGCGCGCACCTGCCCGTGCGGCATGTTCTCCGGCCAGGAGGTCCCGAAGGTCACCTCCGCCGACGACAGCTCGCAGCTCGAGCTCGGCGTCAAGTGGAGGGCCGCGAGCAACGGTTACGTCCGCGGTGTGAAGTTCTACAAGGGCACCGGCAACACCGGCACGCACACCGGTTCGCTGTGGTCCTCCAACGGAGCCCTGCTCGCCACCGGCACGTTCACCAACGAGTCGCCGACCGGCTGGCAGACACTGCTCTTCCCGTCGCCGATCGCGGTGAACGCGAACACGACCTACGTGGTCTCGTACTTCACCCCGACAGGCCGCTTCGCGTACGACACCGGCGGGTTCTTCAACCAGCAGGCGTACATGGAACCGGTCACCGGTCTGAAGTCCGGTGTGGACGGTGCGAACGGCGTGTTCCGCTTCGGCGCCGGCTTCCCGAACAACACCTTCGACGACACCAACTACTGGGTCGACGTGGTGTGGGCGACCGATCCCGGTCCCGACACCCGCGCGCCGATCCAGTCCGCGATGTCCCCGGTGTCCAACGCCGGCTCGGTCGCGCTGAACACCACGGTGTCCGGCACGTTCGACGAGAACGTCACGCTGAACTCGGCCGTGGTCACGGTGACCGGCCCGAGCGGCGCGGTGTCCGGCACGAAGTCGATCTCGCCGGACGCCAGGACCATCACCTTCACGCCGTCCACGCCGCTGGCGGCCGCCACGGCCTACACGGTGACGATGAAGGCCGCCGACGCGTCGAACAACATGTCCTCGCAGTCGAACTGGACGTTCACGACCGGCTCGCCACGACCGGCGGCCTGCCCGTGCACGATCTGGGACGACTTCACGGCACCCGCCGTGATCGACGCCGGTGACACGACCCAGGTCGAGCTCGGCACCAAGGTCCGCTTCGACGGCAAGGGCGAGGTGCTCGGCGTCCGCTTCTTCAAGGGCACCGGCAACACCGGCACGCACACCGGTTCGCTGTGGACCTCCACGGGCCAGCTGCTGGCCCAGGGCACGTTCACCGCGGAGACCACGTCCGGCTGGCAGAAGCTGATGTTCAACTCGCCGGTCCAGGTGCAGGCGAACACGACCTACGTCGTGTCGTACTACGCCCCGAACGGCAGGTACTCGGTCAGCTCCGGCTACTTCAACGGCCAGGGCGCGGACTACCAGTCGCTGCACGCGCTGCGGAACGGTGAGGACGGCGGCAACGGCGTCTACCGCTACGGCGGTGGCGGCGGGTTCCCGACCTCGTCGTACAACGCGACGAACTACTGGGTCGACGTCATCTACCGCAACGGTCTCAACGGCGACACCACGCCGCCGACCGTGACGAACCGCTCGCCGGGCGTCGACGCGACGAACGTGGGCCTGCAGAGCGCGCTGACGGCGACGTTCAGCGAACCGGTCGACCCGGCGTCGGCGCAGATCTGGCTGACGGATCCCAAGGGCGCCAAGCTGACCGGCTCGGTGTCGCTGTCCGGCGACCAGAAGACCGTGACGTGGACGCCGTCCGGCAAGCTCGTGGCCGGCACGCGCTACCAGGCGCACGTGGGCATCGCGGACGTCAACGGCGTCGCGATGCCGACACCTGCGGAGTGGGGCTTCACGACCTCGACCACGGCGATCTGCCCGTGTTCGTTGTTCAGCACGGCAACGGTTCCGACCGTGACGTCGTCCGACGACGCCGGCGCGTACGAGCTGGGCGTGCGGTTCAGCCCGACCCAGTCCGGCCAGATCACCGGTGTCCGCTTCTACAAGGGATCGGGCAACACCGGCACGCACACGGGCTCGCTGTGGAGCGCGTCCGGTCAGCGCCTCGCGACCGGCACGTTCTCCGGTGAGACCGCGTCGGGCTGGCAGACGCTGACGTTCTCGCAGCCGGTCGTGGTCAGCTCCGGCCAGACCTACACCGCGTCGTACACGACCACCACCGGCTATTACGCGGTGAACGCCGGGTACTTCGCGACGGGTCCGGTGAACTCGGCACCGCTGACGGCACCGCAGGAGCAGAACGGCGTGTTCGTGCCCGGCTCCGGGTTCCCGACGATGACGTACGGCTCCGGCAACTACTGGGTCGACGTCGTCTACCAGCCGAACGCGGACAACGTCGCACCGGTGATGCAGGGTCGCACCCCGCTGAGCGGAGCGTCCGAAGTGGACCTCACCTCGGTGGTCACCGCCTCGTTCGACGAGCCGGTCGACCTGAGCTCGGCCCAGTTCACGGTCACCGACCCCGGTGGCGCGCGCATCGCCGGCACGCTGGCGTTGTCGCCGGACGGCAGGATGGCCACCTTCACGCCGGCCGCGAGGTTCGCGGCGTCCACTGTGTACTCGGTGAGCGTCAAGATCGCGGACACGTTCGGCAACATGATGGCCAACGCGCAAACGTGGTCGTTCACTTCCGCGACGACGCAAACGTGCCCGTGTTCGTTGTTCAGCGGAGCGACCGTGCCCACGGTGACTTCGGCTGATGACAACGGTGCGTACGAGCTGGGCGTTAAGTTCACGTCCACGGCCAACGGCCAGGTCACCGGTGTGAAGTTCTACAAGGGCGCCGGCAACACCGGCACCCACACCGGGTCGCTCTGGTCCGCGGACGGTCAGCGCCTCGCGACCGGCACGTTCTCCGCGGAGACGGAGTCGGGCTGGCAGACGCTGACGTTCACCTCGCCGGTGTCGATCACGGCCGGGACCACCTACGTGGCCTCGTACACGACCACCACAGGTCATTACGCGGTGAACGCCGGCTACTTCGGCTCGGTGACCTCACCGCCGCTGGCCGCCACCGCGTCGGCCGGTGTGTTCACCGCCGGGTCCGGGTTCCCGACCTCGACCTACAACGGTGGCAACTACTGGGTGGACGTGGTGTTCCAGTGACGATGGTGAAGTGCCGGTGACCGCCAGGCCACTGCTGTTCGTCGGGGCAGGCGGACTCGCTCGCGAGACTCTCGCGGCGGTCCGCCTCCTCCCGGAGCGCTGGCAGCCCCTCGGGGCGCTGGACGACTCCACCGCCCTGCACGGCACCCTGATCGACGGGGTGCCCGTGCTGGGCGGGCTCGACCACCTGGCCTCGCATCCGGACGCGGCCGTCGTCATGTGCGTCGCGAACGCACGGCGGCCGTTGTCCCGGCTGGCGTTGGCCTCGAAGCTCGACCTGCCGGACGAGCGATGGGCGACCATCGTGCACCCGGCGGCCGTGACGTCCGGCGCTTCTCTGGGCGCTGGAACGGTGTTGCTGGCGGGTGTCGTGATCACGACCCCGCTTTCGATCGGCAGGCACGTCGTGGCCATGCCACACGTGCTGATCACCCACGACGACGAGGTGTCGGACGGCGTCACGTTCGCCGGCCGCGCCTCGCTCGGGGGTTCGGTGCACGTCGGGGAGAGCGCGTACCTGGGCCAGGGCTCGTCGGTGCGCGAGGGTGTGAAGATCGGCGCCGGTGCCGTGGTCGGCATGGGAGCCGTTGTCCTGCAGGACGTTCCGGCAGGAGAGACGTGGGCCGGCGTGCCGGCCCGCCCGTTGCGTGGGGAGAGCGCGTGATCGAGATTCCACTGGTGGACCTGCGTGCCCAGCACGAGCAGGTGGCCGACGAGGTGGCCGACGGCTGGGCAGAGGTGCTCAAGACGACAGCCTTCATCAACGGCCCCCAGGTCGCCAGGTTCGAGTCGGAATTCGCTGCCTACCAAGAAGTTCCGCACGCCATCGGGGTCGGCAACGGCACCGACGCCATCGAACTGGCGCTGCGTGCACTGGGCGTCGGCCACGGTGACGAGGTCGTGCTGCCCGCCAACACCTTCATTGCCACGGCCGAGGCGGTGGCCCGTTGCGGCGCCACGCCGGTGCTCGTGGACTGCGTGGACGACACGCTGCTGATCGACGTTTCCCAAGTGTCCTCTGTGGTCACTTCACGCACCAAGGCCGTTGTACCAGTGCACCTCTACGGCCAGGCCGCGCCGGTCGAGCTGCTGCCGCTCGGCCTGCCGGTAGTCGAGGACGCCGCCCAGGCCCAGGGCGCACGCCGCAACGGCGTCGCCGTCGGCGGCCTCGGTACCGCGGCCGCGACCTCGTTCTACCCCGGCAAGAACCTCGGCGCGTACGGCGACGGCGGCGCGGTGCTGACCACGTCCGACGCCATCGCCGAGTCCGTGAAGCTGCTGCGCGAGCACGGTTCGCCGCGCAAGTACGAACACCCGGTGCTGGGCTTCAACAGCCGCCTCGACACGCTGCAGGCCGTGGTGCTGTCCGCGAAGCTGCGCCGCCTGGAGGGCTGGAACCAGGCCCGCCGCGCCGCCGCAGGTCGCTACTCCGAGATGCTCGCCGACGTGGAACGCGTGCGGATCCCGGTCGTCCTCGACGGCAACCTGCCCGTGTGGCACCTCTACGTCGTGCGCGTGCCAGACCGCGACCGCGTCCTGTCCTCGTTGCACGCCGCGGGAATCGGCGCCGGCATCCACTACCCGACGCCGCTGCACAAGACCGGCGCGTTCGCCCACCTCGACGCCTCGTACCCGGTGGCCGAGTCGTCGGCCGCGGAGCTGTTGTCGCTACCGTTGTTCCCGGAGATCACCGAGGCGCAGCAGGCCCGCGTGGTCGAGGCACTGACGGAGGCCCTGAAATGACTGACGGCGCGATGACCGGTGTTCGGGTCCACCCCAACGGCCTGTGCGAGTCAACCGACGTAGGCGACGGCACGCGCGTGTGGGCGTTCGCGCACGTGCTGCCCGGCGCCCGCATCGGCCGTGACTGCAACATCTGCGACGGCGCGTTCGTCGAGTCGCGCGCGGTGCTGGGCAACAATGTGACGGTCAAAAACGGCACGTTGGTCTTCGACGGCGTGACGTGCGAGGACGACGTGTTCCTCGGCCCGAACGTTCTCTTCACCAACGACCTGCGCCCCCGTGCCCACGTCAAGAAGACCGGCGACGCCCTCGAAACGACTCTGGTCCGTCGTGGGGCCACGCTGGGCGCCGGTGCGGTCGTCGTGTGCGGTACCGAGATCGGCGAGTACGCGTTCGCGGCGGCCGGTGCGGTCGTCACTCGCTCGGTGCCCGCGCACGCGTTCGTGGCGGGCAACCCGGCGGTCGTGAAGGGCTGGGTCTGCGCGTGCGGTGCGCGGCTCTCCGCCGACATGTCGTGCGCGGAGTGCGGTGCGCGGCATGAGGAGACTCCGGACGGCCTGAAGGCACTCTGACGAACCGGTGCATTTCATCGCCGCTTCGCGACGATTGCGATTGGGGCTTGACTTCGGGGCCGTTGGTAGCACCTCGCACCCAAAGTCAAGCCCCAATCGCGCGGTGGTTGCGTTATGGCTGCTTGCCCAGCGGAACACCGGCAGCGGCTCACCCATCGCGGCATTAGCAAGAATGGCCCGCTTCGCGCCGCCACGGCTGTGTCGGGGCGATCAGGCGGCGGCATGGAGAAGATTTCTCCGGGGATTGCGGTGCTCGTCCATCCAGCGGGGTGGATAGAACGTGGGGATGCCGTGCACCATTGCCACGTCCCACTCACTTTGGTGGATCAGCGTGTGGTGATGGCGGCATAGCAGGACACCATTGCCGACGGAGGTATCGCCGCCGTTCGCCCAGTGATGAATGTGGTGGGCGTCGCATTGTTTGGGTGGCCGGCCGCATCCGGGAAAAGCGCAGCCGCGGTCCCTCGCGACCAGGATCCGGCGGATTCCGGCCGGGAAGGTGCGGGTCTTGCGGCCGATGTTCATCGGCTGGGACCTCTCACCCAGCACGAGCGGGATGATGCCCGCATCGCAGGCCAGCTGACGGACCTGATCGGCCGGGACACGCTCGCCGTTGTCCAACGTCGCCTGGCCGACCTGCTCGGCGAGGTCCTCGTACCGCAGGGTCACGGTGAGCGTGACCGGTTCGCCGCCGTGTTCGGGCAGCTGGTCGGCACGCAGCATCAGGTCGACCAGTTCGGCCAGCGCGTCGCCTTCACGTTCGGCGCGGGAGCGCAGGTCGGGGCCGTCCTCGGCGGTCTCGGGGCGCGGTTTGACCAGTGGGTCGAGCAGTGCCTCGTACTTGGCGCCGGTGACCGTGTCCAGGAGCGCCCTGATCTCCAACTGGCCGTTCTTCCAGCGCATCACGTGCTGGTTGACCTGCGGCGCGGGGTCGGCATCGCGAGGCTCGGGGTCGTCCTGATAGAGCCGGTAGGCCAATTCCTTGCCGAACGCCCGCACTGCACTGGGCTCGTGCTCACGAGCGAAACTCACGACGGAGTCTTCGGCTTCGGCGGGCAAGGCCTTCATGACCTCGGCGACCACCGCGACGTGCTCGACCGACAGCGCACCCTCGGCCACGGCCTCGGCGGTCACCGGAAGTTCCGGGGCGAGTTCGCTGCCGGTCGGGGTGATCTCCGTGCCCAGCAACCCGGCATTCGCGACCCATTTCCTGGCCGTGCTGAGATCCCATCGGACCGCGTGACGCAACACCTGCGGCAGATTCTTGTAACCAAGCTCGCCCGCGGCTCCGCGCCGATCCAGTTCGGCGATCTTCTGCAAGACGGCATTCTCGCGAACCCGGATCTCCATCACCTCGTTGACGAGACTGCGCAGCAGCTCGTCGGTGGAGAGGAGTCGGGTTTCGATCACGTGTTCTACTCTACCGCAAGATCACGAAACGATAACGGCCCAACGTGAACTCAATAGGGTGAACCGCCGAGAAGCGGTCATAACGCAACCACCGCGCGATTGGGGCTTGACTTTGGGTGCGAGGTGCTACCGTGTTCGGATCGGCCGGGCTCTCTATGCCCGGCTTTTGAAGGCCGATATGCGCCTCGCAAGGGCCCCGAAGTCAAGCCCCAATCGCAATCGTCGCGAAGCGGCGATGAAATGAACCCGGCCGGTGTGGATGAAGACCGAGAACTCTGGCCGGGCCTCGCCGCGACACGCCGCCAAGCGCTTGACGGACCCGTTTTCACCCGAACGAGCCGTTCTTTGGAGTTACTTCAACGC
>NZ_JAXAVW010000070.1:0-19839 GCF_033949945.1 Lentzea miocenica
TCGATTCTTCCTCACTCAGGGCGACGGTCGCGAGGGCCGCCAGGATGTCCTCGTGGACCTTGATGGTCTCCGCGTCATCGAAGAACAGGCAGTAGTTGACGCTCTCGACGTAGACGACCGGCGGGTACTTCGGGAACTTCATCATCCGGAAGTCGCCGGAAGTGCCTGAGTGCATGCCTGCCGAGCGAGGAACGATCCGGAAGCTGATGTACTTCCGCACGGACAGCCTGAGCAGGTGGGCCAGCTGTTCCCGCCACACCTCGACACCGCCAACGGGGAGTTCGAGTGCCTGCTCGTGCACGAAGAACACGAACTTCCGGCCGGGTTCGAGGATGTTTGCCCGCGCAGCCCTTGTCGCGGCGACAGCGGGGACCTTCTCGGCCTCGATCACCTTCGAGTGCTTGGTGACGACGTAGCAGTACTCGGGTATCTGCAACAGGCCGGGCACGAGGATCATCGACCAGCAGATGATCTCCTTGGCGTCCCGCTCCTGGTCGATCAGGGTGCGCACCTGGTCCGGTACGCCGTCTTTGGGGATCTGGAGCCAGGCGTTGCCGGACTCGTGGAACAGCTCCAGCAGGTGCTCGCGTTCATCGACCGTGGCTTGGCAGTAGCCGAGCAGCAGCAAGACGTCCTGTTCGGTCACGCCGCCCTTGCCGAGCGTCATGTCGGAGATCTTGGCTTCCTGCCAGCCGAGCAGCTCGGCGAGCTTGCGGTGGGTGAGACCGGTTCTGGCGATGATGGCGCGGATGCCGTTGCCGAACTCCCGTCCCACCACACTGGACGATCTTTTGGGCATGTTCGGAAACTAGGCCTGGAACGGGTCCCTGCTCCATCGTTTCCGGCCAAATCTGCCTGAAGGTGGGAGCGCATGGAGCGGCTCCATGTTTCACGATCTTGCTTTGAAGGCCGCCTTGCGGGCCGATTTCGCGATCTTCTTGTCCGGGTGCTCCGCGCCGATCATGGTGAGCACTTCTCCTGCCTCCGGATGGGGAAGGCGCCACATCGCGTCGAAGATCTCCTGCTCCTGTCCGGCCGGCACAGCTGACGAGAAGTCCTCGATCTCGCCCGTGGCCGCGAGCGAGTCGGTGAGAAGCCAGGCCATCTCGGCGATGTCCGGTACCTCACCCGGTAGTTCGGTCTTGGCGTAGGGCCGCACCTCCGGCAGCGTCATCGCCGAACGCCACAGTTGCTCGGTTCCCAGCCCAGTGGACCTGATGAGTTGGACGGCGAACATCCGTTCAACGGCATCGCCCGCCGCCGCGGCGCCGACCAGCTCCTGCCCTGCCTGCTCAGGTTCGCGCAGCGCGAGCCAAGCCACGGCCTCCTCGCCGAACTCATCGGAAGTCAGTGCCGGTGCCGCGGCGAGCAGGTCGGCTGCCGTCATCTGTTCGACCGGCGGCACCAGGGGAACGTCGATGCCCAGTGCGACATAGCGTTCGCGCATCCCCGACAGCGCGAGCGGGGTCAGCCTGACGACGTCCTCGTCATCGATCTGCACAGCACCCAGTTCAAGCAGGCGTTCGAGCAAGCCCGGAACGGCGTCGTGATCCTCATGCGACCTGTCGAGACCATCACGAACCAGTTCGGACAACTCGTCGCGGGGCACGCCGTACGCGCCCGCGAGGAACAGCACGAACATCATGGTGGGACCGACCGGGTCGAGTTCGGGATCAGTGTCCGTGTCGAGGTCTTCCTCGTACCAGGCGGCGTCGGTCAGCACGAACTCGAACGCCGCGTCCCACACCTCGATCGCCATCTCGTCTGGCCCGCCGGGCCAGTCGTCGAGCCCTGGACCCGGAATTGCCTCGTCCTCGCCCAGGTCGACGAACCCGAGTTCGGCGGCGAGATCCCAGCGGAACTCGAACTCGTGACCAGACCAGCCGAGCGTGTGCAACGCGACGACGATGTCCGCGGCGCTGAGCAGATGGTCCTTGACGGAAACTTCGCGGCCGTCGAGCCACTCCGCCACCTCGCGGGCCTTGGCGAGCATCGCGCTGGCTCGGGCCTGCTGGGCCAGCGTCGCGAGGTCCGGCAGCCGGATCGGAGGGAACTCGTCCGGGAGGCCGAGTTCGGCGAGATCTGGTGTCGGCGGGAACTCGTCGTCCATGCCCGAAAACCCTACTCGGGTGCGCTCACGAGCGGGTTCGGGCGGCCTTGCGCAGCAGCAGCACGGTGGGCACCAGGCAGATCACCAGCGAGAGCGGGCTGGCCTCCGGGCCGAACGTGCCGCCGGTGAGCACCGACGGGCCGGAGAGCACGGTGTGCAGCAGGCCGTTGGGCACGTCGCTCGAACCGGACACCGCGATGCCGAAGACGCCGGCGTGGGTGAAGTTCCAGCCGAAGTGCAGGCCGATCGGGAACCACAGGTTCCGGGTGGCGACGTAGGCGGCGGCCATCATGGTGCCGCCCGTCAGGCCGATGGCCAGCGCGCCCCAGAAGGTGGCCTTGGCGTTGAAGATGTGCGTCATCCCGAACAGCAGCGAGGACACCACCAGCGCGATGACGGTTCCGGCGCGCTCTTCGAGAATGCGGAACAGCACGCCGCGGAAGAGCACCTCCTCCATGACGGCGACGCTCGCCATCATTCCCGCGATGCCGAGGAATCCGGAGAAGGAGCCCCAGGAGACCTGGTCCACGCCCCCGAAGACCAGGATCACCAGTACCAGCACGACGAACAGACCGAACCCGATCAGCGTTCCCCATCCCAGGCCGCGCCACCTGGTCTCCGCCGCCAGTTCCGGCACGTCGTCGCGGACTTCGACGACCGCGGAAAGCCTGCGGTAGCCGGCGACCCCTGCGACGGCGAGTCCGAGGCCGACCGGCAGCGCGAGCAGCGGAAGCGGTGCGACGAGCAGGTTGATCCCGGCGAAGGCCAGCATCACGACGAAGAGCACGACGAACAGGACCGGGAACCGGAACCTGCGCAGCCGCCGCCTGCCGTCGGAAAGTGCTGCGGGGGAAGGGAAAGTGTCCATGCGGATCAACCTAGGGAGGCCGCTGGGTCGTCACATCCCGCTGCGGCGGACACCGCGAGCAGCTCTTCAGAGGGACATCACGCCCTGGGTGCCGGCCAGCACGCTCGGGTTGCGGATCAGCTTGCCGCTCGACGTCCTGGGCAGCGTGTCCATGACGTGGATGTGCGCTGGGAGCTTGAACTCGGCGAGCCTCTCCGTGCACCACTGCGACAACGCCTGTGCGGTGAGCGTGTCGCTGGCGGTGCCCACGTAGGCGCGGATTTCCGTCGCTCCCACCGCGACGACCTCGGTCACCTGCGGGTGTCCACGCAGGACGTGCTCGACCTCGGTCAGGTCGACCTTGTTGCCGCGCACCACGACCAACGAGTCGGAGCGGCCAAGTAGCCGCAGTTCGCCGTCGGCGGTGAACTCGCCCCGGTCGCCGGTGCGGAACCAGCCGCCGGAGAAGCGCGCGGGGTCGTTCTCGGACAGGTAGGGCGTTTCCTTGAGCGCCACCTCGACGAGGCCGTCGCGGACGCGCGCCGTGATGCCCTGCATGGGTTTTCCGACGGACGGGCGGATCGTGCCGTCCACCGCGATGGTCAGCGCGCCGGTTTCGGTGGTGCCGAAGCATTCGCCGACCGGGAACCCGTAGGCGGCGGCGAACCTGTCGGCCACGTCCTGCGGCATCAGCTCACCGCCGGAGAACGCGCCGCGGACCGTGCGCAACGAGTCGCGGTCGGGTGAGGAGGCCAGCAGGTCGAAGTGGAACGGCAGGCCGGTGACGAAGTCGACCTCGTGCGTCCGTGCCTGGCGCAGAACCGCTTCTGCGGAAGGGTTTTCCGCGAACACCAGGTGCACTCCCGCCGCGAGAGAGTGCAGCAGGCCGCCGATCAGGCCGAAGCTGTGGGCGGGGGAGTTCAGCAGCAGAAGGCGTTCGCCGCGCCTTGCCACGCCGTCGGATGCGGCGAACCGCGCCACCTCGTCGATGAGCGACTCGGTGCCGCGGCCGATCACCTTCTGCCGGCCCGTTGATCCCGAGCTGAACTGGACCAGCCGGTGCGGGGTGGTGGCGGGGACGCCGGGTGCCCGTTCGACCACCAGGCCGTAGCGCTCCTGGAAACCGTTGGCAGAAATGCCACTCGGATGCACCAGGAACTCGGGACGGGTCAGCTCGTGCAGGACGTCGACCTCGGCCGGCCGCAGCCGGTGGTCGATCGAGACCACCCTGGCGCCGATGCTCCACAGCGCCAGCACCGCCTCCAGCTGGCTGAAGCTCGGCGGCACCTGGACCGCGACCGTGCTGCCGTCGCGGATCCCCGCCGCTTCGAACCGGGTGGCTTCGGCGGAGATGTCGGCGCGCAGCAGGCCGTGCGTGACTGTGTTGCGGTGGCTGAAGATCGGCACTTCGTCGCCGTGCCGGTGCAACAGGTCGGTGATGAACTCGCGCATGTCTTTCATGACTCCTTGCAGAACTCGCCGATCGGGAGGCCCACGTGCCGTTGCTCGGTCGCGATGTGGCCGAGCAGCTCGTCGCCGCGCTGGAGCTCGGTCACGTTGAGGACCTTGCCGCCGGGACCGAGCACGCGGACGTGCCAGTCGTCCTGCACCATCAGGTGGACCTCGACGCCCTCCGGCGAGCGCGCGGTGATGGTGAGCATCGGGCGTGACTCGAGCTTGGCCCTGCCGACGGTGATCTCGCGGGTGCGGCCCTCGGCGTTGACGGCGAGGACCTTGCTGCCCGAGCGCAGTTCGGACAGGTAGTTGGTGCGGTTCGCCGGGCCCAGCACGTAGGAGTGCAGCGCGCCCGCGTTGACCCGGAACGGCCGTGTCGGCATGTAGGGCAACGGATGCGTTTCGCTGCAACAGAGGATGAAGCCCGACGAGAACGACCCGACGAGGATGCCTTCGTCCTCCTGGAAGTGCGAGGCCGTGTCGACGCAGACCCGGTCGCCGAGGCCGTTGTGGGTGAGCGCTTCCACGGTGAGGGTGGTCAGGGTCAGCGGCGGGGACGTGACTTCCAGCAGCCGGGCCAGTTTGAACACGTCGGTCGCGTCCTGCGGGGCCATCAGCACGCCGTCGGAGCCGTGTTCCAGCACCTCCAGGACGATCGCGGCCTCGACGAGGTCGGCCACGACGGTGATGAGCTTGCCCGGCGCGCCGTCGGCGGCGGCGATCACGATCTCCAGCGGGATCTTCGTCGGGTCGGTGAACGCGACGACGGTGTGGTCGAGCCGTTCCGCTGCGGCGCAGGCGAGTTTGAGCGTGCGGTCGTCGCTGACCTGGACGAACGCGGAGCTGCCCGGCAGCCGGTCGAGCTGGTCCTGCTCGTGCACCAGCACGGTCACCAGGTGGGGGCTCTCGACCTGGTCCTCGGTGAGCAGCACGCGGGTGATCGTCGGCGGGAGGTCGTCGAGCAGTGCGGGATCGTCCGAGACGACTCCGGCGATCCGGGTGTGCACCGCAGCGTCGATCACGGCGGTACGGTGCGCTTCCGGCACGGTTCTGAGGTCGATCCAGGCGAACTTCACCGGTTCTCCAAGGTAGCGGTCAGTGCGTGCATGAGGCTTGCGTCGGTGGGCGCGTGGACGATCGACGCCAGCTCCGCGACCAGTTGCATCGGCGTGGGCGAGGTGAAGACCCGCCGTCCGACGGCGAGACCCGAGCAGCCGGCGGCCATCGCGACGCGGGCGTGGCCGGCGAGGCTGTTCGCGGAGGCCGGGCCGCCCGCGACGATCACCGGGATCGGGCAGCTGGCGACCACCTCCGCCATGTCCTCGGCAGGGCTCGCCAGGTTGGTCTTGACGATGTCCGCGCCGAGGTCCGCCGCGATGTTGACGACGTGCGCGAGTAGAGCGGGATCTTTCGGGTCGCCGATGCGAGGCCCGCGCGCATAGATCATCGCGACCAGCGGGACGTTCCACGAGTCGCACGCGGCCGCGACCGTGCCGAGGTCGATGAGCTGGCGCGACTCCGTGTCGGAGCCGATGTTGACGTGCACGCTCACCGCGTCGGCGCCGAGCCGCAGCGCCTCGTCGACCTCGCCGACGAGCACCTTGGCGTTGGCGTCGGCCATGTGCGCGGTGCCGGCGCTCAGGTGGACGATCAGCGCACATCCCCCGAGCACAGCGGGGTTGATGGTGCGTACACGTCCTTTGTGGACGATGATGGCGTCGGCCCCGCCCAGCACGATGGCGTGGATCAGGTCCTGCCACCGGTCTCGCGGCACCACCGGACCGTCCGAAACGCTGTGGTCCAACGGCACGAAGAGGTACCTGTCGTCGTGTGGACGGGAAAGGCGTCGCAGCCGCAACGCTTTCCTCATGGCGCTCACACCCCCTGGATCGTTTGGTGTCAACAGCAGGGTGGGGCAGTCCGCGCGCACAGCGGCAGGTGTGAGGTGCCGATAATTCCCGAGTTATCGGCCTGTTAGAGCAATCGCGCTTACAACGGCGACAGAGCGTCATCTGGTGACACCCGCGTGGCCGTGTTTGTGGATCGGTAACTGTCCTAGGCTTCCTCAGTGCGAATGGAGCTGAGACATCTGCACGTGGTGCTGACCGTGGCGCGAGCAGGCAGCATCAGCCGGGCCGCCTCGCAGCTGAAGATCGCGCAAGCCGGGCTGACCGCCCAGGTGAGGCGGATCGAGGCGTGTCTCGGCGGCCCGTTGTTCCTGCGCCGCAACGATGGCGTCGAGCTGACCGAACTCGGACGTCACGTCGTGCTGCGGTCCCAGGACCTGGTCGAGCGGTTCGACGACCTGCTCGTGACCTCGCACAAACTGGCAGGACGCGGCGATTCGGGCATTCGGCTCGGCGGCGTGGCGGGCGCTCCGACCGCGTTGCTGGTCGGCGTGGTGCGCGAGATGCTGCCCAGCCTGCCGCAGACCACGCACATCGAACGCGGCGGCGACGCCGTGCTGGAGCTGGTGCGCACGGGCGAGC
Organism: Lentzea miocenica; assembly: GCF_033949945.1. NCBI lineage: Bacteria > Bacillati > Actinomycetota > Actinomycetes > Pseudonocardiales > Pseudonocardiaceae > Lentzea > Lentzea miocenica. Next base: position 6,902 of record NZ_JAXAVW010000070.1, read on the forward strand.
TCGACCTGGCCCTGGTGGTGGAGTTCCCGCGCAGCCCGTTGAGGTTCCCGAAGGCAGTGGGCCTGCGTGGCGTGGTCACCGAACGAATGCTGATCGGTGTGCCGGTGGGTCATCGGTTGTCCGGCCGCAGCGAGGTGCTGTTGTCCGAACTGGCCGGCGAGGAGTGGGTCGTTCCGGACGAGAACCACGGCGGCCGGCTGAACCTGGACCTGGCCTGCGAGGCGGTCGGGTTCACGCCGCGGTGCGCGCACTTCGGCGTCGACCCCGTGGTCGCGGCGGACCTGGTGCGGTCGACCGGCGCCGTGGCGGGGTTCTTCTCGGGTCACGACCTGCCGGGGGTGCTGCTCAAGCCGCTCATCGGCAACCCGCTGCACCGGCGGATCACGTTGGTGTGGAACACCGACGCCGCCGAGCACGTGGACGACGTGCACGCCGGACTGCTGCGCGCCTACCACGAGCGGACCCCGCACTCGGGCCGGTTGCTGGCGTCATGACCTGCTGGGACGTGGTGCGTCAGGGCCGAGCACGTCCACCGCTGCCAGCCAGGCCGCGCCCGCCGCACCCTCGGTCGCCATGATCACCTGAGCGTTGCAGCGGGTGAGCAGTTCCTGCTTGAGGTGGACGCCGACCGGAGTCTTGATCAGGCTGCCGACCAGCACGATCGGCGACGTGTCGGACGGTTCGCGCACCGCGGAGGCCGTGTTGGCGAGCAGCTGGGCGGCCGTCGCCACGATCGTCAGGGCTTCGGGATCGCCGTGGTGGTAGGCCGAGCTGACCAGCGGGGCGAACTGGGCGAGTTTGATCGGCGGCTGGGAGTTGACCGCGTTGATCAGCTGGCCGCGGTTCTTCGCGCCGGCGGCGGTGAGGACGGCGGTGGCCAGGCCTTCCAGCGGTGCGTCCAGGTCGATCAGGCGCAGCGCGGCGCGGACGGCTTCGCGGCCCAGCCAGAACGCCGAACCGTCGTCGCCGATCAGCCAGCCGTAGCCGCCGGACTGGCCGACCATGCGGTGGTCGGTGATGCGGCCCGCGATGGAGCCGGTGCCCGCCACCAGTACCGTGCCGTCCGGCGACGAGGTGCCGGTGGCGAAGGCGGCCTCGCAGTCGGTGATCACGCGCATCGGGCAGTGCAGGCCCGCGCGTTCCCAGGCCTCCTGGAACAGGGCGGACACGGCCGGGTCCGCCATCTTCGAGGCGCCGGCCATGCCCAGGACGCCGGAGCGGACCTTGCGGGAATCGAGCCCGTCCAACGCTTCCGCCAGCGCCTCGCCTATGTGGGCGGCGGCCACCGACGGTGGGTGCGAGTTCGGGTTCGCGCCGCCCGCCAGGCCCTGGCCCAGGCGGGCGCCGTCGAGATCGAGCACCAAGGCCCTGGTTGAGGTGCCACCAGCGTCGAGTCCCACGACCAGATCCATAACGGTCGAGTATGCCGAGGGGCGCTCACCTGAGGGCACGCCCAACCGGGTATCACCTCGTCAGCGCTCGGTTACCCGTTGCGTTGTGGTGGAAGAACATCAACGATCCAGAAGGAACTTGATCACCCGGATGTACCACAGTGGACAGTGACGGCACGATCACCTCGTAGGCGAACGTGGCAGACGGCGCAACGTCGACGAGCTCGTCCGGGTCGCCGGGCGCGGTGTACGGGCTCTGCACGCCGACGGTGTAGGTCACCGGGCCGGACGGCAGCAAAGCTCGCGAAACCGGCAGTACCACGACGTCGCTGTCGAACACGTTGGTGTCGAAAGATCCGTCCAGGCCGTTCAACGGCTGCTCGTCCACGACCTCCTCCGAACCGGCGACCACGGTCCGCGCCAGCCAGATGTCGGCGGTCACGTCGCCGTCCGGGTTCGTCGGCTTCACGGCCGTCGTCACGAAGTCCTTGCCGCCCACCGAGAACCTGACCTCTGGCTGCATGTTGCTGCCGAGGTTCGCCCAGGTGCTCCACGTCGCGACGCCGAACGCCAGCAGGTCCGGCGTCGCCGTCGCACCCACATAACGCAGGTCGCCGCCGCGGGCCGTGCGGTTGATCGCGCAGTTGTCCTGCACGTCAGGTCCGCAGTCCGGCAGCCGCGGAGAGGTCGCGCCGAGCTGCAGCACGGTCATGCGGGCCTGGTAGTCCTGCTGGTCGAGGCCCTGTCCGGCGACTCGGCCGGACACCACCTTCAGCCGCGACACCGGCTTCGGCGCCGCGTGGACGGGCACCCGCAGCGAGCGGTCGCCCGAGAACGTCACCAGCCCGGACGCCTCCGCCAGGAACTGACGGCCGTCGTCCAGCGCGACCGTGGGGTCGGGGGTCTTGCGCAACGCCGCCGGGTTCGCGATCCGCAGCTGCACGGTGACCGACGCCGAACCGCCCGGCGGCAGCACCACGTACGGCACGGTGACCTGGAAAGACACCCCGGGCACCGCGGTGATCGGCTCGTAGCGCGCCTGCAGGCGGACGGTCTCCGTGCCCTTGTTCACCAGCCGGATCGTTCGACCGGTCAGCACCGGACCGCTCACCTCGACCGTGCCGAACGACGCGTCGCCCACCGCCAGCACGTCGGAGGACAACGCGGCGAGCGCGTCCACCCGGCCGGCGCCGACCCGCATCGGGGCCTCGCGCACGCCGTCAGCTGACCGGATCACGCCGGAGGCGGTGTTCATCAGCGCGGCCTTGATCTCCGCGACGGTCCACTGTGGATGGGCCTCGCGCAGCAACGCCGCGATCCCTGCCACGTGCGGCGACGCCATCGAGGTGCCGCCCATCGACACGCCGTCGGACGCGGTGCCGGAAGCGGCGGAGAAGATCGTGTCGCCCGGCGCGGCCACCGCGATCGACGAACGGGATCGCGACGAAGAAGGGGTGATCGTGTCCGCGATCGCCGGTTCCACCGAAGGCACCGCGCGTTTCAAAGCATCGGTCAGGTGCACGGACAACGTCCCGGCCTCCAGCGCCGGACGCAGTGCGGCGGACGCGGACGCCGTCAGCTGGAACGCCGGAATGTGCGCGTTGCCGGCGATCCCGGCGGCGAACACCGGCAACGACGTCGGCAGCAGCACCCCGGCCGCCCCGGCCTTCCACGCGTTGTCCGTCCGCGCCCCGGAACCGCAGGCGCGGGTGGCGTCGTTGTCGTCCCACTCCAGCCAGACGATCTTCCCGGTCAACGACTCGGAGATCGGCTTGCAGCCGTCCACATCGGACGAAAGCCGCACGACGGGCAGCGTGAGGTCGAGCGGCCCCTTGTAGTTCTGGCTGTACTGCCCTGCCCACTGCTTGCCCTGCGCCTCCAGCCCGTCCAGCATCGAGAACGCGTCACGGCTGTTCGCCACCGAGATCGCGTCGGGAGCGTTGCCCGGCGACCCGGCCACGTCGTAGAAGTCGCCACCGTTGCCGGCCGCCGCCACGACGACCACGCCGTGTTCGACGAGCTTGCGCACGAACAGCGCGTCCGGGTCGTCCGCCGCACCGAAGTCGCTGCCCAGCGACAGGTTCACCACGTCGAGCTTGTCGGAGAAGTCGCCGTCGCCGTTGGGGTCGAGCGCCCAGTCCAGCGCCTGCGCGGTCAGGTTCGTGCCACCCTCGCAGCCGAACACCTTCAACGCGTAGAGCAGCGCCTTGGGGGCCGTACCAGGCCCGATCTTCAGTGAATCAAGATCGACCGACGAGTACGAGCCGCGGTAGGTCGTGCCGTCGGCGTTGACCCCGAACCCGGCCGCGGTCCCGGCGACGTGCGTGCCGTGGCCCTCGCAGTCCAGCGGGTCGGCGTCCGGTTCGGGCAGCGAGCCGGACTTGCCGGTGTAGGCGTCGCCCGCGAAGTCGTGGCCGCCGACGACCTTGGCGTTCGGGAAGGTGCCGCCGCCGAAGTCCGCGTGCCGGTAGTCGATGCCGGTGTCGATCACGCCGATCCGCATGTCGTCGCCGAATCGTCCGAGTGACTTCCAGGCGTCGGACGTCCGGGTGAGGCGGACGGCGTGTGCGTTGGTGAGCTTCTTCGTCGTCATGCGGTGCACCGCGCGCACCTCGGGCATGCGCGACAAAGCAGACAGACGGGACTTGTCCGCCGACAGGACGACGCCCGGCACCGCGTTGGACGTTCGGGCAACCTCGCGGCCACCCGACCGGGATACAACCCGGGAAACCTGCCCCGAGGTGGTGTCCCTGGCTGAACGCGCCTGTGAAACCGTGCCCGCGTCGACCGCTGCGGCCGAGGTCAGCTCGACGAAAACGGTTACGGGCTCCGTTGGGCCGGATGGCGTGAGCAGTGCGCCCGCCAGGAGTGATGCGGCCACGAACTTCATGATCGACTCCTATTAGTCATCGGACGACTTCACGTCAGGATCTAGACGAACTGGGTCTCGCGGGGCTATACATCCGATGTATTTCGGCGGTGTGAGTAGAGGAGGAACGGCCGTGCAGCTTCTGCGCCTCGGGCCGGTCGGCGATGAACGTCCTGCAGTGAGGACCGACGACGGGACCACATACGACCTCCTGCCGATCACCCCGGACATCGACGGGGCGTTCCTCGCGAACGACGGCGTGGCTCGCGTCCGCGCGGCCCTGGAAGCCGGTGAGCTGGAGGTCCTGGACTCCGAGGGAGTGCGGGTCGGTGCGCCGCTCGCGCGTCCCGGCAAGGTCATCTGCATCGGCCTCAACTACCGCGACCACGCGGAGGAGACCGGCGCGGACATCCCGGGCGAGCCGGTGATGTTCCTCAAGACGCCGGACACGATCGTGGGCCCGTACGACGAGGTGCTCGTCCCGCGCCGGTCGGTGAAGACCGACTGGGAGGTCGAACTCGGCGTCGTCATCGGGCGCACCGCTCGCTATCTCGAGTCCGAAGAGGACGCTCTGGCGTGCGTCGGCGCGTACGTGCTCTCGCACGACGTCTCCGAGCGGGAGTTCCAGATCGAGCGCGGCGGAACGTGGGACAAGGGCAAGAACTGCGAGACGTTCAACCCGCTCGGCCCCTTCCTCGTGCCTGCCGACGAGATCACCGACCCGCAGAGCCTGGAGATGCGGCTCTGGGTGAACGGCGAGATCAAGCAGAACTCGTCCACCAAGAACATGATCTTCCCGGTGGCGGAGATCGTGCGCTACCTCAGTCAGTTCCTTGTCCTTCGACCGGGTGACGTCATCAACACCGGTACACCCGCTGGTGTCGCGCTCGGCCAGCCGGAGCCCAAGCCGTACCTGCGCGCGGGCGACGTCGTCGAGCTGGAGATCGAGGGCCTCGGCAGGCAAAAGCAGACCCTCGGGCAGGCCTGACCCATGCCCAAGATCACCGCACTGGACGTGCTGGACATCCGGTTCCCCACGTCGCGTGAGCTCGACGGCTCCGACGCGATGAACCCGGACCCGGACTACAGCGCCGCCTACGCCGTGCTGCGCACCGATGACGGACCGGAGGGCCACGGGCTCGCGTTCACCATCGGCCGTGGCAACGACGTGCAGGCCGCCGGGATCAGGGCGCTGGCACCGCACGTCGTCGGCAAGGACGTGCCGGAGGACGCGAAGGCACTGGCCGAGCTGTACTTCGAGCTGATCGGCGACTCGCAGATCCGCTGGCTCGGCCCCGAGAAGGGCGTCGCGCACATGGCGATCGGCGCGGTCGTCAACGCCGCGTGGGACCTCGCCGCGCGCCGCGCCGGGTTGCCCGTCTGGCGGTTCCTCGCCCAGATGACACCCGAGGAGATCGTCAGCCTCGTCGACTTCCGGTACCTCTCCGACGCGATGACGCCCGACGACGCGCTGCAGATCCTGCGCAAGATCGAGCACGGCAAGGCCGAACGTGCGGAAGCCGTTGCCCGCGACGGATATCCGGCCTACACGACGTCACCCGGCTGGCTCGGCTACTCCGACGAGAAGCTCGCCGGACTTGCGCGCCAGGCACTCGCCGACGGCTTCGACATGATCAAGCTCAAGGTCGGCGGCAGCCTCGACGACGACGTGCGCCGGATGAAGCTGGCCCGCGAGGTCGTCGGTGACGACGTGCGCGTGGCGGTGGACGCGAACCAGCGCTGGGACGTCGACACGGCGATCCGCTGGATGCGTGAGCTCGCGCCGTTCAACCCGTACTGGATCGAGGAGCCGACGTCGCCGGACGACGTGCTGGCGCACCGGGCGATCGCCGACGCGCTGGCCCCGATCCGGGTCGCCACCGGTGAGCACGTGCAGAACCGCGTGGTGTTCAAGCAGATGCTGCAGGCCGGCGCGATCGATGTGCTGCAGCTCGACGCCTGCCGGGTCGCCGGCGTGAACGAGAACATCGCGATCCTGTTGCTGGCCAAGAAGTTCGACGTTCCGGTGTGCCCGCACGCCGGTGGGGTCGGCCTCTGCGAGCTGGTCAGGCACCTGTCGTTCTTCGACTACGTCGCGATCTCCGGCGAGGTCGGCGAGCGCGTGATCGAGTGGGTCGACCACCTGCACGAGCACTTCCTGGACCCGGCCGTCGTCGAGAACGGCCGTTACCTGGCACCCGCCGCGCCAGGATTCTCCGCTCAGCTCAAGGACGAGACGCTGTCCGACTACCTGTACCCGGAGGGTCCGGTGTGGACGGCACTGGAGGGCGAGAATGACTGACTTCGAAGGCCTTGTCGCCGTCGTCACGGGTGGCGCGTCCGGCATCGGCCTCGCCACGGCGAACCTGCTGTCGTCGCGCGGTGCGATGGTGGTGGCGCTGGACCTCGACCCTGACGTCAAGGACCCGCTGGTCGGGATCCGCGCGGACGTGTCCGACGACGAGAGCGTCAAAGCCGCGATCGGCGAGGTCGTGGAGCGGTTCGGCCGCCTCGACGTGGTCGTGAACAACGCGGGCATCGGTTCGCAGGGCGACGTGGCGGCCAACTCCGACGACGAGTGGCTGAAAGTGCTCAACGTCAACGTGCTCGGCATGGTCCGGGTGTCCCGGGCCGCGCTGCCGCACCTGCGGAACTCGCCGTCCGCGGCGATCGTCAACACCTGCTCCATCGCTGCGTGGGCCGGGCTCCCGCAGCGCGCTCTCTACTCGGCCAGCAAGGGCGCGGTGTACTCGCTGACGCTCGCGATGGCCGCTGACCACGTGCGCGAAGGCATTCGCGTCAACGCGGTCGCTCCCGGCACGGCGGACACCCCGTGGGTGGGCCGTCTGCTCGACTCGGCACCGGATCCGGCCGCCGAACGAGCCGCGTTGGAGGCACGCCAGCCGCACGGCCGGCTCGTCTCCGCTGATGAGGTAGCGGGCGCGATCGCTTATCTGGCGAGCCCGTTGTCCGGTTCCACCGCCGGCACCATTCTGGCTGTCGACGGTGGCATGTACGGGTTGCGCCTGCGCCCCAAGCAGTCATGAAAGGCCAAACAACGATGAAGCGTCGCAACCTCACCGCCGCGGTGTGCCTCGCGCTCGCCGGTGCACTCACCCTGACCGCCTGTGGCGGTGGCGCCAGCGGGACCGGCGCCAGTGGTGTCGGCCCGATCGGCGCCGACCACCCGCGGGCCGACTCCGACTTCTGGAACTCGTACATCAAGTACTTCCCGGACAAGGCCAAGGAACTCGGCGTCAACCTGCTGAACCCCACCAACTCGCAGAACAAGGTGGAGAACCTGGTCGCCAACGCGCAGTCGCTGCAGTCGCAGGGCGCCAAGGCGATCGTGATGGCCCCGCAGGACACCGGCGCGATCGCGTCCACTTTGGACCGGCTCGACAAGGCCGGCATCCCGGTGGTCACCGTCGACACCCGTCCGGACAAGGGCAAGACCTACATGGTCGTGCGCGCGGACAACAAGGCGTACGGCGAGAAGGCCTGCAAGTTCCTCGGTGACAAGCTCGGTGGCAAGGGCAAGGTCGTCGAGTTCCAGGGCGCGCTGTCGTCGGTCAACGGCCGCGACCGCTCCGAGGCGTTCGCCGCCTGCATGAAGCAGAACTACCCCGGCATCACGGTGTTCGAGGAGCCGACCGACTGGGAGGGCGCCAAGGCGTCCGCGGCCCTGCAGACCAGGCTGAACCAGCACCCGGACATCAACGGCATCTACATGCAGGCCGGTGGCGTGTTCCTCGCGCCGACGCTGCAGGTGTTGAAGCAGAAGAACATGCTGGTCCCGCCGACCGACCCCAAGCACGTCTTCATCGTCTCCAACGACGGCATCCCGTCCGAGCTGGAGGCGATCCGCAAGGGCGAGATCGACGCGACCGTCTCGCAGCCGGCCGACCTCTACGCGCAGTGGGCGCTCTTCTACGCGAAGGCCGCCGTGGAGAAGAAGACGTTCCAGCCCGGCAAGACCGACCACGACTCCACCATCGTCGACGTCGGCGGTGGCCGCCTGGAGGACCAGCTGCCCGCGCCGCTGATCACCAAGGAGAACGTGGACGACAAGGCGTTCTGGGGCAACCAGATCTGATGAACGAGTACGCAGCCATCGCACGTGGCGTGACGAAGCGGTTCGGGCGGACGCTCGCGTTGGACGACGTGGGCATCGAGATCCGGGCCGGTGAGTCGCACGCGCTCGTCGGTCGCAACGGCGCGGGCAAGTCGACGTTGGTCTCGATCCTCACCGGCATGCAGACGCCGGACGCGGGCGAGGTCAGCTTCTTCGGCGAACCCGCGCCTCCCGTCGCCGACAGCGCGGCGTGGCGTCGTCATGTCGCGTGCGTGTACCAGAAGTCGACGGTCGTGCCGGAGTTGTCGGTCGCCGAGAACCTGTTCATCAACCGGCAGGACCTCGGCGGCGGGCTGATCAAGTGGAAGAAGCTGCGGCACCAGGCTTCCGAGCTGCTGGAGACCTACGACGTCGCGGTCGACCCGGACGCGCTGGTGTCCACGTTGACCGTCGAGCAGCGTCAGTTGGTCGAGATCGCGCGGGCGCTGTCGATCGGTTCGCGGTTCGTGATCCTCGACGAACCGACCGCGCAGCTCGACGGCCCGGCGATCGAGCGGCTGTTCGACCGGATGAGGTCGTTGCAGGACAAGGGAGTGACGTTCCTGTTCATCTCCCACCACCTGCAGGAGGTCTACGAGGTCTGCCAGACCGTGACGGTCTACCGCGACGCGCGGCACATCGTCACCGCTCCGGTGGCCGAGATGTCCAAGCCCGACCTGATCGAGGCGATGACCGGTGAGGCCGGCGGGCTGAACGTGCCCAGCGGCGACGACCGGCCGTCGTCCGACGAGCTCGTGCTGGACGTGTCCTCGTTGAGCGGGGAGCACTTCTCGGACATCTCGCTGTCGGCGACGCGCGGTGAGGTCATCGGGCTCGCGGGCAGTGCGTCGTCGGGCAAGCACGAGTTCGCCGAGACCGTCTACGGGCTGCGCAAGCCGTCCGTCGGCACGATCTCGGTGAACGGCTCCGCGGTGCGCGGCGGTGACGTTCCGGCGGCTCTGAAGGCCGGAATCGGCTGTGTGCCACGGGATCGGCACCACCAGGGGCTCGTGCTGGACCTGTCGATCGCGGAGAACGCGACGATGAGCACTGCCGGTTCGTTCGTGTGGCCGTCGGCGCAACGGTCCGCGGGCAGCACCGCGATCGCTTCGTACGACGTCAAGGCCGCCGGGCCTGACCAGCCGGTGTCCGACCTGTCCGGCGGCAACCAGCAGAAGGTCGTGATGGCGCGGGCACTCGCCGGCGACCCGTCGGTGCTGGTGCTGATCAACCCGACCGCGGGCGTCGACGTGAAGTCGAAGGAGTCGCTGCTCGGAGTCGTCGACGCGCAGGCACGCCGGGGCAAGGCGGCGATCGTCGTCTCCGACGAGCTAGACGACCTGCGGGTTTGCGACCGTGTTCTGGTGCTGTTCCACGGCCAGGTCGTGCGCGAGTTCGCACGTGGCTGGCGCGATCAGGAACTCATCGCGGCTATTGAAGGAATGAGCGCGGAATGACGAAGGCCATGACTCCGCCGGTCTCGGCTCCCACACCGCCCGGCAAGCAGAAGTTCCAGTTCGCGCGCTATCAGGACCTCGCGCTGGTGCCCGTGATCATCATTCTGCTGATCATCGGTGCTGTGTTGTCGCCGATCTTCCTGACTCCCGGCAACCTGATCGCCGTGCTGACCCAGCAGAGCGAGCTGTCGCTGCTGGTGCTGGGCCAGGCGATGATCCTGATCGTCGGCAAGATGGACCTGTCGCTGGAGTCGACGGTCGGTCTCGCTCCCGCGCTGGCGGTCGCGTTGATCATTCCCGCCTCGGCCGGTGGGCTGGACGTCGGTCTGGCCGCGTGGCTGGCGTTGCCGTTGTGCCTGCTGATCGGTGTCGGGATCGGTGGCCTGAACGGGTTCCTGATCCTGAAGGTCGGGCTGTCCGGGTTCATGGTGACCCTGGGCATGCTGACCATGCTGCGCGGTCTGCAGCTCGCGATCACCGAGGGCAAGTCGCTGATCGACGTGCCGGAGTCGTTCCTGTACCTGGGTTCCACGACCTGGCTCGGGCTGCCGGCGGCGGTGTGGATCTGCATCGTCTGTTACGCGGTGGGCATCTTCGTGCTGAAGTACCTGCGCGCCGGTCGTTCGCTGTACGCGATCGGCGGCAACTCGGAGGCGGCGCGTGCCGCCGGTATCCGGGTGGACCGGGTGGTGTGGATCGTGCTGATCATCGGTTCGGTGCTGGCCGTGATCGCGGGCATCCTGATGACCGGACGACTCGGGTCCGTGGCCGCTACGCAGGGCGAGGGCATGATCTTCCAGGTCTTCGCGGCCGCGGTGATCGGCGGAATCTCGTTGCAGGGCGGCAAGGGCACGCTGTTCGGCGCGTTGTCCGGTGTGCTGATGCTGGGGCTCGTAGAACAGATCCTGCGGTTGCAGGGTGTTTCCGGCTTCTACATCAAGGCCTCGTACGGCGCGGTGATCATCCTCGCGCTGATCGTGACCCGGTTCGCCACTGGCCAGAAGCAGGAGTGAGGGGTGGAGACCGTTGCGTTGCACACCCGGCTTCGCGAGGGGCGGGAGGCTGACTACGACCGCGTTCACGCCACCATTCCGCTGGAGCTGGATGCTGCTCTGCGCGAGGCCGGGGTGCACTCGTGGCGGATCTGGCGGTCAGGTCGCGAGCTGTTCCACCTGGTCGAGGTGGACGACTACCGCGCGATGAGGGCGTTTCTGGCCGAGCATCCGGCGAACGTTCCGTGGCAGGCTGAGATGGCCGAACTGCTGGAGGTCGAGGACGACTACTCCGGTGCCGAACCCGATGTGCGACTCGTGTGGGAGCTGCCGTGAAGGTTGCTGTATCTCGTCTGGGCTTTGGTGCCGCGCCGATCGGCAACCTGTACCGGGAGATCTCGGACGCCGAGGCGTTCGGTGCGGTCGAGGCCGCCTGGCAGACCGGCGTTCGCTACTTCGACACCGCGCCGCACTACGGGCTCGGGTTGTCGGAGCGGCGTCTCGGGGTGGCGCTGGCCGGGCGGCCGCGCGACGAGTACGTGATCTCCACGAAGGTCGGGCGGTTGCTGGAGCCCTTCGACGGCTCCGGGCTCGACGACGAGGGGTTCGCGGTTCCCCGGCACTTCCGGCGGGTGCGGGACTACTCGGCGGACGGGGTGAAGCGATCTCTTGAGTCCTCTTTGGAGCGTCTCGGGACCGACCGGGTGGAGATCGTCTACATCCACGACCCGGACGACCACTGGGCGTCCGCCGTCGGTGAGGCCTATCCGGCGCTGGAGGAACTGCGGTCGCAGGGCGTCGTCGGTGCCATCGGCGTCGGCATGAACCAGTGGGAGATGCCGGAGCGGTTCGTCCGCGAGACCGACATCGACGTGGTGATGCTGGCCGGGCGGTACACGCTGCTGGAACAGCCGTCGCTGGCGTCGTTCCTGCCGTTGTGCGTCGAACGCGGTGTGTCCGTGGTGGCCTGCGGTGTCTTCAACTCGGGTCTGCTGTCCAAGCCCGTGGTGGCCGCCGACGCGAAGTACAACTACGACGACGCGCCTGCCGAACTGGTCGCGAGGGCACGGGCGATCGCGGAGGTGTGCGGGCGGCACGGCGTGACGCTGCCCGAGGCGGCGATCCAGTTCGCGCTCGGACATCCCGCGGTGGTGTCTGTGGTGATCGGGTCGCGGACGGCGGAGCAGATGACCGCCAACGCCTCGTACTTCGCCGCGGAGATCCCCGCGGACCTGTGGAACGAGCTGAAGGCGCTGAACCTCGTCGACCCGGAGGTGCCGACGCCGTGATCGTCGACGCCCACCACCACCTGTGGGACCTGTCCGTCCGCGACCAGGACTGGATCACCGATCCGCCGATGGGCGTGATCAGGAGGTCGTTCCTGGAGCCGGACTTCGTCGCCGCGGCACCTGAGGTCTCGACTTCCGTGCTGGTGCAGACGGTGTGCGTGCCGGAGGAGACGCCGGAGTTCCTCGCGGTGGCGGCTTCTTCGGAGGTCGTGGGTGCGGTGGTCGGCTGGACCGATCTGACTTCCGCGTCGGTCGGCGATGCCCTGTCGGAGCTGGTGGACAGTCCTGACGGGTCGTGGCTGCGCGGGATCCGGCACCAGGTCCAGGGCGAGCCTGACCCGGAGTGGTTGTGCCGCAAGGACGTCCGGAACGGGCTTCAGCAGGTTGGTGCGCACGGGCTGATCTACGAGCTGCTGACGTTGCCGCATCAGCTGCCGGCTGCGCGTCGGACCGTGGCGGCGCTGGGCAACGTTTCGTTCGTGGTGGACCACTGCTCGAAGCCCGCGATCGGGTCGTCCGGTCCCGGTGAGTGGGCCGAGCTGATCCGGTCGCTGGCGGCGCACGAGAACGTGACGTGCAAGCTGTCCGGCCTGGTCACCGAGGCGGACTGGAAGTCGTGGGACGTGGCGTTGCTGCGGCCGTACTTCGAGGTCGTGCTGGACGCGTTCGGGCCGGAGCGGTTGATGTTCGGCTCGGACTGGCCGGTGTGTTTGCTGGCTGCCACCTATGACGAGTGGCTCGGGGCGGCTCGGGAGTTGGTTTCCGAGCTGTCGCCCGACGAGCAGGCCGCGATCTTCTCGGGCACTGCTCGCCGGGTCTACGGGCT
>NZ_JAXAVW010000071.1:0-18060 GCF_033949945.1 Lentzea miocenica
GTGTGGCGTGGGACAGGTCCTTGATCAGATTGGCGGGGTCCGGGGCGGAGCCCCGAAAGCCTGAAACGGGACGTCTCACTCCTTGGCGAGCTCGTCCAACACACCCTGAACATCAGAAGCCAACACCGGCACCAAGAACACCGCCGCCACCCGATGATCCTTGTCCACCACGAACGTAGACGGCACCGTATTGGCCGGAATCCCCTTGAACACGTTGACAAAACTACGAGCAGAAGCGTCATAAATGGACGGATAGGTCAACGACCGGCTACGCATGAAGTCCTGCGGATGAGACTTCGCAGTCTCCTTGACATCAACCCCAAGCACCTGCGTCCCACCATCGAACAACTTCTGCATCTCCGGCGCCTCAGTCCGGCAAGGTCCACACCAGGCCCCCCAAACATTGATCACCACCGGCTTCCCGTCAAAATCCGAAAGCCGGACGGTCTTCCCGTCCTCCATCAGGGACTCCCCTTCGAGCCCCTTCAACTCCTTGCGCTCGGCAGCGGCATACCGAATCTTGACCTGCCCCCCAGGCGCCACGAGGTAGAAGTCCCCAGCCCCGATCTGAGCCGCGTCCTTCCCCACCGTGCACCCAGAAACCAGCAACAACAGCACCAAAAGCCTTTTCATGCCCCAGTCACCCGAGGATTAGTGGCCCCAACCGGCTCAGAATAAGCAATCCGCACCAACTGCTCACCCTCAAAAATCAACGAGGTCAACGAAGCCAGCGAACACTCCCTCTTCCGAGGGTCGTGCCACATCCGCTTCCCCTCCAAGAACCGCCGCACAGTCCAAATGGGCAACTGATGCGAAACACAAACGGCTTCATGCCCCTCAGCAGCCGCCCGAGCCTTCTGCACCGCCCCCAACATCCGATGAGCGATCTCGATGTAAGGCTCGCCCCAGGAGGGCTTGAAGGGGTTGACCAACTTCCCCCAATGCTGAGGAGACCGCAACGCCCCGTCCCCAACAGCGACCTTCAACCCCTCGAACTGGTTGTCAGCCTCGATCAACCGCTCATCAGTCGCCAACTCCAACCGGTGCGAGTCGGCAATGGGAGCAGCAGTCTGCTGAGCCCGTTCCAACGGCGAGGCCACCACGTGCACGATGTCGTGGTCAGCCAGGAACTCGGCCACGGTCAACGCCTGCTTCTGCCCCCGCTCCGACAGCCGGAATCCGGGAATGCGGCCGTACAGAACGCCGGTCGGGTTGTGCACCTCGCCATGACGGAGCAGGTGGACGACGGTGCGGGTCACGAGCGGGCCTCCTTGGCGGCGCGGGCCGCGTGCGGCAGCGCGTCGGCGATCACAGCGAACTCCTCTTCACCCATGGCGGCGTTGACGAACCACGCCTCGTAGGCCGACGGCGGCGCGTACACGCCCCGTTCCAGCAAAGCGTGGAAGAACGGCGGGAAGCGCCACGTCTCAGACGCCTGCGCACCCGCGTAGTTCGTCACCTCAGCAGAACCGAAGAACACGCTCACCAGGTTCCCAGCGAACTGCACGCGGTGCTCGACACCGGCATCGGTCAGGGCCGAGGTGAACAGCGCGCCCAGGCGCGTGGCGTTGCGGTTCAGCGCCGTGTAGACCTCGTCGTCCGCGGCACGCAGCGTCGCCAGGCCCGCGGCCACCGCGACGGGGTTACCGGACAGCGTGCCCGCCTGGTAGACCGGGCCGGAGGGCGCGAGCCGGGCCATCACGTCCGCGCGGCCGCCGAACGCCGCCGCGGGGAGGCCACCGGACATGACCTTGCCGAACGTGTAGAGGTCGCCGCGCACCCGTTCCAGGCCGAACCAGCCGGCGCGCGAGACGCGGAAGCCGGTCATGACCTCGTCCATGATCAGCAGCGCGCCGTCGGCGTCGCAGATCTCGCGCAGGCCCGCGTTGAAGTCGGACGAAGGCGCGACCGCGCCCATGTTGCCCGCCGCGGCCTCGGTGATCACGCAGGCGATCTCGCCGGGGTTCTCCGCGAACGCCGCGCGCACGGCCTCGATGTCGTTGTACGGCAGCACGATCGTGTCCGCGGCCTGCGCTCCGGTGACGCCGGGCGAGGTCGGCAGCCCCAGCGTCGCGACGCCGGAGCCGGCCTGGGCCAGCAGCGCGTCGACGTGACCGTGATAGCAACCGGCGAACTTGATGATCTTGCGCCGCTCGGTGAAGCCGCGGGCGAGGCGGATCGCGCTCATCGTGGCCTCGGTGCCCGAGTTGACCAGGCGCACCTGGCGGACCGGCTCGACCCGGTCGATGATCTCGGCCGCGAGGTCGATCTCACCCTCGGTCGGCGTGCCGAACGACAGACCGGAGGCGGCGGCCTTCTGCACGGCCTCGACCACGGACGGGTGGGCGTGCCCGAGGATCATCGGGCCCCACGAGGCCACCAGGTCGACGTACCGGTTTCCGTCCGCGTCCCACAGGTGCGGGCCCTCGCCGCGCACCATGAAACGCGGGGTGCCGCCGACGGAGTGGAACGCCCGCACCGGCGAGTTGACCCCACCGGGGGTCAGCGCCGACGCGCGCTCGAACAGGGCCTGGGATCGACTCGCAGTCACGTACCCCAGTCTCACACGTCGGCTTCTGCGGCTTTCTGCGGCCGGGTGCGCACGGCCAGCACGACCTGCCGCACCGCGTCGAGGCCCAGGACCACGGCCAGCGTGATCGCTCCGGCGGCGGTGCCGAGCCAGTTGCCGTGGTACCGAGTGGAGATCAACGTCTCGCGACCCTCGATCGGGTACGCGAGCTGCACGACGCCGCGGTTCCAGCACCACACGCCGGCGATCACCAGCAGGACGATCGCGACGAACTCACCGGCGGCGATCAGCCACCGCTTGGGCTGGTGCAGGCTCGGTCCGGCCGGCGGCGCCGGGTCGGCCTCAGCCACCGGCTCGTGCTCCGGCACCGTGTCCGTCTCTGACTCGGTTGCGGCCTCTGTCACGTCGCTCAGCCTCTCACGACCCGGCGCAGGCCCGCGAGCAAGGCTTCCGGATCACGCGCCCAGCCCAGCACGACCACTCCGTCGAGCAGCCGCAACGGCACCGCGGTCGTCCCCTTCGGCACCGACCAGCCGCCGCCGAGCACCCGCGCGCCCGTCGGCGCACCGACGTCCCGGCAGGCCTCGATCATCGCGACCGGCAGCTTCTCCCGTCCGAACTGGGCTTCCTCGGCCGTCAGCACGACGCTGCCGGTCTTCACCCGGCCGTACACCCACAACACCGCGCCGAGCGTCAGCCCGAGCCCCACGATCGTCCACAGCGCCACCGACGCCGGCCCGGTGATCAGCTCGATCAGGTATCCGGCGACCGCGAACGCGGGTCCCCACAGAAGCGGCCACCAGCTGCTGCCGGACTCCCGGTACAGCACTACCGCACGTACTTGTTCGACGCCGGGAGGAACTGCAGCACCACGGCCGCGACGGTCAGCCCCATCACGACGATGCTGATCGTCACGCCCGCCTGCCACGCCGGCGCCTGCAGGCCGACCAACGTGAGCGCGACCATCACCACCAGCCCGATCATGCCGAGGATCGTGAGCAGGATGCGCGCCCAGTTGTGGCCGTTGCGCAGGACCACGGCGAACGCGATGTACGGCGCGGCGGCCACCAGCATGGCGAAGCCCGCCACCACGGCCGTGACCTGGAAGCCCAGCTCAGCCGCGCGACGGCCGTCCGCGGTGTCGGCAGCGGAGTCCTGCGCGATGAGGTAGTCCATGTTGGTGAGCATCAGCACCGGGCCCAGCGCGATGGAGAGCACTGCGGCGGCGATCCAGATCCACATCGCGGTGGTGATCGTGGACGGCCGCGCCGGTGCCATCTCCTGCGGCAGCACAGGCGCGAGCGGCGGCATCGCGAAGCCGAGGTTGTTGACCGGAGCCACCTGGTACTGGACGAACTCCGCACCGTGGTTGCCGGGCGGTGGCTGCGCGGCCGGCCACTGCGGGGTGCCGGGGTTCGCCCAGGGGTTCGGTTCCTGCGGCATCGGCTGACCCACGTGGCCGACCGCGGTCACCTCGTACGCGCCGGGCAGCGAGCCGTAGCCGGGGTCGGGCGGATACGGCGTCTGCCCCGGGACGTTGTCGGGATTCGGCGCCGGGTTCTGCGGATCGGTCACTTCTCACGCACCTCCGCCAACCACTGTGCCGTAGCCGACTGCCACGTGAAGACGATTGCGGCACAGATGAGCAGAAGCGTGACCAGGCTCGCCGGGCTGATGCCGACGATCAGCAGCCAGAGCATGTGGACGATCGACAGCAGCGACAACGCGATGCGCGCCCAGTTCCGGCGCCGCAGGAAGATCCGGGTCAGCCAGCCGTAGAGCGCGGCGAAGATCACCGCGGGGACGGTCAGGGAGATCAGGAAGACCGTGACCTCGCCTGGCGGCTTTCCACTCAGCTTCTCGATCTCACCGCGCTGGAACCACAGCCCGGCAGTGGTGAACAGCACGAACACCGCGAGCGCGAGCCACAGGCCGACCGCGATGCGCACCGGCCTCGGTGCTTCGTTCACGTCAGCTGCTCGCGCTCGGTCAGGTACTCGGACGACTGCCGGAAGTAGAACAACACCAGGCCGGAGATGGCGATCAGCGCCGTCACCACGCCGAGCGTGTTCGTGAGCAGCTGGAAGAACAGCCCGAGCAGCAACGTGATCATCAGACCGGTGCGGCTCTTCTTCAGTCCGCCGCGAACCTTGCCCGCGAACCACACCGCGAGCGCGGCGATCACGAGCGTCACCACCACCGAGACGGTCAGGATGGTGTTGACCGTCGAGGCGACCATTTCCGGCGTGATCTTCGGATCCTTGTTGGCCTGCACGCTCACGTCGATCAGCGCCTGCTTGTTCAGCAGCACGTACAACGTGGCGACCACGCCGAGCGCAGAGCCGAGGACGACGAGCCAGTAGCCCGCGTTGATCGTGCCGGGAGTGCCCGATTCCTTCGGAGACGTCACGGTCGGAACTTAGGACCGCGGGAAGGTGCTGTCCACCGTGACGCGCTTCCTGAAGTGCGCCGACTCCCGGAACATCAGCACGATCGCGGACGCGTCCAGCACCGTCGTGACGACCGTGGCACCGAGATCGACCGGCTGCATCGTCACCCCGAAGTCGGCGGCGATCCCGCTGCCCCAGGCGATCAGGCGGAACAGTCCGAACGCGACGGACGCGGCGCCGAGGACCGTGAGGACGATCCTGGCCCAGTTCCGCCCGCGCGCCATCGCGTTCGCCAGCCGCATGTACGCGACGAGGATCACGGTCGCGATCAGCAGGCCGAACAGGATCCCGCCGTTGACCCCGGCGTCGATCTGGTCCTGGCCGAGCGCGGGGTTCTGCCTGCGCGCCTCGGACACGAGCGTCTCGCGGTCGAAGAGCTGGGCGAGGAACCGCGCCATGCCGACGCCGGCGCTGGCGATCCACAGCCAGCGCGCGACGTTGATCAGCTTTGGTGGAGGTGTGGTGGTTACCGGTCGAGCCACCGCGCAGCTTCCACTGCCCAGTACGTCAGGACGATGTCCGCACCCGCACGCCGGATGGACGTGAGCGACTCGAGGATCGAGCGCTCGCGTTCGATCCAGCCGTTCGCGGCGGCGGCCTCGATCATCGCGTACTCGCCGGAGATCTGGTACGCCGCAACGGGAACGTCCGAGATCTCGGCAACGGACCGCAGCACGTCCAGGTACAGCAGCGCCGGCTTGACCATGACCATGTCCGCGCCCTCGGCGAGGTCCAGCTGCACCTCGCGGATCGCCTCACGGGCGTTCGCGGGGTCCTGCTGGTAGGTCTTGCGGTCACCGGAGAGCTGCGACTCGACGGCGTCGCGGAACGGGCCGTAGAACGCCGAGGCGTACTTGGCCGAGTAGGCGAGGATGCCGGTGTCGGACAGGCCTGCCTGGTCCAGGGCGTTGCGGATGAAGGCGATCTGGCCGTCCATCATGCCGCTGGGGCCGACGACGTGAGCACCGGCGCGCGCCTGGGCCACGGCCATCTCGCCGTAGACCTCCAGGGTCGCGTCGTTGTCCACCGCGCCGTCCGCGGAGAGCACGCCGCAGTGGCCGTGGTCGGTGAACTCGTCGAGGCAGCAGTCCGACATGAGCACGGTGCTGTCGCCCAGCTCCGCGCGCAGGTCGCCCAGCGCGGCGTTGAGGATGCCGTCCGGGTCGGTCGCGCCGGAACCGACGGCGTCGCGCTCGGCAGGCACGCCGAACAGCATGATGCCGCCGACCCCTGCCTGCACGGCCTCGACCGCGGCCTTCCGCAACGACTCACGGGTGTGTTGCAGGACGCCGGGCATGCTGCTGATCTCAGCGGGCGCGGCCAGGCCTTCCTTGACGAACATCGGCAGCACGAGCTGCCTCGGGCGCACCTCGGTCTCGCTGACCAGGCGGCGCATGGCGGGCGTCGTGCGCAGACGCCTCGGCCGGTGAAGTGGGTACACGGCGGGACTCCCTGTGGAGAGAGTCGAAGGGGCCACTCAAAGGATCTTGAGTGGCCCCGACGGCTTTTGGTTGAACTAGCTGCGGCGCAGACGCTTGGTCTTGCGCGGAGGAGGCAGCGCTCCCTCGGCGCGCAACCGGGCGGCGTGCGCGGCCAGCGCGTCGACCAGCGCTGGCACGTTCGCCTCCTCTGGCTGCACGTCGACCCGGAGGCCGAACTCCCGCGCCGTCTCGGCGGTCTGCGGGCCGATGCACGCGACGAGCGTGCGGGCGTGCGGCTTGCCCGCGATGCCGACCAGGTTCCGCACGGTCGACGACGAGGTGAAGCACACCGCGTCGAAGCCGCCGGACTTGATCATCTCGCGGGTGTCGGCGGGCGGCGGGGCCGCACGCACGGTGCGGTACGCCGTCACGTCGTCGATCTCCCAGCCACGCTCACGCAGGCCTGCGGCCAGCGTCTCGGTGGCGATGTCGGCCCGCGGCAGCAGCACGCGGTCGACCGGGTCCAGGATGTCGTCGTAGGGCGGGAAGTCGTTGAGGAGACCCTCGGACGACTGCTCACCGGACGGCACGAGCTCGGGGATGATGCCGAACGAGCGCACCTTCGCGGCCGTGGCCTCGCCGACGCAGGCGATCTTCACGCCGGAGAACGCACGGGCGTCCAGACCGAACTCGCGGAACTTCTCCCACACCGCGCGAACGGCGTTGGTCGAGGTGAAGACGACCCACTGGTAGCGGCCGTCGACCAGACCCTTGACCGAACGCTCCATCTGCGCGGGGCTGCGCGGCGGCTCGACCGAGATCGTCGGCACCTCGACGGCGATAGCACCGTGCGAGTGCAGACGCTCGGACATCGCGCCGGCCTGCTCCTTGGTCCGCGGGACCAGCACGCGCCAGCCGTAGAGCGCCCGCGACTCCCACCAGGAGAGCCTCGAACGCGCGGCGGCGGCGGCACCGACCGTGACGACGAGCGGGCCGCCCATCTCACCGGCGTCGGCCGCGACAGAGGCCAGCGTGGTGTCGATGGTGCGCTGCTGGAATCCGGTGCCTTCGGCGGTCACGGCGACCGGGGTCTGCGGCGCGAGGCCGTTCTCGACCAGGTTCGACGCGGCCTCCGCGAGGTGCGAGCCCGTCGCGTGCAGGACGAGCGTGCCGGGCGAGGCGGCGAGGCCTGCCCAGTCGCTCACCGAGCGCACGTCGACCTCGGTGTGGACGCCACCGAGCGCGACACCCGCATAGGCGGGAACCGCGGTACCGGAAGGCACACCGGGAACGACGTCGAACGGGATCGTCGACTTCGCTACGGCCTGCGCCTCCTTCACGACGGAGTCGAGGGTGAGCGGGTCACCCGCGACGAGGCGAACGACGGTCGCGCCGTTCTTCGCCTCCGCAACCAGGTCCTTGGCGACGTCGGCGGCCTCGCCGACAGCGGGGCGGACCTCGACTCCCTCGGGCACGGTCGCGAGGACGTCCGAAGGGACGTCCGGGTCGGTGACCACGAGTTCAGCCCTGGTGAGCAAGTCGTGGGCCCGGACCGTGAGCAGCCCGGTGTCGCCTGGGCCGGAGCCCACGAAGGCGATGCGTCCGGGGGTCTTGCGTGCGCGGGTCATCAGGGCACTCCCCATCGATTACGCCTCTGGGCCGCTGAGAACGGCGGCCCCGAGGTCGAGCAACTCGGCGGCCAGCGCACGGCCGAGTCCCTCAGCTTCGGTCAAGTCACCGGTGGCGGACGCACGGAGGAGATCGTTCTCCGGCGTCGCAGCGACCCCGCGCAGGGAAAGCCGATACACGACCTTCCCCTCGTCGTCGAGGTCTTCCACCACATCGGCCAGCGCGCCGACCGGCGCACTGCAGCCCGCCTCGAGTGCGGCCAGCATGGCGCGCTCTGCGGTCACAGCGGCCCGGCTGGCCGAATCGTCCAAAGTGGACTGGATCAGGTGCTCGGCGTCGACGTCGTCGACCCGGCACTCGACTGCCAACGCACCCTGCGCGGGTGCGGGAAGCATCTGGATGGGCTCCAGGTTCTCGGTGATCTCGCTCGTGCGACCGAGCCGCGCGATGCCGGCCCTGGCCAGCACCACGGCGTCGAGCTCACCGTCGCGGACCTTGCCGATCCGCGTGTCCACGTTGCCCCGCAACGGAACGATGTCCAGCCCGAGGCCCAACGCCTCCAGCTGGGCCGCACGGCGCGGGGATCCGGTGCCCACAGTGGACCCCGGCGGCAGCTCGCCGAGCGTGAGACCGTCGCGCGCCACGAGAGCGTCGCGCGGGTCCTCGCGCTGGGGCACCGCCGCGAGCACCAGACGCTTGTCCGGCGCGGTCGGGAGGTCCTTGTAGGAGTGGACGGCGACGTCGATCTCGCCGTTCGCGAGCGCGTCGCGAAGAGCCGACGTGAACACGCCGATGCCGATCTGCGCGATGGGGGCGTCGGAGAGGTCACCCGGCGTCTTGATGACGACGATCTCGACCTGTGCTCCTGCCGCCTTCAGCGCCTCGGCCACGGTCCCCGTCTGCGCGAGCGCCAGTGCGCTGCCTCGGGTACCGATCCGTAGGGTGCGGGTCACCGCGTTTCACCATCCACAGAAGCTTGCTTGGTCTGACTGACAACCCCAGGCGTCTGGGGGTCGAGCCCGAACAGTTCGCGGAGAGCCTCCGCGTAGCCGGTCCCACCAGGTGCGGAAGCGAGCTCCTTCACCCGGACGGTCGGCGTGTGCAGGAGCTTGTCTACAACGCGGCGCACCGTCTTGGCCAATTCACCGCGTGTCGCGGGGTCCAGTTCGGGAAGTCGCGAATCAAGACGGAGCAGTTCGGCGTCGACCACCTCGGCCGCCCGCTTGCGCAGGGCCGTGACGGTCGGCGTGACCTCGGCGGACCGCTGTCCGGCGAGGTAGGCCCTGACCTCGTCGCCGACCAGCTGGGCCGCCAGACGGGCGTCCTGGCCGGCGGGCGCGTCCGAGAGCCGCCGCTGGAGCGTTTCCAGGTCCACCACACGAACGTTCGGCAGCTCGGCCGCGGCCGGGTCGACGTCCTTGGGCAGGCCCAGGTCGCACACGACCAGCGGCCGCGAGCGCTTGCTGATCATGTCCGCGCGGACCACCGTGTCGACCGACCCGGTGCACGCGAAGACGATGTCCGCGAGATCGATCTCGACGGCCAGCGCGGAGAGGTCGACGGCCGTCGCGGGGACGCCCTCCGCCTTCAGCGACGTGGCGAGACGCACACCGTTGGCCTGCGTCCGGTTCGCGATGACGACCTCGCCGACGCCCGCCCTGCGCAGGTGCGCGGCGGCCAGGCCACCCATGGCACCGGCGCCGACGAGCAGCGCGCGCTTGCCGACGAGCGTGCCCAGTTCGGCCTCGGCGTCACCGAGGGCCTCGGACACGACCGACGCACCCGCGTGGTCGATCCCGGTCTCGGCGTGCACGCGCTTGCCGACGCGCAAAGCGTTCTGAGTGAGCTCGTGGACGGTCTTGCCGACGGTGCCAGCCTCGTCCGCCGCCGCGTACGCACCGCGCAGCTGGCCGAGGATCTGGGACTCGCCGACGACCATCGAGTCGAGGCCCGCGGCGACCGAGAACAGGTGTTCCACGGCAGCGGCGGCGTAATGCACGTAAAAGTTCTCGTACAGCGACTGCGGGTCGACCTGAGCGTGCTGCGCGAGCACCTCGACGACCTCGGACATGCCGCCGTGGAACGACTCGACGACGGCGTAGACCTCGACCCTGTTGCAGGTCGACAGGACCATCGCCTCGGAGACGCTGGGGGCGGCGAGCAGCTGACCGAGGACCTTGGGCAGGTTCGGCTCGGCCACGGTGACGCGTTCCAGGACCGGGACTGGGGCGGTGCGGTGCGACAGACCGACTACGAGCACACTCATGTACTCACCACGTCTGCCGGAGCCGTCTGGCTCACGCTCACGGGCGAATCACCATCCCGTCCACACCGAGTCCGTTGTTGCCGACCGAGACGCTGGCAGCCTCGTCCGCACGTCGAGCGACGTGGAACGACAGGATCTGCATCTCGACCGCCAAGTCAACCTTGCGCACCTCGACGTTGTCTGGAACTTGAAGGACAACTGGTGCAAAGTTCAGAATGCACTGGACGCCCGCAGATACCAAACGGTCGCAAACCGACTGGGCGGCGGGCGGCGGCGTCGCGATCACGCCGATCGAGACCTCGCGTTCCACGCAGACCGCGGTGATGTCGTCGATGTGGCTGACGGGAATGCCCCCAACAGGGATTCCGACGAGATCCTCGTCCACGTCGAAGAGCGCTGTGACCGGGAACCCACGGCCGGGGAACCCGCCGTAGTTGGCCAGAGCGTGACCAAGGTTACCGATGCCGACGACGGCCACGGAGTGGTTCCGGGTGAGTCCGAGGATGCGCTCGATGTGGCTCACGAGGACCTCGACGTCGTACCCGACGCCCCTCGTGCCGTACGAGCCGATGTAGCTCAGGTCCTTGCGAAGCTTGGCCGCGTTGACCCCGGCGGCCTGACTGAGCTCTTCGCTCGAAACAGCGTTGATGCCCTGGTCGGCCATGCCCGACAGCACGCGCAGGTACACGGCGAGCCTGGCCACCGCCGCCTCGGGAATCGCACGAGCGCGCTCCCTGTCGGCAGGCTCCAGAGGGGTGGTGGTCGTCTCACCTTCGCCCCGCTGTGATGCCACGCTCTCCGACCTCCGGGTGTGCTTCACCGCAGGGACCCCGCGGCGCTGGTGATGAACACACCGTACCGCTTGTGAACGCATGCACAAAGTCGGCGCTCGCCCGCCACAGCGCTGGTCACAGGGCGTGACCAGCACCGGAGCGCGACATGATCACTACGGGGTGAGCACTCGACCGATCACGACCACGACCGATCACGCGCCCCGTTCATTCGACCGTAAAAGAAATCGAATGCCACCCGGTGGCTCCATCAGGAACCGGATCCAACCTCGCTTGATCCTGGGTATAACCGCTTTTGTCCGTCGAACGGCATTCGACCGAATGGTTCCCGGGCTTGAGATCCATCTCGATCCGCCACATCCGCCACGTGCTGTCGCTGACGTCCGCCCCGAGCTCAGCCTGCTGCCAGGCCCCACCGTCGGCGCGAACCTCGACCTTCGCCACCCCCGTGGGCTGGGCCCACGCAGTACCCGCCACAACCGTCTTTCCCTGAACCTTGCTCAGCCCCTTGGGCCGATCAATCCGGGACATCGTCTTGATCGGCGCCCTGGTGGCCCACCCGCGCGGAATCCAGTACCCCTGGTCCTTGGCGAACGTGGTCACGTTCAAATCGGTGACCCACTTCGTGGCCGACACGTACCCGTACAACCCGGGCACCACCAGCCGCGCCGGAAACCCGTGCTCAGCGGGCAACGGCTCACCGTTCATCCCAATGGCGATCATCCCGCGCTCCAGCACGTAGTCCAGCGGACTACCAGCCGTGAACCCGTCGTCACTCGTGCTGAACAGCTGGTCCGCCCCGGCCTTGACCCCGGCCTCCCGCAACACGTCACCGATCTTGATGCCGACGAACTTCCCCGTACTTATGTACGGCCCACCAACCTCGTTCGAAACACACGCCAACGTGACCGTCTCCTCAACCAGGTCCCGCTGCCGAATCTCCTCGAACGTCAACACCATCGGCCGTTCGACCATCCCGTGCACTCGCAGCGCCCACTCCTCAGCCCGAATCCGAGGCACGCTCAACGCCGTGTCGATTCGATAGAAGTCTTTGCCGCTCGTCACAAAACTCGGCGTCCCGTCCTTCACGAAGTCCGCGCCGATCGGCACCTCAGGCGCCTTGACCTTGGGCGTCAGATCCCCAACAGCCTTCCGAGACCCCTCAACATCAGTCCGGTTGCCAAAAACCTGCCCCACGACACCAGCAGCCACCGCCGCCCCAGCCGTGATCAAGAACCCGCGCCGAGACTCACTGTCCTTCGTCTCCGCGTGCAGGTACCGGAACACGTAAAACCCAGCCGCCAGGCTCGCCAGCGGCGCAAGAACAGCAAGCTGCCCGACATCGGGCCTGGTGACCACCGCGACGATCCCCACCACCCCCAGCACCACCGCCACCACAGACCCCGGCGTAGCGCTGTTGCGGCTGGCCAGCCCAGCCGCCACCCCAACCCCGGCCAGCACCAGCCCCATGCAGGTGAGCAGCACGAGCTTGTCGTTCGTCCCGAACGTCGTGACCGCGAAGTCCTTCAACCAGGACGGCGTCAGATCGATCGCCGCGTTGCCCACCGCGAGGTAGGGCGAAGCACTGAGCCCCACGAAGGCAGCCACCAGATGCCCAGCCGCAAGAGCAGCGATGATCGCAAGCAGACCGGTGAGCGCGGCCTTGACGGGCTTCATACCTCTAATACGACACCCAAGTGCCCCTGGTTCGCCCGAGCCGTAAGCCCCCGGTAATCAACCCGGGGCCGCAGACGGCGAGCGTCCTCAACGCTCCACCGCCCAACGCACCCGCCGCGTCACTCCGAGAGGGCAGCCCGAAGCCGCTCCTCCTCCACCTTCCAGTACCCGTGCTCAACCCCATCGACCAAGAACACCGGCACCCGATCCCCGTACTCAGCCCGCAACTCCGGATCCGAGTCCACGTCCTCAACAGACCAAGTGGCCCCAACCTCGCCACAGATCCGCTCGATCTCCACCGCCGCCACCTCACACGCGTGGCACGAAACCCGGCTCATCAACAACACGTGGTGCGCCACAGGTCACGCCCCCAACGGCTTCCGCAACACAGCCCGCGCCAGCTTCCCAGTAGGCGAATGCGGCAACCCAGGCGCGAACTCCACCGCCGTGGGCACCTTGAACTTCGCCAACCGAGCCGCACAGTGCGCGACAACGTCCTCTTCACTCACCGACAGACCATCGCGCAACACCACGACGACCTTCACCGCCTCGCCGGTCTTCTCCGACGGCACCCCGACAGCCGCGGCCTCCAGCACAGCCGGGATCTCGCCGATGACCTGCTCAACCTCATGCGGGTACACGTTGAACCCGTTGACGATGATCAAATCCCCAGCCCGGTCCACCAGATGCAGGTCACCGTCGGCATCGATGAACCCGACGTCACCCGTCCGGAACCACCCGGACGAATCCGGCCCGTACGCACCATCCGGCCAGTACCCGCTGAACAGGTTGTCGCCCTTCGCGGACACCAGCCCGGTCCCGGGCTCGTCCTCATCGATGTCCAGAACCGACCCATCGGTGTCCACCAGCCGAATCTCCACCCCAGGCAGCGCCCGCCCGACCGAACCGGGCTTCGGCACGCCACCGACCAGCGTGGACGTCAGAACCGGCCCGGTCTCGGTCAGCCCATACCCCTCGAAGATCGGGATGCCGATCGCATCCCGCATCTCCGCGATGACCCCGGCCGGCAAAGGCGCGGCCCCGGACGTGAACAGCCGAACCGTCGCCAACTTCTCGCGCAACACCTCGACAGGGTGAGCCAGCAACGCCCGGTACATCGGCGGCACGCCCACCATCGTCGTGACCCGGTGCTCCTCGATCACGTCCAGCGCGTGGGAGGGCTCAAAGCGCTCCAACAACACAGCCGTGGCCCCAGCCCCAGCCACCTGCAGCAACCCAGGCCCAAGTCCATAAACGTGGAACAACGGCAACGCCAGCAGCACCCGGTCCCCGGCAGTCACCGGCGCGGGCCGCAGCGAAGCGCACTGCGAGACGTTCGCCAGCAGCGCCCGGTGGGACAACATCGCCCCACGAGGCACCCCGGACGTCCCGGAGGTGTACCCGAGCACAGCGAGATCCTCGCCACCGCGAACAGCCTCAAAGGGCTCACCAACAGCAGAGACGTCCGGAACGTCCAGAACCTGGGCGTCCGACCCCTCTCCGTCGCCCACGAGCAACGCGGCCCCGGAGTCGGCCAGAATCCGCTGCAACTCCCGCGGAGGATTCCCCGGCCCGGTCGGCACCACGACACCGCCCGCACGCAGGATCCCGAACACCGCGACCACGAACTCGGGCCCGGTGGGCAGCCGTACCGCCACTCGGTCGCCTGGTTCGAGTCCGGAATCGGCCAAACGGCGGGCGAAAGCATCGATCGCACCGTCGATGGTTTCCCAGGTGAGGCTCACACCGCTCGCGACGTCGACGAGTGCGACGTGGCTCGGCCCCCGCTGTGCCGAAGCACGGACCAGATCTGCGACATTGCGAGCGGAAGTCAACATGGCCTCCTCATGAACAACTGGACGCTCCGAGCAGTCTTCCACGCGTGGCCAGCGTCATGAAGCCGTGGTTCGTGCGTCTCCACTTCGCAACCCCGTCAGCTACCTACTACGGAGTAACAACACGTATGCTGCCGCCACGGCGACTCTGTGGAGGTGCCGCGAGCCGATGACCGCGCGGGCACGACCGAACACGATCAGGACCACCCGAGCCATGACGGGAGGTCAGCACGACAACGCCGGCGACGAGCCGTGGCAGCTCGTCAAGGCCGCCCAAGAGGGTGACACCGGGGCGTTTGGCGTGCTCTACGACAAATACGTCGACATGGTGTTTCGCTATGTCCTCTTCCGGGTGGGCGGCGATCGCGCGTTCGCCGAGGACGTGACGAGCGAGACGTTCCTGCGCGCGCTGCGGAGCATCGGTTCGGTCAGCTACCAGGGCCGCGACGTCGGCGCGTGGTTCGTCACGATCGCCCGCAACATCGTGTTCGACCACGTGAAGTCCAGCCGGTACCGGCTGGAGGTCACGACCGCCGAGCTCCAGGACAACCGCGAGGAGACGAGCGGCCCCGAGCAGGAAGTGATGACCGAGGCGACCAACGCGGAGCTGCTCCGGTGCGTCTCTCAGTTAGGTGACGACCAGCGCGAGTGCATCGTGCTGAGGTTCATCGAGGGCAAGTCGGTGTCCGAGGTCGCGCAGCTCATGGACCGCAACGAGGGCGCCGTGAAGGCGTTGCAACACCGGGCCGTCCGACGGCTCGCGCAGATTCTTCCGTCGTGGTTGCGGTGATCGCGATCGCAGGGGCGTAACCCAAAGCAGATCAACTTCGTTACTCGGGCTGAGATGGACGGTAAGGGAAGCACACCGCGTTGGCGGCACACAGAGCACGAGCGTTTCGCCCGTGCGGTGGAAGGCGGTCCACAGCCGGTCGGCCGCGACAACGACCTGGCCGACGACCTGGCGATCGTCGAGCTGCTCCGGAGCATGGACGTCGGCCCGGACGCCGAGACGCGTGCGCGCATGAAACAGCGCATCCTGACCGCGCCTCCACCCGAGAAACCACTGGTCCTCCCCTCGGTAAGACGCGTGGGAGCGCGAGCTCGATTAGCAGTGGCGGCCGCCGCCGTGCTCTGTCTGCTGCTGTCGCTCGCTGGCATGAGCGTGCTGCTCAGCCGTGACGCGCTCCCGGGAGACCCGCTCTACGGCATCAAGCGCACCACCGAAAGCGCCTCACTGGGCCTGACCTTCGACGACGAGTCACGCGCCCTCAAGCACCTGGAGTTCGCCGCGTCCAGGGTCACCGAGATGGAGACCCTGGCCGAACGCGCAGCCGACCCCTCGGCCCAGCTCACCGCCCTGGCCGACCTGAACACCGACGCGGTGGAAGGCGCCCGCCAGTTCACGACCTACGCCACGTCGTCCGACGAGAAGGCCCTCCCGGCCCTGCGCGACTGGGCGCTGGCCCAGTACGTGAAGCTCGGCACCCTGCGCCCCCGCCTGCCAGGCGACGCCGGCGCCCACGCCGACACCACGATGTGGCTGCTGGCGAGCATCGCCCAACGCGCCCACGACCTGGCCGCCCGCTCCGGCTGCACCGCCGTGATCAGCGGTTCCTCCGACCCACTGGGCCCGCTGCCGGCCAAGGACGAGTGCGCCACCGTCGTGCCGGACCCGAACGCGTCATCCGGCCGCAACCCGTCCTCCGCACAGCCCACACCCTCGGGCCAGCCCGACCCCTCCGGCTCGGCCACCCCGCCCGTGCAGCCCACCCAGTCGGTCCAGCCGGGCACCTCGACCCAACCCTCCGCGCAGCCGGGCACCTCCACCCCGCCGACCTCGGGCAAGCCAGGAATCACCATCCCGCTCCCACTACCTCTCCCCAGCATCTCGCTACCGCTGCTCCCCGGCATCAGCTTCGGCTGAGTCGGACGCTTTTCTCCGAACCTGATCGCTAGGCTTGTCACATGGCAGGCAACCGTGAGATGGAGAGCGACCGGCTGGCCGAGCTAGCCGGCGAGGCATCGGCAGAGGCGGCGATCAGGGCTGCCGCGGCGGCGCCCGAACTCGAAGCCTCCCTGGCGGTGCCCACCGACCTGACCGCGGCCGCCTTCTTCGACGTGGACAACACGATGATGATGGGCGCCTCGATCTTCCACTTCGCCCGCGGCCTGGCCGCGCGCAAGTACTTCTCCTCCTCCGACCTGGCAGGCTTCGTCTGGCAACAGCTGAAGTTCCGAGTAGGCGGCCGCGAAGACCCGGAATCCGTCAAAGCCAGCCGCGAACAGGCTCTCTCCTTCGTGGCAGGCCGCAGCGTCGCCGAACTCGTCTCCCTCGGCGAGGAGATCTACGACGAACTGATGGCCGACCGCATCTGGAAGGGCACCCAAGCCCTGGCCCAAATGCACCTGGACGCAGGCCAACGCGTCTGGCTGGTAACCGCCACCCCAGTAGAACTGGCCCAGATCATCGCCCGCCGCCTGGGCCTGAACGGCGCCCTGGGCACCGTCTCCGAATCGGAGAACGGCGTCTACACAGGCCGCCTGGTAGGCGACCTCCTGCACGGCAAAGCCAAAGCCCAAGCAGTCCGCTCCCTGGCCGCCAAAGAGGGCCTGGACCTCCGCCGCTGCACGGCCTACTCGGACTCGTCGAACGACGTCCCGATGCTCTCGGTAGTGGGCACCGCGGTAGCCGTGAACCCGGACTCACAACTCCGCGAAGTCTCCCGCCGCAAGGGCTGGGAAATCCGCGACTTCCGCACCGGCCGCAAGGCCGCCAAGATCGGCGTCCCTTCCGTCCTGGGCGCGGGTGCCCTGGCCGGAGCCGTGGCAGCCACCCTGGCGTACCGGCGCCGCGTCAAGTAGCAGGCACGACGTAACCGGTCGCCCGACGACACGCTGACGCAGGCGTCCCCTCCGCCACAGGATCCCCCGCGACCCAACGTACTCAGCGGGTCTGACACTCCCACGAGGTTGGCCGCACGAGGTTGGCCGCACGAGGTTGATCGCACGAGGCCGAAGGCGAGCCCACGCCGATGCCGCAGGCGAGGCGACCCGATGGCGAAGCCGAGGCGTCTTCAACGCTTGAAACGCGAGGTTCCGGTGGGGGCGGTCCCGTCACGAGTCGTGCCTCAGCTCTTGCTGCACCCGAGGAGGGATGTCAAACGGACACGCTTTTCGTCCGTTTGACATCCCTCCTCGGGTGTGGCGCGCTCTGGCCCGGCTTGTGACGGGACCTCCCCCACCGGGACCGCACCACCTACGCAACGCAACTCCGCCCAAAGCAACAGAGAGGATGTTGTGGCGGGATCGCCTGGGTCGGTCTGACCCTCAAAGCAACTGACCGTGGTGTCTTTCGCCGGATCTGTCGTCCGGCCCAGGCGGTCTCGTGTGCACGTCACCAGGCGGGCGGAAGTGACCTGATAGGAGCCTGTCGCCACAGGACCCATCTCTGTTCTGTCCGT
>NZ_JAXAVW010000072.1:0-17597 GCF_033949945.1 Lentzea miocenica
CAACCGCAGCATGATCAACACAAGCTAAGTGGCATTGGGGCGGAGCCCCCAGGGGAAGCACGCAACAGGACTCGCCGCCCGCAACCCAACCACCCTCAAAGCCAGCGACCCTCAAAACCCCAGATGCGTCCCACCAAAACACCAGGTAGAACTGGTCTCAGCACCATCTCAGCAACCCGCCCCCAAGCTAGTAACCACAAGCCCTTGGAGGAGGGGACCAGATGAACAAGCGAAAGGTGACCCTGGCCGCAGCTGCGGCCGGTGTGCTCACCGGTGCGGCAGGCCTCAGCCTGCTGGCGATGCCAGCAGGTGCGGGCCAGCCCCCATCCCTACCGGACGTCTCTCCGGAATCACTCGTCGAGCAGGTCCTGACGAGCAAGCCGAGCGCGTTCGGCGGCACCGTGGAGGTCGACAACAAGCTCGGCCTGCCACAGATCTCGGAGATCCCACAGCTCGCGGACGGCAAGCACAACGCGAGGATCTGGACCGACGGCAACGGCAAGCTCCGGCTCGCCCTGCCGAACGGCCAGTCCGAGCAGACCATCGTGGACGACGGCACCACCACGTGGTCCTGGAACTCGCAGGACAACGAGGTGACGAAGTCCGAGCACAAGGCGGACCAGAAGCCTGACCAGCAGAACTCCGAGCAGAAGGCGATCGACCCGGCCACCGCGGCCAAGGAGATCGTCACCATGACCAAGGAGTTCAGCGACATCAGCGTCGACGGCACCGCGAGGGTCGCCAACCGTGCCGCGTACGAACTCGTCCTGACGCCGAAGGCCAGCGAGAAGACCCTGATCCGCGAGGTGCGGATCGCGGTCGACTC
This sequence comes from Lentzea miocenica, assembly GCF_033949945.1. Taxonomy (NCBI): domain Bacteria; kingdom Bacillati; phylum Actinomycetota; class Actinomycetes; order Pseudonocardiales; family Pseudonocardiaceae; genus Lentzea; species Lentzea miocenica. Next base: position 827 of record NZ_JAXAVW010000072.1, read on the forward strand.
GGAGCTCAAGATGCCCTTGAGGGTCGCCGTGCTGACCAATGGCACCGCGGAGCCCGCGGCCACCGTCGGCTTCCGCGAGATCAACGTGGGCAAGCAGGACGACAAGTTGTTCCAGTTCACCCCGCCGGCAAACGCCAAGGTCACCACGCCGGAGGCCAAGGAGCAGCGGCAGCAGGGCAAGCCCGAGGTCGGCCTCGAGCAGGCGCTGCAGGGTGAGGACCCGCAGATCTTCGGCACCGGCTGGGACACCGTCGTCGGCGCCAGGATCCCGGCTGAGGCCATGACGAAGGTCCCGGCGGAGGCACAGGGCCTCGTCGACCGCTTCACCAAGAAGGTCAGCGGTAGCTGGGGCAGTGGCCAGCTGTTCAACACCAAGGTCGCCACGATCCTGATCGCGGACGACGGCCGTGTTGTCGCGGGCGCCGTGCCCGAGCAGGTCCTGTTCGACACGATCGGACAGGTGAAGTGACCACCTCGACCAGCGCGCCGGTGACAGCACCGACGAAATCCGCTGTCGCCGCGCGGACCAAGGGTCTGCGCAAGGAGTACGGGAGCACGGTCGCCGTGGACCGCGTCGACCTCGAGGTACCGGAGGGGGCTGTGCTCGGCATGCTCGGCCCGAACGGGTCGGGCAAGACGACCACGATCCGGATGCTGCTCGGGTTGGTCCGGCCCACACAGGGGGAGATCGAGCTGCTCGGCAAGCCGTTGCCAGACGGTGCCGAGCACGCGCTGCCGCACGTTGGCGCGCTGGTCGAGGGTCCGGGGTTCCACCCGTTCCTCAGCGGGCGGGAGAACCTCGTCAGGTGTGCCGCGTTCGAGCCGCTGCTGCCGAAGAAGCAGATCAAGCAGGCAGTGGAGGACGCGCTCGAACGCGTCGGGCTCGCCCAGGCGGCCCACCGCAGGTACCGGGGGTACTCGCTCGGCATGAAGCAACGTCTCGGCCTGGCCGCGGCGTTGCTCGTGCCGCGCAAGCTGGTCGTGCTCGACGAGCCGACCAACGGCCTCGACCCGGCGGGAACCCGGGAGATCCGCAAGATCATCGCCGAACTGCACGGCGCGGGCAGCACCGTCCTCGTCTCCAGCCACCTGCTGAGCGAGGTCGAGGCGACCTGCACGCACGTCGCGGTTCTGCACCGCGGAACCGTGGTGGCACAAGGAGAGTTGACCGAACTGCTGCAGGCGGGCGGTTCGGCGCTCCAGGTGATCACACCGGACGTCGAGACGGCGCTCAGCGCGTTGCGGCAGGCCAAGATCTCCGCACGACCGCTGGGTGACGGCCTGCGCGTCGAACTCGCGGGGACGAGCGCGCCTCAGGTGATCGAGACGCTCGTCAAGGCAGGCGCCCAGGTCTTCGAGGCGACGCGCTGGAAGACCGGGCTGGAAGAGCTGTTCGCACGGCTCACCGAGGCCGAGGAGGCCGAGCGCGGGATGTCCGCTGTGGACACGCTGGACGGGGGTTCGCGATGATCACGCGTCAGTTCGCGTCCGAGGTGCGCTGGATGCTGCGCAGGCCGCGGACCCTGATCGGGCTGTTCGGGCTGATCCTGGTGCCGATCATCATCAGCTTCGGCATCTGGACCGCGGGCGAGGGCGAGGGCGGGCCGGGTCTCGCCGCGATCCTGCAGGGCAACGGCATGGTCGTGCCCATCTTCACGTTGTTCCTGTCGCTCAACCTGTTGCTGCCGCTGGTGGCGTCGATCTGGGCGGCGGACGGGCTCGCGGGCGAGGCGCAGCACGGCACCTTGCGCGGGCTGCTGGTCGCACCGGTGTCACGGGTGCGGCTGCTGTTCGTGAAGCTGTTCGGGCTCGCCGCGATGTCGTTGCTCGCCGTCACGCTGATGGCGGTCGTGGGCATCATCGCCGGTACCGCGTTCCTCGGCACGGACGGCATGGTGACGCTGACCGGCACCACGCTCAGCACCGGTGAAGGCCTGCTGCGCATCGGCCTGTTCATCCTGTTGGTGACGTTCCAGATGGTGTCGATCGGCGCGGTCGCGCTCGCGGTGTCGGCCACCACCGAGCACCCGCTGGTGGTCCAGGCGGCGACGATGACGACGATCATCGTGTTCCAGGTGCTGGGGCAGTTCTCGTCGCTGGACTGGCTGCACCCGTTCCTGATCACGACGGGCTTCCCCGGCCTGGTCGACGTGATGCGGGACCCGATCCCGCCGGACCAGATCTGGAGCAGCACGCTGCTCGCCGGCTGCTACCTGCTGATCGGCACCGGCCTCGCCGCGATGCGCCTCATCACCAAGGACAGCTAACGGCGGAACCCGCCTTCGCTGTTGATCACCTGACCGGTGATCCACTCAGCGTCGTCGGTGCAGAGCCAGGAGATCAGCCGGGCGGCGTCGTCCGGCTGACCCCAGCGCTTCGCCGGCATCCGCTCGTTCACGAAGTCCGCGAGCTCCGGTCCGGCCCACCCCGTGTCGGTCGGGCCGGGGTTCACGGCGTTGACGGTGATGCCCCGGTCGGCCAGCTGGTGCGACAAGGTCGCCACCACAGCCGACAGCGCACCCTTTGAGGCCGCGTAGGCCACCTCACCAGGCATCGGACCGAGGTTCTGGCCGGAGGTCAGGAACACGATCCGCCCGCCGCTCTCCCCCTTCCACTGCTGCGCAAACGCTTGCGCCAACAGGATCGAAGACCGCGTGTTCACCGCGTAGTGCCCGTCGAGCATCGCCGCGTCCAGCTCGCCCAGAGCCCCGTCGAACCCGCTGCGCGCGTGGTTGCACACCAGTACGTCGACCCGCCGGTACGCCTCGACCACCGCGTTGATCAACGGTTCCGGCGCGTCCGGATCGGCCAGGTCGACTCCGGCGTGCTCGACCCGCCTGCCGAGGCCCGCGAGCACCTCGTCGATCGTGTCGGCGCCCCAGTCCTGCGCCGCGTCGTGCGGCACGTGGTGCTGCACGAACAGATCCGCACCCAGCGCCGCCAGCCTCGACGCGATCGCGTACCCGATGCCCTGCCGCCTGCTCACGCCCGTGACCAGCGCGACTCGTCCCCCCAGAGGTCCCATGGGGATCATTCCTAGCCGATGCGCGCGACTCCGTCGAGATCAATTGCCAGCCGCACCCGATCACCCACTGACACCGGTCCCACGGCCTCGTACTCCTCGCCGTCGATCTCCACGAGCAACCGCACGTGATCACGCCGGTGCACCCGTTCCAGGACGGTGCCCTCCAACGAACCGGACGGATCCACCCGCAACGCCGTAGCCCGCAACCCGACCCGTTCCGCGTCCAGTCCCACGAACGACCCCGGCACGAACTTGTTGCACCCCAGGAACTTCGCGGTCTCGACATCGACCGGCGACGACCACACCTCCGCCGGCGGGCCGACCTGGACGATCCGGCCGCGCGACATGATCGCCACCCGGTCGGCCAGCGTGAACGCCTCGTCGTGGTCGTGCGTCACGACCAGCGCGGTCGTGGCCGCCTCCCGCAGCAACCGCGCCAGGTCGACCGCGAGCTGCTCACGCAACGCCCGGTCCAGCGCCGACAACGGCTCGTCCAGCAACAACAACCGCGGCGAGGGAGCCAACGCCCGCGCCAACGCCACCCGCTGCTGCTCACCACCCGACAGCTGCGTCACCCGCCGCGAGGCATATCCGTCCAGCCCGACCAGTTCGAGCAGCGACAACACCCGCTTGTCGCGCTCTTCGCGATCCACTCGGCGCATCCGCAGCCCGAAAGCCACGTTCCCGGCCACCGACCGGTGCGGAAACAGCTGCCCGTCCTGGAAGACCAGCCCGAACTCCCGCCGGTGCACGGGAACACCGGCCAGATCGGCGGAATCCCAGCGGACCGAGCCGGAAGAAGGCTTCTCCAGCCCCGCGATCGTGCGCAACAGCGTCGACTTCCCGCACCCCGACGGCCCGAGCAGCGCGACCACCTCGCCGTCCGCCACCGAGAGCGACACGTCCGACACCGCCGCTGTCTGTCCATAACGGACGGTGATCGAGTCCAGTTCCAGCGCCATCAGAACTCCCCGCTGCTCGGCACGCGCAACCGCTCGATCAGCAGCACGCACCCGACCGTCACGACCATCAGCAGCGCGCACGCCGCGTAGGCCATCTGGCTGTTCAACTCACCGGGCCGCGACATCAGCCGCGCGATCACCACCGGCAACGTCGGCGCGTCCGGCCGCGCCAGGAAGCTCGTCGCCCCGAACTCCCCCAGCGCCACCACGTAGCCGAACCCGGCCGCCGCCACCAGCGACCGCCCGACCAGCGGCAGATCCACCTCACGCCACACGCGCAACGGCGAGGCGCCCAACGTCGCCGCGGCCTGCCTCAGTCGTTCGTCCACGGCCCGCAGCACCGGCAGCACCATCCGCACGATCAACGGCGTCACCACCAACGCCTGCGCCAACGGCACCAGCGACGGCGAAGTCCGGAAGTCGCCGGGCAACGCGTCCATCGTGACCAGGTACCCGAAGCCGACGGTCACCGCGGACACACCCAAAGGCAGCATCAACGCGGTGTCGAGCACCTCGGCGATCCGTGATCCCGACCGCCGCAACCCGACCAGCACGACGGCCGAGAACACCCCGACCACCAACGCCACCACGGTCGCGTCGAACGCCGTCCGCACCGAGTTCATGGCCGCGTCCAGACCGGTCACCGCCAACGTCCCGCGATCACCACGGGTGGCCAGCGCCGTGTACCCGGCGAAGCTCCAACCGTCCCGAGTGGACAGCGACCGCGTCACCAGCCCGACCACGGGCGTCAGCAACGCCGCCACGACCGCGAACGCGGCCAGAACGACGTACCACTCGCCACCGTACGGCCGTCGCGCCAGCTCTTCCCTGTCGCGCAACGACAACGCGGTCTCCCGCCGCCGCCGGGCCAGCGCACCCAGGACCAGTACCGCCAGCACAGCGAGGAACTGCAGCAACGACAGCGCCGCCGCCCCGGACAGGTCGAACAGCTCGACGGTCCGCAGGTAGATCTCGGTCTCCAGCGTCCGGTACCGCGACCCGCCCAGCACCAGCACGACGCCGAAGCTCGTGGCACAAAAGAGAAACACGACCGCCGCGGCCGACCCGATCGCCGGCGCCAACGCCGGCAACACGACCGACAGGAACGCCCGAGGCCGGGAAGCACCGAGAGCGCGAGCCGCGTCCTCAGCCCGCCGATCCGTGTGCGCCCACAGCCCGCCAACGGTCCGCGCGACCACGGCGACGTTGAAGAACGCGTTGGCCAGCACGATCGGCAGCACGCCGCCGTCCGGCCAGAACGTCCGGAACGCCAGGCCCACCACCACGGTCGGCAGCACGAACGGCACCATCACCGCGGCTCGCACGAAACCGAGCCCGCGAATCCGGCACCTCGCCAGCACGAACGCCACCGGCAGCCCGCAGAGGACCGCCACCACCGTCGAGGCGGCGGCCTGTCCCAGCGTGAACCCGACGAGCTCCCAGGTCTCCCCGGAGAAGACCACGTCGAGCACGCCGCCCTCGCGCAACCCCAAGGTCACGATGGCGAGGACGGGCCACGCGAAGAACAGGCCGAGGAAGGCCAGCGGCAGCAAGGCTGCCGCCGACCACCCGGAACGAGCCGAGATCAGGCCAGCACGAGTTCGCGCCGGCGCGGGCCGACCAGACCCGTCCGAGCCGTCAGGCCTGTCCGTCAGCCCTGCACGAGCTTGCGCCACTGCTCGACCCACGCTTCGCGGTTGTCCTTCACCTTGTCCGCGGGCAGCGTCTGCGGGTTCGGCGGCAACGGAGCGTCCTTGGCCCACGACTCGGGCAGCGCGACACCCTCACGCGACGGGTAGACGTACATCTGCTCGGCCACCTGGGCCTGGAACTTCTCGCTCAGCAGGAAGTCGAGGACCTTCTGCGCGTCGGCGGAGTTCTTGGCACCCGACAGCACACCCGCGTACTCGACCTGGCGGTAGCAGGTGCTCAGCACGGCCTTGGTCTTCCCGCCCTCCGCCGACGGCGACGAGGCGTAGGAGACGACGATCGGCCGGTCGCCCTTGGTGGCGGAGAACTCCTGGTTGTAGGCCTCTTCCCAGCCGCTCACGACCTTGACGCCGTTGGCCTTGAGCTTGGTCCAGTACTCCTGCCAGCCGTTCTCGCCGAACTTCGCGATCGTGCCGAGCAGGAACGCGAGCCCCGGCGAGGACGTGGCCGGGTTCTCCACGACCAGCTTGTCCTTGAACTTCGGGTCGACGAGGTCCTCGTACGAGGTCGGCTCGACCCCGCCGAGCTTCGCCGGGTCGATGTTCAGGCACACGTCGCCGACGTCGACGGCTTGCAGGCGATTCGAGTCATCGGCCTTGTACCGCTGAGCACCCTTCGAGGCCTCCGGCGAGGCGTACTCGGCGAACACCCCCTCGGCCAGCGCACGCGACGCGAACGTGGAGTCGACGCCGAACGCGACGTCGCCGATCGGGTTCGCCTTGGTGAGCACCAGCTTGTTCGTGAGCTCGCCGGCGTCACCGCTCGCGATCTGCTTCACGGTGATGCCGGTGGCCTTCTGGAACTCGTCCATCAGGCCTTCCTTGACGACGAACGAGTCGTGCGTCACCAAAGTGACCTCGTGCGTCTGCGGCGCGGTCGAAGTACCGGCCGAACAACCGGTCAACGCCAATGCGGCAGCGGCAACAGCAAAAATCCTTCTCACGCAAATCTCTCCCTACGCCGGTATGACCCGGATCAGGTGGACGGTCGAGGGCTTGCGAGCCCTCCTCTCAGCCCGGCGCTTCACCGGACTCCCGTGGCAAACGCGCAGCCTACGTGACGTGGTGGGACGATCAGGACATGGCCGAGCTGTTGAGCGACGATCAGTTGAACGACGTGCTGCCCAAACTGCCCGACTGGACCGCGCAGGACGCGGTCCTGGTCCGGACCGTGGAGCTGGCGAGCTTCCCGCAGGCGATCATGGTCGTGAACCGGATCGCGGAGATCGCGGAGAACGACAACCACCATCCGGACATCGACATCCGCTACAAGACCCTCACATTCCGCCTGAGCACCCACTACAAGGGAGGAATCACCGCACTCGACGTCTCTCTCGCCGAGGAAATCGACGGAGTCCTGGACGCGATGAGCTGATTCGGTCAAGATGTGCGCTGCCGCCGCCCGCGGAAATGAGAGGGAACACCCTCATGCGGTTGCGCACACCTGTTTTCGTCATGGCGCTGGCCGGCAGCCTTTTGATCGCACCCGCGGCTGCTCAAGCCGTGCCGTGTGCCGTGACGGACTCGATGATCAAGGCCAGCCAGGCGTGGCTCAACACGAGCAACGACCACAAGGCGAACAACTGGTCCAACGGGAACTTCCACACCGGCAACATCGCCCAGGTGCGAACGACCGGGATCAGCAACCACAAGACCTGGCCGTGGGTCAAGGCGAACAAGTTCCTGCTGCCGATCGACCCGGCGAACCCGTACGCACCGGATCCGCAGGCGAGCGGTGAGGCCTACCTGGCCGTCTCGTTCTTCCACCCGGAGCCAGAGGTGCTCCAGCCGCTGCGGGACAACCTGCGGGCCCAGGCGAAGACCGGGAAGTACGACTACTGGAAGTCACCGGACGCGCTGACCATGTCGCTGCCGTCGTTCACCGAGGTCTCCGTCCGCGACCTCGACCAGGACCTGCTCGACTACTCGTACCAGTCGTTCCGCAGCCTCAAGAAGCGGACGTTCAACGAGGTCACGGGCCTGTGGAGCCTGAACGTGCAGACGAACGGCTGGGCGGTGCAGGGCCTGGCCAAGGCGATCCTGATGCTGCCGAAGGACAACCCGTACCGCGCCGACTACGCCAAGACGCTGCGCAAGTCCGCCCAGACGCTGCGGTACCTGCAGCGCCACGACGGCTTCTGGGGCGCCACCGGCAAGGACTCGGCGGCCACCGCGATGATCACCTACGCGCTGGCGGCGGGCATCAACGCCGGCGTGCTCGACAAGGACACCTACCTGCCGCACGTGCGGAAGGGCTGGCAGGCGCTGCGGACCGCGCTGGACGCCAACGGCCTGCTCGGCTGGTCGGCGGCCCGCAACTCCTGGAAGCCCGCCTCAGCCGGCGACTCGAGTGGGTTCGCTACCGGCAGCTTCCTCATCGCCGGGCAGCAGGTCGTCCCTCTTACGCCGGGCTGCTAGGCCGATCGCGACCAGCGTGAGCATGCCCGCCGCCGGGTAGCCCCAGCCGAGCACCACGAAGTACCAGGGGCGCGGGAAGTCCCAGATGTTCGGCTGGGCCAGCAGCAGGAACGAGATCAGATAGCCGCCGGTCAGCAGCACCCAGAGACCGGCGGTGATATTGCACAGGAGGTGTCCGCCCTCGTAGATCAGCCACAGGAGGGCGGGCACCATCCACACCCAGTGGTGGCTCCACGAGATCGGCGAGACGAGCAGGCCGAGCATCTGCACGCTGATGATCAACGCCAGCGCGTCCTTGGTCTTGCTGACCGCGAACCACGTCAGCGCGGCGGCGACGAGCACGGCGGCGAGGTAGATCGGCCCGGTCTTCACGTCGTAGCCGAACGTGCGGCTCAACGCCCCGCGCATCGACTGGTTGATCGCGCTGCCGACCGGCCCGACCCGGCTCGCGTCACCGAGCAGCTGGAACCAGAACTTGTCCGACTGCGACGGTGAGATCACCCAGCCGATCCCGTACACCGCCACAAAAGCGACGAACGACCAGACAGCGGCCATCCACCGCCGTTGGATCAGGAAGTACAAACCGGAGATGGCGGGCGTCAGCTTGATGCCCGCGGTGAAACCCACGCCGGCGCCGCCGACCCAGTTGCGCGCGCTCGCGAGCGTGCCGATCAGGATCGCCGCCAGCACCAGGTTGATCTGGCCGTAGTTGAGCGTGGTGCGCACCGGCTCGATCCACAGCACCAGCGCGGTCCACATCATCGCGCGGCGCGGGTCCCGCAGCTTCAGCAACTTCAGGCTCGTGCGCACGATGTAGTAGAGGCAGCCCAGGCAGATTAGCTGCCAGACCCAGCGCGAGGCCTCCCACGGGATCCAGCTCATCGGCGTGAAGATCGCGGCCGCGAACGGCGGGTACGTGAACGGCAGCGGGAACACGTCCGCGTACTGGTCGAGCCGCCACTCGTACAGGTCGCCGGAGAACAGATGCGGCGATCCGTTGCGGTACACCAGCAGGTCGATCATGGTCATCTTCGCCTGGAAAGCGACCATGAGCAGGTGCCCGGCGACCGACAACGCGAGCAGCCACGGTGCTACGGAGAGCACACGCGCTTCCACAGCACGGAGTTTCACCCCGAAAACGTTACCCGAGGCAACGTTCGTGGGTACCCCGGCGTCATAACAACGGGAGAGATCGCAAGAGGGAGTTTTTCTGATCATGTCTGTTGATCTTGTAGTTGCCGCTGTCGCCGCTCTGGCCATGCTGGGGGTCGCGTTCGGAGTGTTCGCCGTTGCCGCTCGTTCCAAGGGCAGCGTCTGAAGCTGTTGTGAGACAAGCGAAAGGGGGAGCCTCCACTTGGGAGGCTCCCCCTTCGTCTTCCCTAAGATCGGAAAGGGCGCTGCAGGCGCGGTTTAGAAGTAGTGCGCCCGGCCACCGACCGGCTTGCCGACCGCGCCCAGGACGGCGAGGATCGCGCCGATCACCAGGAGCACCACGCCGATGGTCGTCAGGATGCTGATACCAGCCAGCCATCCGACGACGAGCAGAATCAGACCAAGGACGATCATGACACCTCCAGGTGGGGAATCCTTCTCTGGACTACCCCACAGAGGTCGGTACAAACCTCATCACGTCACGACAGTTCCCAGCACTTCCCTGACCAGCCGGGCCTGCACGCTGTCGCTGTCACCGAGAATCGCCTCCGCCTCCAGCACCGATGCCCTCGCCCGGTCCCGCTCACCGTGGTCGGCCAGGACCTTCGCCAGCAGCCCGAGCGTGTGCGCCAGGTCGTAGGTCGCGCGCATCACCCTCAGCAGCGCGATGGACTCCTCGTAGCGGGAGACGGCCTCGCCGGTCCTGCCGAGCTTCAGGTAGATCTCGGCGAGAGCCTCCAGATTGGCGCTGGCCAGCACTGAGGGGGCGAGCCCCGTCATCGCCCGATAGCGATCCCTGGCCCGTTCGCAGAACCGCAGCGCGGGTTCCTCCTGGCCCATCGCGTGGTATGCCGTGCCAAGAGCGGCCAGGTGGTGCGCCTGCTCGAAGTCGGGAAGGTCGTCGATCCTGGGTTGCACCCCGAGCAGCAGGTCCACCGCCTCCTGATGCCGCTGCTGGAACATGAACACCTGGGCGAGTCCCCGGCTGAGGTTCGACTCGGCGAGCACGTCTCCGAACCTGGTGTCCAGCTGCAACGCCGCTCGCAGGTGGAACTCCGCCGCAGGCAGCGCGCGGGTGGCGATGTAGACCCCGCCCAGGCCGCGGTGGAGCCGTGCCAGCCCCCAGTCGTCGCCCGCCCGTCGTGCCGCGTCGAGCCCACGCAGCTCCAGAGATTCGGCCACGGCCACGTGGCCTCGGCGCAGGAGGGCCGTGTGCATCGACAACACGAACCGCCACGCGAGGTCGTCCTGCCCCGTGTCGAGCGCCTGCGTCGCCAGCCTCAGCAGCACCTCGTGCTCGGCGATGAACCAGTCGTTCGCCGTGCCGTGGTCCGCGGCGGGCTCGACCAACGCGTGCTCGGCGGGCTCCGGGAACCCCGGCCAGGCCGGATTGCCCTGCAACCGTGCCCAGGCGTGTCTCGACGTGTGCAGGTAGTGGTCGAGCATGACGCGCACGGCCTCGTGCTGGTCCGGCAGCTCCGCAGCGCGTTCGGCGGCGTAGTCACGCAGCAGGTCGTGCAGCACGAACCTGCCGGTACGCGTCGTGGCCACCAGGCTCACCGTGACGAGCTCGGTCAGCGCCCGGCGCGCGGCGGCCGCCGGAAGGCGGGCGAGGCTCGCCGCGGCGGCCACCGTGAAGTCCGGCCCGGGATGCAGGCCGAGCAGCACGAACAGCCTGGCCGCGGCCTCGCTGACCGACCGCAGCGACCAGGAGAAGACCGCGCGGACGTCGGTCGCGGGGTCGTCGACGTCGAGCGCTTCGAGCCGTTCCTTCTCCAGCTCGTCGGCCAGCGCCGTGAGCGAGTCCCCGTAGGCGGCGCGGGCGGCCACGATGCCGAGCGCCAGCGGCAGTCCCGCACACCGTGCGACCAGGCGGGACACGGCCTCCGGCTCGGCCGCGATCCGGTCGGCGCCTGCCCGCTCGGTCAGCAGGCCGACCGCCTCCCGTTCGTCGAGCACGTCGAGAGCGACCGGGTGCGCGCCCTCGCTCGCCACCAGCCCCTGGAGCCGGTTGCGGCTGGTGATCAGCACCAGGTTCGCCGTGCCACCCGGCAACAGCGGACGCACCTGTTCGACGTCGCGGGCGTTGTCGAGCACCACCAGCACCCGGCGCTGCGCCAGTGCCGACCGGTACGCCGTGATGAGCCGGTCGTCGGACTTCGGGATCTGCTCGACACCGAGCGCCGTCAGGAAGTCGCGGGCCACCGCGAGCGGGTCGAGCGGGTCGGCACGGGTGTCGAAGCCGCGCAGGTCGGCGTACAGCTGGCCGTCCGGGAAGCGATCGGCCACTCGATTTGCCCACTGGAGCGCGAGCGCGGTCTTGCCGACACCACCGATGCCGTTGATCGCGGAGATCAGCACGGGTTCGCCTGGCCGCGTTCCGAGCGTCTCGGTCAGCCGTGCCAGCTCGTGCTCGCGGCCGACGAAGTGCGGATGGGCGGGCGGGAGCTGACGAGGCACGACCGCGGTCGCCGGCACCTCGTCCCGCAACACCTGCTCATGCGCCTCGCGCAGGCGCTGACCGGGGGCCGCGCCGAGTTCGTCGTCGAGGCGCTTGCGGATCTCCTGGAACACCGCGAGAGCCTCGGCCTGCTGGCCGGCGCGGTGCAGCGCGAGCATCAGCTGAGCCCAGAACACCTCCCGCAACGGGTGCTGCCGCACCAACGCGCGCAGCTCTGGCACGAGGACGTCGGTGACGCGGGCCAGGTCCTGGTCGATCCGCCGTTCCAGCGCGACGGCCTGTTCCTCCATCAGTCGCGGCACGTCTTCCCGGTGCAGCGACTCGGATTGGACGTTGGCCAGCGCCTTGCCGCGCCACAGCTCCAGCGCGGCGCGGTGCTCGCCCTTCGCGGTGAGCCGGCGGAAACGGGCCAGGTCGAGCTGATCGGGCGCGACCTCGGCCGAATAACCGCGCGACGACGTGCGCACGCAGTTGGCCGCGCCCAGCGACTGCCTGAGCCGTGCCACGACCATCTGCAACGTCTTGTGCGCCCGGTCGGGGGCGGGCGGCTCGCCGTCCCACACCTGGTCGACCAGCTCGTCGACCGGCACGAACTCGTTGGCCCGCAACAACAACGTGGCGAGCAGCACGCGCCCGCGCCCCGCAGGAACAGCGACAGGCTCGCTGTCTGCGAGCACCTCCAACGGCCCCAGAACGCGGTACTCGACGATCACACCGGCCGAGTCTAGGTGCGCACCGGCGCGCCACAGTCCCGGTAAGCCTCGACGGCCAGAGCTTCCGCCGCCGCGGCGCCTTCGTCGTCACCCGTGGCCCGGCGCACCTCCGCCAGAGCCTGGAGCGACTGCCCTTCCAGGTGGCGCTGGAGGGTTCGGCGGTGGGTGGCCACCGCCTCTTCCGCACACCGCAGCGCCTCCTCGGTCTCGCCCAACGCGAGGTGCACCAACCCGCGTTCCCTGAGTTCGTCTCCCGCGCCCAGGGCGTGGTCGCCGAGCCGGGCGCGCAGGTCGCTCAGGTGGTGCTCCGCTGCCTCGTGGTGACCGAGCTTGCGATGCGAACGCGCGACCGCCAGGTCCGCCGCGATCCGCTGGTGGACCATCGTCTCGCGGTCGGCGAGCTTGAGCTGCACGCGCGCGGCCGCCAACGCGTCTTCGTACGCACCGCAGTCGTCGAGCACCTCGGCCAGCGCGTTCCAGACCTCGAACTCCTCCTCGACGCCCACCCTCAGCCGCGTCTCCTCGAGAACGTCCACCATCAGGTCGAACGCCTCGTCGGTCTGGCCGAGCGCCAGCTTCGCCCGCACCGTGATGCTGGCCTCGAGCGTGTTCCTCCGCGGGTTGCCGAGTTCTGCCTGCAGCGCCAGGTACGCCTCGTCGTGCGCGATCACCTCCTGCAACCTGCCCAGCTCCATGTAGACGCTGACCAGGCAGACGTGCACGTGTCCCCGCAGGCCCGGCGAGCCGCTGAGTTCCAGCGCCCTGAGCAGTGAGCGCTCGGCGGCGAGGAGATCGGGCGCCTGGAACAGGATCGTGCCGATGTTGAGCAGGACCAGCGCCTGCCCCTCGACAAAACCTGTCTTCTCGTGGATCGCGAGCGCCTGCTGCTGGTGGTGCAGAGATGCCACCGAGTCACCCGCGATGCGGGTCAGCGCACCCAGGATGTTGTGCGACGACGCCTGAGCGGCCAGATCGCCCGTTCCGACGCTCAGATCGAGTGCCGTCTGCGTGAGCTGCTTCGCCTGGGCGAAGTCTCCCTGGCTGAAGCTGTAGACCGCCGTGCCGAGGTTCGCGGAGGCGATCAGGACGTGGTCGCCGGACTCGCGGGCGGCGCGGTCCCTGATCGCGCACAACGCCGACCAGCTCGTGTCGTCGCGGACCTCGTAGCAGTAGCCGGCGAGCACGGCGCCGAGCTCGCCGGCGGGCCAATGGTCGCCCCGGTCGGCCGCGACCACCATCGTCGAGACCAGGTTCTGGTACTCCGCCCTCAGCCACGCGAACGCCTCGTCCGACGTCTTCAGCACCACACCGGGCAGCTGGGTCGTCGCGGTGTTGAGCGGGAACCGGCGCTGGTCCGGGTACAGCAACTCGGCCGCGTCGTCGGCCATCCGCCGGTAGAAGTCGTACAACCGTGCGATGGCCTCGTCGGTCTCTTGGCTCGTGCACAGCTCACGCGCATACACCCGCAACAGGTCGTGCAGGGCGAAGCGGCTGCCGCGCTGTTCGACGAGGTGTACGCCGACGAGGTGGTTGAGCTCGCGGCGGGCGTTGGGCAGACCGGCGATCACGGCGGCGTCGTTGGCGGTGAAGTCCGCGCCGGGCAACAACCCCAGCCGGCGCAGCACCAGTCGTGCGTCCTCCGGCAGCGAGGAGTAGCTCTCGTCCAGGACCACGCTGACCGCGGCCGAGGGGTCGCCGGGCACCGCCAGCTCACCGAGCCTGTCGTCGTCGAGCTGCGCGACCTTGTCCGCGATGGTCGTCACGTCCTGCGTGCGCAGGTCCGCGGCCGCGATGCGCAAGGCCAGCGGCAGCCCTCCGCACAACCGCACCAGCGCCGCGGCCGCGTCCGCCTCAGCGCGCACCCGGTCCTCGCCGAGCACCCCTTCCAGCAGCCGGATGCCGCCGTCATCGCTCAACGTGGGCAGCCGCAGGAAGTCCGCGTCGTGCAGCGCCAGCCCCCGCAGGTCACCGCGGCTGGTGACGATCGCCATGGCGCCGCCTCCCGCGGGCAGCAACGGCCGCACCTGCTCGGCGTTCGCGGCGTTGTCCAGCACCAGCAACAACTTCCGGTCCGCGACCAGCGAGCGGTAGAGCGCCACCTGCTCGTCCAGGCCGACCGGCACGGAGTCGACACCGAGCCCCTTGAGAACGAGGGTCAGCGCTTCCTGCGGTGACATCGCCCGCACCGGGTCCTGCCCGCGCAGGTTCACGAAGATCTGCCCGTCGTCGAACCGATCCGCGATCCGGTGCGCCCAGTGCACGGCGAGAGAGGTCTTGCCCACCCCGCCGGTGCCCGCGATCACCAGCACCTTCGCACCGCTCGCGGCGAGCCGTTCGACGTCGCCCTCACGCCCGGCGAACGTGGCCAGATCCGGCGGCAACTGCCGTGGCGTGACGGACCTGTCCTTCTGCGCCGTGACCTCTCCGCGCAGGATCTGCTCGTGCAGGTCACGCAGCGCGGGCGCCGGGTCGATCCCCAGCTCGTCCGCCAGCATCTCGCTGACCTGCCGATACGCCGCGAGCGCGCCGGCCTGCTGGCCAGAGCGGTACAGCGCGAGCATGAGGTGGGCCCAGAAGCGGTCGCGCAGCGGATGCCTGCGGGTGAGGTCCTGCAGTTCCGGGACCAGCTCGACCGACCGCCCGAGCGCGAGGTCCGCCTCGATCCGCTTCTCCAGCGCGGCGAGCTGCTCCTCGACCAGCAGCGGCACCTCGTCGCGGTGCAGCGACTCCGAGACGACGTTGCCCAGCACCGGCCCGCGCCACAACGCCAGCGCCGTCCCGAACTCCTGCTGCTCGACCAGGGTGCGGAACCGCGCGAGGTCGAGTTGCTCAGGCTCGATCTCGGCCAGATACCCGCCGCGCTCGGTGCGCACGCAGTTCGCCGCACCCAGCGCCTGCCGCAACCGCATGACCACCGTCTGCAACGTCTTGTGCGCCCGGCCCAGCTCCGGCGGCGCGCCCTCCCACACCCGCTCGACCAACTCGTCCACCGACACGAACCGATTGGCTCGCAACAACAACATGGCGAGCAACACTCGTCCGCGCCCGGCCGGGACAGCCACCGGTTCGCCGTCGAGCAGTACCTCGAGCGGTCCCAGCACCCGGTACTCAACTCTCACAGTGAGGGAGTCTAGGTGCGCGACGTGAGACGCGCGGTCGACGCCGGGCCGTGGTTGATGCGAGCCTTCGACCCATGCAGGCAGTGAGCAGAACAGCGCTGTGGGTCGCCTCGATGCGCGCCGCCGAAGCCGCCCGCCCGGACCGGTTGCACGACGACCCGCTGGCCGCGGCCGTGGTGGCCGCCGCCGAGTCCATCCCAGCCGCTCCACCGGGCGCGGCGGAGTTCATGGCCGTCCGCACCCGCTTCTACGACGACTTCCTGCTGTCCTCCGGCGCCACGCAGGTGGTGGTGCTCGCCGCGGGCCTGGACGCCCGCGCGTTCCGCCTGAGCTGGCCCTCCGGCGTCCGCCTGTTCGAACTGGACCTGCCGGAACTCCTCGACTTCAAGGAGAGGCTGGTCACCGACACGGGCCTCACCACGACCTGCTCGCGCGTCGTCGTGCCCGTCGACCTGCGCACCGACTGGACCACCGCGCTGACGGCCGCCGGGTTCTCGGCCTCGTCGCCCACCGCGTGGATCGCCGAGGGCCTGCTGCAGTACCTGACCGAGGCGGACAGGAGGCGGCTGCTCGACACGATCTCGGCGCTGTCCGTGCCCGGCAGCCGGTTCGCGTTCGACCACATGGACACCTCGGCCGACGACCGCGAGTCGGTGGTCGACACGCTGGCCCGGATCCGCGACATGGGAGCGGAGTTCGTGGCGACCGTCGACGATCCGGCCCTGTGGCTCGCCGCGCACGGCTGGGCCGTCACGACGGATCGCGTGCCCGCGCTCGCTGTCACGTACGGGCGGCCGCTGCCGGACTTCATGGACCCGGCAGCGGCGAACGCGACCGCGCTGTGCACGGCAACCCTGCCCTTGGCGGGTCAGCCGCTACGTTGATCGGTATGACCGCGCTGCCGAACTGGATGCGGCCACCGCGCCCCGAGGGCTGGTTCGCACACGACCTGGACCGCCTGGCCTAGGCGCCACGCCACACCGAGTTGATCGACGGAACCCTCGTCTTCAGGCTGTGGCCACAGCGGCAGTGGCACAGTCGCATCGTCACAAGGCTCACTCTCACGCTGCTGAGCCAGGTACCGAGCGGCCGGGACGTCGAGCGCGAAATGACCATCCGGCTCGACGAACGGAACCGACCCGAACCCGACCTTCTGGTGTCCACAGCTACCTATGACAGGAACCGGACGTGGTTTGAGCCTGCAGACGTCCA
>NZ_JAXAVW010000073.1:0-17268 GCF_033949945.1 Lentzea miocenica
AGACCAAACGCGCCCACGACACCGGCACCCGCCACACCGGCCCAGCCACGATCACCCTCACAACCGCAGCATGATCAACACAAGCTAAGTGGCATTGGGGCTCGGCCCCCAGAGGACAATGCGAAAGAGGCCTGTCAGCGCTTTCCGCTGACAGGCCTCTAACACCTCTGTAGCCCCGAAGGGATTCGAACCCTCGCTACCGCCTTGAGAGGGCGGCGTCCTAGGCCGCTAGACGACGGGGCCCTAGAACTTCTTGCTGGATGAACCTTATCAGATCGCTCTGTCCGGTCCAAATCCGGCTATTCAGTTCTTATTTCTTGTCTTGCAGCTGGGGTACCAGGACTCGAACCTAGACTAACTGAACCAGAATCAGTCGTGCTGCCAATTACACCATACCCCAATGGCTTCACGATCACTTCGGTTCTCACTGGGAGTTCCGAGGTGCTCGTTGCTGCCGGGAGAAATACTAGACCACGCCCCCACCAGAAGTGAAATCGGCCCCCACCCGCAGGCAAACACGCAGGTGAGGGCCGGTCTCCGAGGTCTTCTCAGGCGTTGGCCGCGGAGAGCTCGCAGACGAGCAGCTCCGGCAGTTCCGCGAGCGACGTGATCGAGGACAGTCCGGCGGGCAACGAGCCACCGGTCGGACCTGTCCGATTGATCCAGACTCCGTGCATTCCGGCGTCGCGCGCCCCGATGGCGTCGGCGTGCAGGCGGTCTCCCACGTGGACGGTGTCGCCCGGCGAAACCCCCAGTGCCAGGCAGGCCGTGTGGAAGATCACCCGGTCCGGCTTGGCGCAGCCCACCTCGCCGGCGATCAGCACGGTGTCGAAGTACGACGAGAGGCCCAGCTGGGCGATCTTCACGCGCTGGTGGCGGCCGGAGGCGTTGCTGATCGCGGCGATCGGGAGGCCCGTGGCGCGCAGCCAGTCGAGCATCGGGATCACGTCGGGGAACAGGCACCAGCCGGCCGAGAGGACGTCCTGGCGGGCCAGCTCGCGACGGGTGGCTTCCTCCAGCGTCAACTCCTCGCCGAGGGCGGAGAAGAAGGCTTGTGTGCGGATGTTGCGCATCGACTCGTACTGGAGCTCACCGGCCAGCTGGCGGGTGACGTGGTCGTCGGTGATTCGCTGCCACAACGACCAGGCGTCGGCGTTACCGACCATCGATGCCAACGCGGCGCGCGAAGAAGTGCTGTAGTCGACAAGTGTGTCGTCGACGTCCAGGCACACAGCGCGGATCTCGCCGGTTCTCTTACGCGTGAAAGTCGGGGACGCAGTTGTCACCCCGTGAGGCTAGGTGCGACGGGCCCTCGTCCGATTCGGCTAACGAGGTGATTCCTATAGGTCCTTGCACGATCAAGCCGACCTTGAGGCCCCGAACGAACTAGTCAGACTCCTCCGAGCGCCGAAAGCAATCACCCGGTCGAGTGTTGTTCGGCAGTTCCGGTACCTCTGCCCGAACGGGCGGTTCCGCGAGCGCGACACCTTAGCTCCCGCGGCGACGTTGTGTCCTTGTCGCAACCGTTTCGAGGCCTTGTTTCCCAGACAGTCCACAAAGGACCACGCCTGGACGGGCCGGGAGATCCACGCCACTCGAAACCCGGCTTGACGCAAACGGCGATCACGAGCATCCTGAGTTTATTCAACAACGGTTGAAATGAGGGGATCGACATGGAGAGGACAACCTGCCTCGTCGTCGGAGGCGGACCTGCGGGAATGGTGCTGGGGCTGCTGCTCGCCCGCGGCGGCGTCGAGGTCACGGTGCTGGAGAAGCACGCCGACTTCCTGCGCGACTTCCGCGGCGACACGGTGCACGCGTCCACGCTCACGCTGATGGACGAGCTGGGGCTCGGGCCGGCGTTCGAGCAGGTGCCGCACCAGACCGTCGACAAGCTGGAAGCACTGCTCGACGGCGGGAAACGGGCGGCGATCGCCGATCTGAGCCGGCTTCCCGGTGCGCACAAGCACATCGCGATGGTGCCGCAGTGGGATTTTCTCGACCTGCTGGCGGATGCGGGCAAACTCGAACCGACGTTCACGCTGCGGATGAACACCGAGGTCACCTCGATCACCAAGAGCGGCAACAGGGTCACCGGCGTGAAGTACCGGGACCGCGTCGACGGCCGCGAGGGCGAGTTCGCCGCCGACCTCGTGGTGGCGGCGGACGGACGGAGCTCGATCCTGCGCGACGCCGTGGATCTGCCGGTCTACCGGTTCGGCGCTCCGATGGACGTCTGGTGGTTCCGCTTGCCGCGCAACGAAAGCGACCCGGTCAAGGGCGGCGCGGGCCGGTTCAGCGCGGGCAGCGCGCTCGTGCTGATCCCGCGTGGCGAGTACTTCCAGTGCGCCTTCCTGATCCGCAAGGGAACGGACGAGAAGGTGCGCGCGGAGGGCGTCGAGAAGTTCCGGGAACGCGTGGTCACGCTCGTGCCGTGGCTCGCCGACCGGGTCGGCAACCTCACCGACCTCGACGAGGTGAAGCTGCTCGACGTGAAGCTGGACCGGTTGCGGCAGTGGCACGTCGACGGACTGTTGTGCATCGGTGACGCCGCGCACGCGATGTCGCCGGTCGGCGGCGTGGGCATCAACCTCGCCGTGCAGGACGCGGTGGCGGCCGCCACCCTGCTCGCGAAGCCGTTGCGGGAGGGCACCGTCAGCCGTGCCGCGCTCGCGAAGGTGCGCAGGCGCCGGCTGTTCCCGACCGTGGTGATCCAGACGATGCAGCGGGTCATCCACCGGCTGTTCCTCGGCCGCAAGCTCAACAGCACCGAGACCGTGTCGTCGACCGGGATGCCGTTCATGCTCAAGGTGGCCCAGCGATTCCCGTTCCTGCAGGCGGTACCGGCCTACGTGGTCGCGATCGGGCCGCGGCCGGAACACGCACCGGACTTCGCGCGCAGGGCGCCGCAGACCATCGTCAGGTCGTGACGAAGGCCTCGGAGGACTCGCCGAGCACCATCGCCACGGCGTGGGCGCGGTCGCGGGCGCCCAGCTTGCGCAGAATCGCCTTCACGTGGGTCTTCACGGTGTCGTTGCTGATGAAGAGCCGCTGAGCGATGCGCGCGTTGTCCATGCCCTTCGCCATCTCGGCCAGCACGTCGAACTCGCGGGCCGACAGCCGGCCGAGCGAGGCGGGCGGAGGCATCCGCGACGGCAGGCGCGCGAGCGACCCGACCCGCGCGTCGATGGTGGCGGGAGCACCCCGCACGGCGGCCATGATCAGCGGTAACAGTTCGGCCACGGGTGAGGTTTTCAGCAGGTAGGCGACCGCGCCGGCGTCCAGGGCGGCGCGGGCCCAGCTCGGACTGTCCGCATTGGACAAGACGACGACACGGGCGCTCGGCCGGTACTGCGCGGTGTCCCGCACGGTGCGCAGCGGTCCGGCGCCCGGCACGTCGAAGTCCGTGACGACCAGGTCCACCAGGACGCCGCGCAGACAGCGCGCGGCGTCGGCCACGGTGTGGGCAATACCCACAACGCGGAAGCAGTGCGTGCGGTGCAGGGAGAGTCGCAGCCCCTCGGTGATGAGCTGCGAACCGTCGACGAGCAACACACGGGTGGACGCCAGGTCCGTCATGACACCGGGAAGTTACTAGTGGGTACCCCGGTGCGTAACCTGCCGGGCGCCTGATTGCTCCGTATGGCTACCTATTTGCGACCGGATTGGTGAGCGTGCCAAGGCCATCCACAGTCACCGAGACCGTCTGTCCGGCCTTCATCGGCCCGACGCCCGCCGGCGTGCCGGTCAGGATCACGTCGCCGGGAAGCAGCGTCATGATGGCCGAGACGTACTCGATGAGCGACGGAATGTCGTGCACCATCAACGAAGTACGCCCGTCCTGTTTGACTTCCCCGTCAACTTCGGTGACGACGCGGACGTCGGACGGATCGAACTCCGTTTCGATGAACGGACCCATCGGGCAGAACGAGTCAAAACCCTTGGCACGCGTGAATTGCACGTCCTTCTTCTGCAGGTCGCGGGCCGTGACATCGTTGGCGATGGTGTACCCCATCACCACGCCGGCGGCCTTGGCCCTGGGCACGTCGCGGCAGGGCTGGCCGATGATGACCGCCAGCTCGCCCTCGAAGTCCACTCGTTCGGACGCGGCCGGGAGCTTGATCTCCACGTTCGGGCCGACGACCGAGGTGTTGGGCTTGAAGAAGATCAACGGCTCCGCGGGGACCTCGTTGCCGAGTTCCGCGGCGTGGTCGGCGTAGTTGCGGCCAACACCGATGATCTTGGTCGGGAGGATCGGCGCCAGCAGCCTGACGTCGGCCAACGGCCACTTGCGACCGGTGAAGGTGGGGTTGCCGAAGGGGTGTTCGGCGATCTCTGCGGCTTCCTCACCCTGCACGGCGACAAATGCGACACCTTGCGGATGAGCGATTCGGGCGATACGCACGTACTACATCGTAGACCGCATGGACTTGTGCACCAGCGCGTCGCACAGCGCGAGCCAGGAAGCCTCGACGATGTTCCCGTGCACACCGACCGTGGTCCACTCGCGTTCGCCGTCGGTCGACTCCACCAGCACGCGCGTCACGGCGTCCGTACCGGGGTGCTCGGTGAGGATGCGCACCTTGTAGTCGGCCAGCTCCACAGTGTCCAACCAGGACAGATGCGGCAGCAACGCCTTGCGCAGGGCGGCGTCGAGCGCGTGCACGGGACCGTTGCCCTCGGCGGTCGCGATGACCCGCTCCCCCGCCACGTGCACCTTGACCGTGGCCTCGGACACGATCTCGCCGTCCGAGCGGTGGTCCAGCACGACCCGGTAGGACTCCAGCGTGAACGGGGGCGGACCGTCCAGTTCGGACAGCTCGTTGCGCAGCAGCAGTTCCAGCGACGCGTCGGCCGCCTCGAACGACCAGCCCTTGGACTCCAGCTCCTTCACGCGGCTGAGAGCGCTCCCAACCTCGGTTGACCGGCCGGCCAGGTCGAGCCCGAACTCACGTCCCTTGAGTTCGATGCTCGCCCGACCGGCCATCTCGGTGACCAGCACCCGCATGTCGTTGCCGACGATGTCCGGATCGATGTGGTTGTACAGCTCCGGATCCACCTTGATCGCGCTCGCGTGCAGACCCGCCTTGTGAGCGAATGCTGACGACCCGACATATGCCTGGTGGGTGTCGGGTGCGATGTTCGCGATCTCGGCCAACGCATGGGAGACACGGGTGAGCTCGGCCAGCGCCCCGGTCGGGAGCACCTCCATGCCGAGCTTGGTCACGAGGTTTCCCACGACGGCGAACAGGTCCGCATTGCCTGCTCGCTCGCCATAACCATTGGCGGTGCACTGAACGTGCGTCGCGCCCGCCTGAACGGCCGCGATGGTGTTCGCCACCGCACAGGACGTGTCGTCCTGACAGTGGATGCCTACTCGGAAACCCGTCTTCTCGACGACCTCGGCGACCGTCTCGGCGAGGTTGAGCGGCAGCTGCCCGCCGTTCGTGTCACACAGCACAACGACGTCCGCGCCACCCTCCACAGCGGACTCCAGCACCCTCAGGCTGGTGTCCGGCGAGAACGCGTACCCGTCGAAGAAGTGCTCGGCGTCGAGGAAAACACGCCTTCCGTGATCCTTGAGGTACTTCACGGTGTCGCGCACCATCTTGAGGTTCTCTTCGGTGTCCGTGCGCAACGCCCGCTCGATGTGCCGGAGGTCCGACTTCGCCACCAGTGTGATCACCGGCGCCTGAGCGTCGAGAAGTGCCTTGACCTGCCGGTCTTCCTCGACCTTGACCCCGGCCTTGCGAGTCGCGCCGAACGCGACCAGCTTGGCGTGCTTGAGCTCCAGATCCCCCGCCGCCGCCCGCGCGAAGAACTCCGTGTCCTTCGGCAACGCGCCGGGCCAGCCACCCTCGATGAACCCCACGCCGAGCCCGTCCAGCAGCCGCGCCACCGCGAGCTTGTCCGTGACGGAGTACGAAATGCCCTCACGTTGTGCGCCATCGCGCAACGTCGTGTCGTAGACGTGGAAGTCGTCGTTCGGGCCGGTCATGGGGGTCATCTCCTCATCCGGGCAAACAAAAAGACCCCCCGCGGGATGCGAGAGGTCTGCGCGTCGGGTGCCAGGGGCGGCAACTACCCGACGCGCTCGTCAATAATGATGGCGGTGTGCTGAGCCATGACGCGGATGCTGCCACAGCTCAGCACGGCGTACCAAGCGCCGGGAGGAAATCTCCCACTATCTGGTCACGGGTTCACGCCTGTGACACGTGCTTCGGCACGGCCACGCGGAGTTTCCACGCGGGCGCGGCGCACGCACGTGGAGCGGCCTGATGGGCGATGCCGCGCGTCCTCCGGCTCACGCACCGGCCAGGAACTTCGCGAACGCCTCGACCGACGCCGGGTTCCGCGGCCCCTCCACCAACGCCGCGTACGGCAACGCGTAGAACCGCTTGTTCTTCACGGCAGGCGAGTTGGCGAGCGGCGCGAACCCCTGCAGGAACGCCTGCTTCTGCTCCGGCGTGTTCGCCTCGCCGTCCGCGTAGTCCACGATCAGCACGACGTCCGGGTTGCGCTGCACGACGGTCTCCCAGTTGACCGTGGTCCAGCTGTCGTTGAGGTCCCCGAAGATGTTGTCGCCGCCGGCCTTCGAGATCACGTCCTGCGGCGCCGCGTTCTTGCCCGACGTGAACGGCTGGTCCTGGCCGCTGTCGTAGAGGAACACCTTGGGCCGCGGCTTGCCGGCCATCAACCGGCCGGCGTTCTCGATCTGCTGCTGGTAGCCCTTGATGAGCTCTTCGGCCTTGGCTTCGACGCGGAAGATCTTCCCGAGGTTGCGCAGGTCCGTGTACAGCGCGTCGAGGGCGGGCATGATGCCGCGCTGGTTGCCGACGCCGTTGCGGCACGCCTCGGTGAGTTGGTAGGTGCCGATGCCGAGTTGCTTCAACGCGTCCGGCGTGAAGCCGGTGCTCTCGCTGAAGCCGTAGTTCCAGCCGGCGAACACGAGATCGGCGTTGACGCCCTGCACGACCTCCTTGGAGATCTTGTCGGACAGGTGCTTCGCGGTGTCGAAGTCGGATTTCCACGGGGAGGTGCGCAGGTCCACGGTGTCGCTGCCGTTCACGACGTAGCCCGCCATGCGGTCCTTGAGGCCCAGCGCGAACATCAGCTCGGTGATGCCCGTGTCGTTGGTGACCACTTTGGACGGCACCTTGTCGAACGTCACCTGCTGGCCGCAGTTCGTGACGGTCACCGGGTCGGACGCGGACGTGTCCTGTGCGACCGTGGCGCCGCAGCCGGAGAGCAGGAGCACGGCGGCGCAGAAAGCGGTTCTCAAGGGGTGACCTCCTGGTCGAACAGGAGTTGGGGAACTCCCGTGGTGGGATGACGGACGACGTGCGCCGTGACGTGGAAGACCTTGGCGATCAGCTCGGGCACCAGGACCTCTTCCGGCGTGCCGGACGCGACCAGGCGGCCTTCGTCGAGCACGTACAACCTGTCGCAGTAGGACGCGGCGAGGTTCAGGTCGTGCAGGACGGTCAGGACGGTGACGCCCAGGCCGCGGGCGAGCGACAGCACGTCCAGCTGGTGGCGGATGTCGAGGTGGTTGGTCGGCTCGTCCAGCACGAGGACGCGCGGTTCCTGGGCGATCGCGCGCGCGATGAGCACGCGCTGCCGTTCGCCACCGGAGAGGCTGAGGTAGCTGCGCCCGGAGAGGTGCGTGACGTCCACTGTGGCCAGTGCGGCAGCGACCACCCTCGAATCCCGGGCGGGGTCGCGGTCGTGCGGCAGCCTGCCCATCTCCACCACCTCGGCCACGGTGAAGTCGAACTCCACCTGCGACTCCTGGGTGAGGGCGGAGAGGTCGCGGGCGATGTTGTGTCGTTTGTGGACGTTCTCGCCGTCGAGCAGGACGGTGCCGGCGTGCGGTTTCAGCGAGCGGTAGACGCAGCGCAGGGTGGTCGACTTGCCGCTGCCGTTCGGGCCGACGATGCCGACTACCTCGTTCGAGGCGTGCAGCGTGATGTCCTCGATGATGTTCCGGACGGTGACGCCGGTGAGCTCGACGCGCATCAGCGGCCGCCGAACACGTACGACTTGCGGCGCATCAGGAAGATGAAGCACGGAACGCCCAGCGCGGCCGTGATGACGCCGAGCGGCAGCTCTTCCGGTGCCGCGAGCATCCGGGCGGCCACGTCGACCCAGACCAGGAACGAGGCTCCGGCGAGTGGTGCCAGGGCCAGCACCTTGCGGTGGTCGGCGCCCACGACCATGCGGGTGAGGTGCGGCAGCATCAGGCCCACGAAGCCCACCGCGCCGCTGACCGCCACCAGCACGCCGGTGATGGCCGCGGTGACGATGAACAGGTGCGTGCGGAACCGGTTCACCTCGACGCCGAGTGTGGTCGCGGTCTCGTCGCCCATCGCCAGGGCGTTCAGCGGCCGCGCTTTGGTCAGCAGGTAGACGATGCCGAGCACGGTCACCGCGGTGGCGATCGGCAGCGACTGCCAGGTCGCGCCGCCGAGGCTGCCGAGCAACCAGAACATGGCCGCCCGCGCCGCCTCACCGTGCGGCGCCTGGAACACCAGCAGCATCGCCACGGCGGAGAAGCCGTACGCCAGCGCGGTTCCGGTCAGCACGAGCCGCAACGGGGTGAGGCCCCGGCTGGTGCGCGCGGTGATGTAGACCAGCGCGGTGGCGCCGAGACCCGTCAGGAACGCGCCGGTCGACAGCGCGTAGACACCGAGGCCGGACAACACTCCGAGCGTCGCCACCGCGGTCGCGCCGACGCTCGCGCCCGATGAGATGCCGAGCACATAAGGGTCCGCCAGCGCGTTGCGGACCATCGCCTGGATGGCGACACCGACCGTGCTGAGGCCGGCGCCCACCACCGCGGCCAGCAGGACGCGGGGAAGCCGGATGTCCCAGACGATGTGGTACTGCCCGGCGAGGTCGGCGGGGATGGTGCCGCCGGTCAGGGCCGCCCACAGCAGGTCGAGGGTGGCACCGAACGGAACGGAGACGGGGCCGAGCGCCACGCCGGCGACGATGCTGACGGCGAGCACGCCGACGAGCGCGCTGATCTTCCCGAGCACGGTGTTGATCGCTGGGTCCCTTCCCGCAGTCCACGGCAGGAGTCGGAGGTTCTCTGCACGCCGTGTGCGGGTATTCGGGCTCGTCCCTGGCTCAGGGACCTACCGTTGCGGGTCAGCGCCGGACTCAGACCGGACTTCCCCCGTGCACGACTCCCGCACTGTAACCCACGAACGTCTGCACAAAACCACGGTGAGTTGCGTCTGGTGGGCATGGACCTGGGAGAGCGAAGACGGCTGCGGCGCGAGCAGCTGCGGACCGAGCACGGCACCACCGAGGTGATCCACAGGGACGACCCCCGCGTTGCCGTGCTCGTGGTCACCCTGGTGATCGCGGGCTCCATGATCGGTGGTTTCGCCCACATGCCGATCGGCACCGCGCTGAACGACCTCTACTGCACGCCTGAGTCCTGCACGGCGCTGCCGCAGGTGCTGACCGGCTGGGCGATCGCGGTGGCGCCGCTGCCGGTGTACCTCTGGCACCGCACCGCGGCCCTTTACCTGGGAGTGTTCCTGGGCGGCTTCATGGGCACGCTGTTCATCACGTCCAACCAGGACATCCCGGTCGACGTCAACCCGATCACCGGCCTCTGGGCGCTGCCGCTGACCTACTTCCTGGTGGGAATGCTGTTCGTGCCGTTCACCATCGGCATCGCGTGGTTGGTCAGGCCGGCCCGGCGAGTGGCGGCCGTGGCCGTCCCGCACTGGTTGCTGCTGGCCGGCCTGATCTTGTGGCTGGCCTGACCTGCTCGACCAGACCGCACGCGAAAAAGATCTTCGAAAATTTCCGAGGGCGGTGTCGATCCGCCGCGGAGCCCGTTCGACCTGTGGATGCCAAGGGGCTGAGCGGCCCCGCAGAGACACAGGGAGACACCGTGAAGTACATGCTGATCATGCGCGCCACCGACGAGGCCTTCGCGAACATGGGCGAGTTCGACTTCGACAAGATGCTGGAGACGGTCGGCGCGTACAACGAGGAGCTGATCCGCGCCGGTGTCCTGCTGGCCGCGGAAGGTCTCTCCGAGGCGTCCGAGGGCGTCGTCGTCGACTACTCCGCCGAACCCCCGGTCGTCACGGACGGCCCGTACGGCGAGACCAAGGAGCTGTTCAACGGCTTCTACCTGCTCAACGTCTCCTCGAAGGAAGAGGCGATCGAGTGGGCCAAGCGCATGCCGATGACCGGCGCCGGGTTCAAGACCGAGATCCGCAGGGTGCCGACGATCGACGAGTTCCCGCAGGACAACGAGTGGATCCAGAAGGAGCGCGCGTGGCGTGAGGCCAACGGCCAGCTCTGATCAGCGCGGGAGACGCCGAAGCCCCGGCCGGGAGATACCGGCCGGGGCTTCAAAAGACCGGCGTGAACCGCACGCGGAACTTGAGGTCCTGGCGCTTGCTGTCCCTCGCGGCGATCCACCACTCCCCGGCCCGACGACCCGGCCCCGGCACCACAGGGGTGCAGGGGCCGGAGAAGCCTTGCGGAGAACGTCAGCCAGTGCGCACGTTCGACGACACGAGTGCCGCGAGACGATCGCCGATGGCGTAGGTGGCCCCAGGCGACTGGTGGTCCCTGGTCGCGAGATCAAAGGCCACGGAGGCCTCGATCCGGCGCGCCGACTCGTGCTCGCCCAGGTGGTCGAGCAGCAACGCCACCGACAGCACCGCGGCGGTCGGGTCCGCGATGCCCTGGCCCGCGATGTCCGGTGCCGAGCCGTGCACGGGCTCGAACATCGACGGGTTGCGCCGCGTCACGTCCATGTTTCCCGACGCGGCCAGGCCGATGCCACCCGTGACGGCGGCGGCGAGGTCGGTCAGGATGTCGCCGAACAGGTTGTCCGTCACGATCACGTCGTAACGGCCAGGGTCGGTGACCAGGTGGATCGTTGCCGCGTCGACGTGCTGGTACGCCACGGTGACGTCCGGGTGCTGCAACGAGACCTCCTCCACCACGCGCGACCACAACGAGCCGGCGTGCGTGAGGACGTTCGTCTTGTGCACCAGCGTCAGGTGGCGACGCGGACGGTTCGCCGCGCGGGCGAAGGCGTCACGAACAACGCGCTCCACGCCGAACGACGTGTTGATCGAGACCTCGGTCGCGATCTCGTGCGGGGTGTCCTTGCGGAGCAAACCGCCGTTGCCCGCGTACGGGCCCTCGGTGCCCTCGCGGACCACCACCATGTCGATCTCCGGCGGGTCCGCGAGCGGGCTGCGGACGCCGGGGTAGAGACGGGCGGGGCGGAGGTTCACGTGGTGGTCGAGCTCGAACCGGAGACGCAGCAACAGCCCGCGCTCCAGAATTCCGCTCGGCACCGACGGGTCGCCCACCGCGCCGAGCAGGATCGCGTCGTGCTGGCGAAGCTCTCCCAGCACCGACTCGGGCAACAACTCTCCCGTGGCGTGCCAGCGCGCCGCGCCGAGGTCGTAGCGAGTGATCTCGGCCGCCGGAACGACCTCGCCGAGGACCTTCAGGGCCTCAGCGATGACCTCGGGCCCGATCCCGTCTCCTGGGATCACTGCGAGCCGCATCCACACACCTCCCAGGTGTCAGTCCCCAATTAGTGGGACTACTTTCCTTCGCGAAAGGCTACCGGCATCCCGGCCACTCGCCGCATGCCGGACACCCCATCGGGGTGTTCTCTCCCGTACTGCGGGACACCCACACGGCCCATTCCCCACTTTCGAGTGTCACTCGACCGCAGGAACGGGGTCGCGTCAAGGGGTGACACCCCCATCGCAGCCCGCGTTCACCAAACGCACGCGGGGACCTTTCGTACCGTCATGCAGTACGAAAGGCCCCCGCGTGCGGCTTGGCGAGCTAGTAGGCGGAGCCGCGTCCGCCCGACTTCACCAGGACGACCGACGCGCGGTCGCCGTTGGCGTTGTGGTGGTTGAGCACCAGCAGTCCGTCGGACTTGTCGGCCTTCAGCGAGGCCTCGTTCTTGTTCACCACGAGCGCGGTGCCCGGCTTGGCGAGGTACGAGAGCGCCGCGTCGCCGCCACCCTGCGCCCACAGACCCGGCTTGAGCGGGTCGAAGGACAGGTTGCGGTCGATGACGTCGACCAGCTTGTTCGCGTTGCCCGGCGCGGCGTAGTAGCCACCGACGCCCACGACGTACGAGATGCGCGACGTGTCCTTCGACGGGTCGATGCCCAGTGCCGTGAGCAGCACCGGCAGGACCACGACGTTGGTGTCCTGGACGTTCGCGTCGACGTCGCCGAACAGGCCGTTGACACCCTGGATGTCGACCGTCTCGCCCGTCTTCAGGTTCACCGTGGACGCGACCAGCAGGTCGGTGTCGGTCAGGCGGGTCGCGAACGTCTCGAAGTCCGCGGTGCCGTCACCGTTGGTGTCGATGTCGACGAACGGGATGGTGTTCTTGCCCAGGT
This sequence comes from Lentzea miocenica, assembly GCF_033949945.1. Taxonomy (NCBI): domain Bacteria; kingdom Bacillati; phylum Actinomycetota; class Actinomycetes; order Pseudonocardiales; family Pseudonocardiaceae; genus Lentzea; species Lentzea miocenica. Next base: position 12,423 of record NZ_JAXAVW010000073.1, read on the forward strand.
TGTACCAGTTGCCCCAGGTCGCGACACCGAACGCGAGCAGCGAGTCGTCTGGCTTGCCCTGCGCCTTGGCGAGCGGGGCCGTGGAGGCCGCGCCGACGTAGCGCAGGTCGCCGCCCTTGGCGGTCTCGTTGAGCGCGCAGTTCTCGGTGACGTTGCGCTTGCAGTCGCGCAGCTTCGGCGACTGGGCCTGCAGCTCGAGGACGCTGATCAGCGAGCGGTAGGCCTGCGAGCCCGTGCCCTGGTCGACGCCCTTGCCGGTCAGGTTCAGGATCGCCTGCTTGTCGGTGCCCCGGAACTTCAGGCTGGAGGCGGTCTTGATGTCCGCCACCGGCTTCGGCGCCGAGTAGACCGACAGGCGCAGCGGCACCGTGGCACCGACGGTCGGCGTGAGGGTCACGCGACCGGAGGCGTCCGCGAGGAACTGCCGCGGCACGTCGAGCTGGGTGGGCTCGACGGTCGAGTCGACCGTCTTGCGCAGCGCCTTCGGGTCGTCGATCTTCAGGGTGACCTTGACCTTCGCGATGCCGCGCGGGCTCAGCTTCACCTTGTCCTGCGAGAGCACGTAGCTCACGCCGGGGATCGACGTGGCGGCCGTGTAGCCGACCTTGTACTCGACGGCCTTCGTGGACTTGTTGACGATCTTGATCGTCTTGGTCTTCGAGACCGGCTTGGAGACCTCGACGACACCGAAGTTCGCGCTGACGTAGCCGGGGTCGTCCTCGACGTAGGCCAGGACCTGGTTGTCGATCGCGGACTTGCCGTCCACGCGGCCGGTGCCGACGCGGTTGGGAGCGAAGGTCCTGCCGTCCTCCTTCACGTCCGCACCCGCGGTGTTCATGATCGAGGCCTTGACCTCTTCCAGCGTCCAGTCCGGGTGCGTCTGGCGCACCAGGGCCGCGATGCCGGCGACGTGCGGGGACGCCATCGACGTACCGGAGATCACCAGGCGGTCGTTGCCGGAACCGACGGCGGTCGACGAGATCGTGTCACCGGGCGCAGCGACGTCCGGCTTGATCGACTGACCGCGGGTGCCACGGCTGGTGAACGCGCTCGGGGTGTCCGAAATGGACTGGTCGAACGTCGACACCGTGGTGCGCAGGACGCCTGCCAGGCGAACGGTCAGCGTGCCCGCGTCCAGCAGCGGGCGCACCTGGTTGGTGGCGTCGCCGGTGAACTGGAAGACCGGGATGGTCGCGTTGCCCGCGATGCCCGCGTTGAAGTTGTTCAAAGTGGACGAAAGCACCACGCCCGCGGCACCGGCGGCCTGCGCGTTGTTGGTGCGGCCACCGGAACCACAACGGCGCGTCGCGTCGTTGTCGTCCCACTCGAGCCACACGTACTTGCCCGCGAGGGCCTCGGTGATCGGCTGGCAGCCGTCGAGGTTGCCGGCCTGGGTCAGCTTCACGACCGGCAGGGTCTTGTCGTAGTTCAGGTAGCCGGTGAAGTTCTGGCTGTACTGGCCGGGCTTCGCCTGGCCGTTCGCCTCGGCGCCGTCCCGCAGCACGAACGAGTCGCGCGTGGAGGCGACGGTCAGCGCCTCGGGCGTGTTGCCCGGCGAGCCGCCGATGTCGTAGAGGTCGCCGCCGTTGCCCGCGGAGAAGACCGGCATGACGCCGACCTTGTACAGCTTCTTGACGAAGAGGCTGTCGGGGTCGTCCGGTGCGCCGTAGTCGGAGCCGAGCGACAGGTTGACCACGTCGAGGTGGTCGGAGAAGTCGCCGTCGCCGTCGGGGTCGAGCGACCAGTCGAGCGCCTGCGAGGTGACGTTGGTCGAACCGTCGCAGCCGAAGACCTTCAGCGCGTAGACCAGGGCCTTCGGCGCGGTGCCCGGGCCGATCTTCATCGCGTTCAGCTCGTCGGCGTCGAGCTTGGTGTAGTCGCCCTTGAACGTGCTGCCGTCGGCGTTCTCACCGAAACCGGCCGTGGTGCCCGCGACGTGCGAGCCGTGGCCGTTGCAGTCGATGGGGTTCGGGTCCGGCTTCGGCGTGTTGATCGCCGGGTCGGTGCTCTCGCCGTCGTACTCCTCGCCGACGAAGTCGTAACCACCGACGACCTTCGCGGTCGGGAAGTTCGGGTCCGCCGCGCGCGGGTTGACGGCGCGGAACGCGTCGACCGTGCCGGGACCACCGAAGTTCGCGTGCGTGTAGTCGACGCCGGTGTCGATGATGCCGACCCGGACGTCGTCACCGAGCTTGCCGTACTGCTGCCAGACGTTGAGCGTCCTGGTGAGCTGCACGGCGTTGGAGTTCTGGCGCTTCTTCGGCACGACCGGGTAGACCGCGACGACGTCCGAACGGTTCGCGAGCTCGCGAACCTTCTGCGCGTCGGCCTTCACGACGACGCCGGGGACGCCGTTGGAGGTGCGGTAGAGCTCCTTCGTCCTGGTGTCCGCGCTCTTGAGCTGGCCGACGACCTGATCCGCGGTGGCGGACACGTCGCTCTTCGCCTGCTTGGCGGCCTGCTTCGCGACTTCCTTGCCCTGGCTCTTCTTCTCGTCGAACGCGTCGACGGCCGGCTTGCGGTCCAGCGCGACGAACGCGGTGACCGTGCCGGCGGCCTGCAGCCTGGGAGAAACCTTGAGGTGCAACGCTTTCGCGTCCAACCCGTGTGCACCCTTGACCGGCTGCGCGAGCGGTTCGCTCTGCGCCTGTGCGGTGGCAGGTGCGATCAGCAGTGTGGTGATGGCAGAGAACACCACCAGACTCGATCGTCTCTTCACAACGTTGCCCCAACCGAGGTGTGTGCCTTCGACCCGAATGCAAACCGTGCCGCGCCCTCTACGGCACCGGGTCAACCTCGTGGGGACGCTAATCGCTGATCGTGTGTCTGCGACTGCCCCGAAAGTATGAATGTGGTCTACAGATAGTTGCCTGTTACGACTTCGTTGTGAACGACGATAGCCACGGGAAGGGGACTTTGCCGTCCCCTTCCCGGTTTGTCGTGACTATCCGAAGTCGACACTCCGCACGGTGCGCGCGCCGACAGCGGCACCGATCGGGTCGAGCACCGCGGTGTCGACCGGGCGGTCCACGCGCAGCACCATCACCGCGTCGCTGCCGGTCTGGCTGATCTGTGCGGCCTCGATGTTCACACCGGCCTCGCCGAGCAGCGTGCCGACCGTGCCCATGACACCCGGACGATCCGGGTACTCCAGCAGCAGCACGGTGCCTTCAGCCCTGAGGTCGAAGTTGCGGCCGTTGATGTTCACCAGCTTCTCGACCTGCGCGATGCCGCTGACGGTGCCGGAGACGCTGAACGTGCTGCCGTCCGCGTGCACGGACTTGACCGTGACGAGGCTGCGGTGGTTCGGGCTCTCGGTCTCCTTGACCAGTTCCACGCTGACGCCCAGGTCCGCGGCGAGGCTCGGCGCGTTCACGAACGTCACCTGCGACTCGACGACCTTGGAGAACACCCCGCGCAGCGCGGCGAGCGGCAGGATCTCGACGTCCTCATTGGACAGTTCGCCGCGGACCTCGACGGTGACGCTGGTCGGGGCCTTCGGCGACAGTGCACTGAGGACGGTGCCGAGCTTCTGCACCAGCGGCAGGTACGGGCGGACCTCTTCGCCGACCGCACCACCCTGGACGTTGACGGCGTCCGGCACGAACTCGCCGGCGAGCGCGAGGATGGTGCTCTTCGCGACGTCCGTGCCCGCGCGGTCCTGCGCCTCGGCCGTGGACGCGCCGAGGTGCGGCGTGACGACGATGCCAGGGACGTTGAACAGCGGGCTCTCGGTGGTCGGCTCGGTGGAGAAGACGTCGATTCCGGCGCCGCCGACCTGGCCTTCCTTGACCGCCTCGGCGAGGGCTTCCTCGTCGATGAGGCCACCGCGGGCGGCATTCACGATGATGACGCCGCGCTTGGCCTTGGCCAGCTGCTCAGAGCCGATGAGCCCCTTGGTCTCCGGGGTCTTCGGCAGGTGGATGCTGATGGCGTCGGCGCGCTCGAGGAGCTCCTCGAGGGTGACGAGCTCGATGCCGAGCTGGGCGGCGCGCTGGGCGCTCACGTACGGGTCGTAGGCGATGAGCTCGACACCGAACGCGGCGATGCGCTGCGCGAACAGCTGGCCGATCTTGCCGAGGCCGACCACGCCGACCGTCTTGCCGTTGAGCTCGACGCCGTTGAACTTGCTGCGCTTCCACTCGTGGTTCTGCAGCGTCTCGTGCGCGGCGGGGATCTGCCGCGCGACGCTGAGGAGGAGCGCGACGGCGTGCTCGGCGGCGCTCACGATGTTGGACGTCGGGGCGTTGACGACCATCACGCCGTTCTGCGTGGCGGCCGGGACCTCGACGTTGTCCAGGCCGACGCCCGCGCGGGCCACGACCTTGAGCTTGCGGGTGGCGGCGAACACCTCGGCGTTGACCTGGGTGGCGGACCTGACGAGCAGGGCGTCCGCGTCGGCGACCGCGGCCAGCAGAGCTGCGCGGTCGGTGCCGTCTACGTGGCGCACTTCCACGCCGTCACCGAGAGCGTCCAGAACGGACGGTGCGAGTTTCTCGGCGATGAGGACAACAGGTCGGCTCGTGTCGGTCACGGACATCGCTCCCAGAACGGTCGGATCGTGGGGCGCGGGCGTGGTCGAGGCGGCTGACCCGCGCCGACCGGGCACCGCAATGTGTCCGGACTGTTAACGAGCATAGACAGGGGGGTTGTGTGGGCCTTTGGCGGGTGGCTCAGGTCACTGGTGGTGTCTTGCTGGTTGAGATGGAGATTGCGGTGGCTTGCGCTCGGGGGTGGCGCGACTTTGTCGGGTGGTTGGGTTGCGTTGGGCGTGTCGCGTTTTAGGGATTTCGGGGCTCCGCCCCGGACCCCGCCAATCTGATCAAGGACCTTGTCCACGCCACCG
>NZ_JAXAVW010000074.1:0-16660 GCF_033949945.1 Lentzea miocenica
CCACGCTTTCGGCGGTTTGACACCCCTCCCTGGTTGTGGCTCGCTCTGGCTCGGCTTGTGACGGGGACCCCCACCAGATCCGCACGCCTACGCAACGCGCAGCCGCCCAAAGCAACTGGCGTGCCATCAACCCGCGTGTGGCGTGGTACCCCCTGATCAGATTGGCAGGGGGTCTGGGGGACGGAGTCTCCCAGGGGAAGCACTCAACGCAAGCTCGCCGCCCGCAAGGTGACCACCCTCAAAGCTCGCGGCCCCTCAAGGCCAGCGCCCCTCAAAGCCAGCGCCCCGCAAGGGCGACCACCCTCAAAGGCCGCGAAATCCCGCAAACACCAAAAGCCCGGCCCCGCCAATCAGGAAACCTGCGACTCCTGCCAGTCCACGCACGTAGGCCGCTCCCCAGTCTGACGAAACTCCTCCAACGCCGCGAAGATGCGATCAATCGGGAGCCCTGCGTCAGCCGGAAACGGCGTCTTCGTGTCTTGGTCGATGTACAACGTCGGCAAGCCCGAACCGGACAGCTCGCCACGGGTGGCGTACACCCCAGTCGCGGTGTCGCCGTCCACGGGCTGCTCCCACGACAACGGACTGAGGAACAACAGCGCACCCAGTCGTTCGGGAATCGCCACGGCGATCTTGATCAGGGTGTCCGGCTCGTCGTACGGACCGACCCTCGGACGCTCACGGGCGACGATCTGCGGCGGATGCGGTTGCACGTGCGCGAGCAGGTACTCCAGCAGTTCCTTCAACTCGGAGCTCGACGTGACGGCCACCGGCTCGTTCGCAGGCCTGTCCAAGTCGTCGCGGTAGTACCAGACATCAAGCGTGTAGCTCACCGGGTGCCCTTCCCATGGAACGTGTGGGACCTTACCGGATCGTGCACGATCAGCGTTTGCCCTGCTAGAAGCACTAGAGGGAGCAACTCGAAGCAGGACAGCGGACCCTCGCAGAGCTGGTTGTTCACGACCACCTCAGCGCGCGACACCGGACACCCGCATTCGCCACCCCACTTTGGTCTCGACGTGCTGGGCCGTCGTCGGGAACGTCCGTGGTCGCACCCGGCCGATGTCGACCAGGTGCTGGGCGATGGCTCGGTCCTCACCGTTGGATTCGCCGCCGCTCTGGACCAGGTCGCTGTGCCCGTCCTCGTCGCGGTAGAACCCGCTGGTGACATAGCTCGGGAGCTGTCCGCGATGACGCTCGACCCACGTGGCCGCCGGGAGTGGTGCGGCCGTCGGCACAGCCGGTGCTGTGGAACCTGCTGATCCCTGTGACACAGGGTCGCCCTGGAGGGTCTTGCGGTAGTCCTCGACACCCCTGCCGGGCCGCGACGACAGTCTGAGACAGGTCCGCCGCTCCCTTGGCGACCTCGGACCACTGCTCAACCGCCTGGCTGAACTCGCGAGCCAGCTGACCTGCGCCCCGCATGACGGCGGTCAGCAACTGCACGGCCTCGTCGGCGAGCCGCCCCGCCTGCGCCAAGGCCGCGTCCACCTCTTCCGACTTGCTGACCACCCGGTCCAGCTCGGCGGCAACCTCTTCGAACGACGCCACGTGCGCTCCCGTCCCCTGTCAGGTTCGCCCAGGGGACGCGTTCAGACCACCGCAAGCCACAAACACCAAAAAGCCCGGCCCCGCCAATGGCGGAACCGGGCCTTTCAGAACAATCAAGCGGCGGGACTCAGAAGTCCATGCCACCAGCGTCAGGCGCGGCCGGAGCAGCGTTCTTCTCCGGCTTGTCCGCGACAACAGCCTCAGTCGTCAGGAACAGCGCGGCGATCGACGCGGCGTTCTGCAGCGCAGACCGCGTGACCTTCGCCGGGTCGATGATCCCAGCGGCGATCAGGTCCTTGTACTCGCCAGTGGCGGCGTCCAGACCCTCACCGGCGGGCAGCGACTTGACGCGCTCGACAACGACGCCACCCTCGAGGCCGGCGTTGATGGCGATCTGCTTCAGCGGAGCCTCGACCGCGACCTTCACGATGTTGGCACCGGTCGCCTCGTCGCCGGTCAGACGCAGACCAGCGAACGCGGCCTCGGCAGCCTGCAGCAGCGCAACGCCACCACCGGCGACGATGCCCTCTTCGACCGCAGCCTTCGCGTTGCGGACAGCGTCCTCAATGCGGTGCTTGCGCTCCTTGAGCTCGACCTCGGTAGCCGCGCCGGCCTTGATGACGGCAACGCCGCCGGCCAGCTTGGCGAGGCGCTCCTGGAGCTTCTCGCGGTCGTAGTCGGAGTCCGACTTCTCGATCTCGGCGCGGATCTGGTTGACGCGACCCTGGATCTGGTCGGCGTCGCCGGCACCCTCGACGATGGTCGTCTCGTCCTTGGTGACGACGACCTTGCGGGCCTTGCCCAGCAGCGAGATGTCGGCGTTCTCCAGCTTCAGGCCGACGTCCTCGGTGATGACCTGGCCACCGGTGAGGGTGGCGATGTCCTGGAGGATGGCCTTGCGGCGGTCACCGAAGCCAGGCGCCTTGACGGCGACGGACTTGAAGGTGCCACGGATCTTGTTGACGACCAGGGTCGCCAGGGCCTCGCCCTCGACGTCCTCGGAGATGATCAGCAGCGGCTTGCCGCCCTGCATGACCTTCTCGAGGAGCGGGAGCAGGTCCTTGACCGTGGAGATCTTGGAGCCGAACAGCAGGATGTACGGGTCCTCGAGGGTCGCTTCCTGACGCTCGGGGTCGGTCACGAAGTAACCGGAGATGTAGCCCTTGTCGAAGCGCATGCCTTCGGTGAGCTCAAGCTCGAGACCGAGGGTGTTGCTCTCCTCGACGGTGATGACGCCTTCCTTGCCGACCTTGTCCATCGCCTCGGCGATGAGCTCGCCGATCGTGGGGTCAGCAGCGGAGATGGACGCGGTAGCAGCGATCTGCTCCTTCGTCTCGATCTCCTTGGCGGCCTTCAGGAGCTGCTCGGCAATAGCCTCGACGGCCTGCTCGATGCCGCGCTTGAGGCCGAGCGGGTTCGCACCCGCGGCCACGTTGCGCAGGCCCTCGCGGACCAGAGCCTGTGCCAACACCGTCGCGGTGGTGGTGCCGTCACCCGCGACGTCGTCGGTCTTCTTCGCGACCTCCTTGACGAGCTCGGCCCCGATCTTCTCCCACGGGTCCTCGAGCTCGATCTCCTTCGCGATGGAGACACCATCGTTGGTGATGGTCGGCGCGCCCCACTTCTTCTCGAGCACGACGTTGCGGCCCTTGGGGCCGAGCGTCACCTTGACGGCGTCAGCGAGGATGTTCATCCCGCGCTCGAGACCGCGACGGGCTTCCTCGTCGAACGCAATCATCTTGGCCATTGCGGTGTGTTCCTCCGCCTTTGTGGATTCTGGGCCACTGCGGGCACACGCCCACAGCGGAACACGGTGCGAGTGGCCAGGTTGGTGCCCGCGACGGACGACTCCCCCGTTTGATCAACGGGAGTGCCTCACCGCCCTAGCTCACTTCTTTGGCACTCGACCTAGCCGAGTGCTAGTTCGTGTTTAGCACTCGGGCACGTCGAGTGCAAGCGAACCCGGGGCGAACTCAGCGGGACGTGCGCACCGGCACAGAGGTGGGCAGCGGCTTCTTCGAGGTCGGCTCGTCGCCGATGTTCAGCGTCGGTGAGGAGTTCGTCTTGGGCTGACGCGCGGGCTCGTCACGCGGCGTCAGGATCAGCACCACGATGATGATCGCCACGATGGCCACCGCGGCCGCGATGACCGGCGCCAACCAGGCCGGGCGCTCCTTCTTCCCCGACGTGAAAGCGCTCACGCCCACCTGGTTCGGCGGGCGCAGCCGGACCGGGTCCTGCAGCCCCTGCTGCTGGTAGCCGCCCTGGTACGGACCCTGCGGCCCGGACATCTGGGCGGGCATCGGCCCGGACTGCGGCGACTGCACCGGGATCGAGCCGGACTGCGGCCCGAGTTGAGCGGGAGTCGAGCCGAGCGCGACCCCGGACAGAGCGACGCGGGCGGCGTTGATCAGCTCGGCGCAGCTCGCGTACCGCTGCTGCGGGTCCTTCGAGGTGCCCCTGCGGATCACGTCGTCGATCGCCGGCGGCAACGCCACGAGGTGGGACAGCGCGGGCACGGTCTGGCCGAGGTGACCGGCGATGACCTCCTGCACGCCGCCCTGGAACGGCGGGCGGCCGGAGAGGCACGCGAACAACATGCAGGCCAGCGCGTACTGGTCGGTGCGGCCGTCGACGGGCTCGCCGCGCAGGTGCTCCGGCGCCGCGTAGGTCGGCGAGCCGAGGAAATCACCCGTTCGAGTGCGGTGGCCGGTGGCGCCGCGGCGGGTGAGGCCGAAGTCGGCGACGTAGACGTGCTCGCGCGTGCCTTCCTTGGTGGTCACCAGGACGTTGGCCGGCTTCACGTCGAGGTGCACGAGCCCCTTGCCGTGCAGCATGTCGAGCGCTTCCGCGACCTGCGCGAGCAACGTGAGGGTGCGGGCCGGGGTGAGCGGCCCCTCCTTGATGTGACCGGAGAGGTCCTGGCCGTCCACCAGCCGCATGGCGATGTACAGCAGGCCTTCGACCTCGTCGAAGTCGTACAGCGGCACGATGTTGGCGTGGTCGATGGCGGAGGTGTTGCGCGCCTCGTCGACGAACCGCTCGCGGAACTCCGCGTCGGGTGCGAGGTGCTCACCGATGACCTTGAGCGCGACTTTCCGGCCCAGTCTCACGTCCGTGGCCCGATAGGTCACGCTCATGCCACCTCGGCCGAGCACGCCGTCGATCCGGTAATGCGCGATTCGCCGCCCGCTCAGGTCTTCCGACACGCCAGGCAGCCTAACGTCCGGCCAGATCAGCGTGCCGCGGGTTGCCCAAAGCTGTGATCAGGTCGTCCTCGTCAACCCGCGCGGCGCACGTCCGACGCCTGGCTGCGCCCGTCCCGCCCCGCCTGCACCTCGAACTCCACGCGATCACCCTCGGAGAGGGTCCGGAAGCCTTCCATCTGAATCGCCGAGTAGTGCACGAACACGTCGGGCCCGCCGTCGGTTGCGATGAAGCCGTATCCCTTTTCGGAGTTGAACCACTTGACGGTACCGAGAGCCAAGGCGTCCTCCTTCAGATCACGCAAGCAGAACGCAACGCTAAAAGAAGAAAAGTCACGCGGATACCTCCTTACGGAGTCATGAACGAGAGCTGACTCCGTTGGCGCGCAACCAGGTGGTGAGCCGTCGAGGTCCGCGTGTCTGGGTCAGCACGGCCCCCGGACCGGCGAAGTCGAACACCAGGCCCTCACCGGTGGGAATGGATTGCGCGCCATCAGGCGCGGAAGGCCGGAGCCGGCATTGCACGGTGTCCGCGAACGCCACCACGTGATCGCTGCTGATGGTCACGGCCTCACCCGCGGCGAGCGTCACGAGATCGAGCGCGCCGTAGCAGGCCAGCACCACCGCGCCCTGGCCGTGCGCGTAGTTCAGGAAGCCTTCGTGGCCGCCGAAGAGCGCCTTCATCGGCGGTGCCTCGGGGTTCATCGCCACCGTGCTGCTCGACGCGATCCAGCTCTGCCGGGCGAGGCACCAGCCGTTCGCGCCGTCGAGCTCGACGAGGTGCAGGTCGCCGGGCAGCACCGGGGCCGCGTCGATCCAGCCGCCTTCCGGGCCCGCCGTGCACAGCGCCACCGCCTTGTCGCCCGCGCCCTTCACCTCGACCGAGAGCCCGTAGCTCGTGGCCGCGACGGTCAGCGGGTCGGCCAGGACCAGCTCGCCGGGCGCGAGAACGAGTCTCGCCACGCCGAACGTCGGTGTGTGCCTGGTCCGGACCTGCACGAACAACACCTCCGAGGATGAACTCCGGTCAAGCGATCGTCACGACCACCTCGACGTTGGCAGTATGCAGTCGTGTCCCCCACCACTGTCGCCGAACACCGCCAGCGCGTCGCGGAGCTCGTCGGGCTCATGCCCGTGCTGCAGCTGCCGCTCGACGAGTGCCTCGGGCTGGTGCTCGCCGCCGACGTCATCGCGCCCGTCTCCCTGCCGCCGTTCGACAACTCCGCGATGGACGGGTACGCCGTGCGCGCCGCGGACCTCGCCGGGAGCCCGGTCCGGCTCCCGGTGGCCGACGACATCCCCGCCGGTCGCACCGAGCTGAACGCGCTGGTGCCCGGCACTGTGCAGCGGATCATGACCGGCGCCCCGGTGCCGCCCGGCGCCGACGCGGTGGTCATGGTCGAGGTGACCGACGGTGGCACGGAGACCGTGACGATCAACGCGACCGCCGAGGCCGGCCAGAACATCCGGCTCGCGGGCGACGACGTGCAGAAGGGCGACCCGGTGCTGCTCGCCGGCACCGTGCTGCGCCCGGCCCAGCTCGGTCTCGCCTCAGCGCTCGGCCTCCCCGAACTCCCGGTGCGCCGCCGCCCGCGCGTGCTGGTCCTGTCCACCGGCTCCGAGCTGGTCGAACCCGGCCGGCCCCTGCAGCCGGGCCAGATCTACGAGTCGAACGGCATGATGCTCGCCTCCTCGGTGCGGGACGCGGGCGGAATCGCGGTGCAGCTGCGGTTCGTGCCGGACGACGTGGACGCGTTCCACCGCGCGCTGACGCCGTACCTCGGCTCGGTGGACGTGCTCGTGACGTCCGGCGGGGTCAGCGCGGGCGCGTACGAGGTGGTCAAGGACGCGCTGGCCAGCCACGACGTGCGGTTCACCAAGGTCGCGATGCAGCCGGGCGGGCCGCAGGGCGCCGGCACCTACGAGGGCCTGCCGGTGCTGACGCTGCCGGGCAACCCGGTGAGCGCGCAGGTGTCGTTCGAGGTCTTCGTGCGGCCCGCGCTGCTGGCGTCGATGGGGCACACCCAGATCGAACGGCCTGCCGCACGGGCGACCGTGTCGTCTCCGTTGACGTCTCCAGCAGGGAAGACGCAGTTCCGGCGCGGTCTGTACGACCCGTCGTCCGGTCAGGTCGTGACGCCGGTCGGCGGGCCGGGATCGCACCTGCTGTCCGCGCTCGCGCTGTCGAACTGCCTGATCGAGGTGCCGCAGGACGTCACCGAGCTGGCGGCGGGAGACGCGGTCACCATCAGATACCTGCAGTAAGACGGCGATCTGGGGGTTAGGGGCAATGAGAGCGGCACTCGCGCTGGTGATGCTCGCGGGCTTCTTCGTGCTCGCGGTGGCGCTGGCGGGCGGCCTGACCGCGATCGCGATCTGGCGGTTCTCGATCGGCGATCCCGAGGGCGGCGTCTGGATGCTCGTCGTCGCGATCGGGCTGGGCGGCCCGGCGCTCTGGGCGACGCTGCGGGCGTTGTTCGCGCGACCGGAGCCGAGCGGGTTCCAGATGGCCCGCGAGACGTATCCCGAGCTGTGGCGGCACGTGGACGAGCTCGCGCAGGTCGCCGGTACCCGCGGCCCTGACGACATCCGGCTCGTCGACGGCGCGAACGCGGCCGTGTGGGAACGCCGTGGCGTGCGCTACCTCGAACTGGGCCTGCCGCTGGTCGCCGGGCTGAGCGTCGGCGAGCTGCGGTCGGTGCTCGCGCACGAGTTCGGCCACTACGGCGGCGGCCACACCCAGCTCTCGGCGATGACCTACCGGGCCAAGCTCGCGCTGCAGCTCTCCCTGCGCGGGGACCGCGTGTTCGGGCTGCTCAGCGCGTGGGCCCACCTCTACGCGCTGGTCGCCGCGTCGGAGAGCCGCGACCACGAGCGGTTCGCCGACGAGGTCGCCGTCACCGCGGCGGGCCGGGACGCGGCACGCAGGGCGTTGTTGCGCAGCGGACCCGTCGGCGAGGCGTGGAGCGACTACCTCACGACTTATGTGTCGCTCGCGCTCATCGCAGGACGCACACCGCCGTTGCTCGAAGGTTTCCGTTCGTACCTCGACCACCCACGGCGCGTGCACGAGCTGCGCGAGCTGGAGCGCAGGATGGCCGAGCTGGAGCCGACGTCGGTGTTCGACAGCCATCCGCCGATCCGCGAGCGGGTGGCCACGATGGCCTTGCTGACCGGCGGCGACGCCCCGATCGACGAACGGCCTGGCTGGACGTTGCTGGCGGGCATCCCGGCGGAAGCGGCGTCGTTCCTGATCGGCGTGCAGGGCCCGCCCGCGACGTGGCCCGAACTCGTCGCGCTGAGCGGCCCCGCCCAGGTGCGCCGGTACGCCGACGCGCTGCGGCACGCGGGCAAGGTGAGCAAGGTCGGTGAGACGCTGGCAGACGTGCTGGCGGCGCTGGAACGGGGTGAGCTGCACAAGCTCACCGGCCGGCCCGTCGACGCCTCGCTGACCGCGGCGCAGGTGCACGAGGTGGCTGTCGAAACCGTGACGGAACTGCTCGCCTGCACCGTCGCTGACCAGCTGGTGTCGGCTAATCGCGCGACACTGGAACTCAACTGGGGCGGGATGTTCGTGCTGCGGCTGCCCGACGGAGCTGCGCTCTACCCGGAAGATCTCGTCGAACCCGCGGTCCGTGACGCTAATCGGGTGCCGGAAGTGCGGCTCCAGCTGCAAGCAATTGGCGTCAACGGACTGTGACGGAACGCTCACCCACCGACGTTGTTCACCCCATGTGACGGGGATTACACTGACCGCAGGTGCCGGTCGGCGCGTGCATTCGTCGGGGGATGCACGAGCCGACCGGCCACTTGTCTTTCCGGCGGTCCTGACGGGCGATTTGGCGTCTTGGCGTAGCGTGATGCCGCCCGACAAACCACGGAAGCTACGGAACCCAAAGACACGATGAGCAGCGAGAAGCCCGTCTCTCACTTCCTCGAACTCGCGCGCGGCATGGTGCCGCCGATGCACCCGGCCGGTCGGCCGTTCGTCGCCGGCGCGGCGATCGCGACCCTCCTCGTCCGGCTGCGCTTCAAGCGGCTCGGCGTCGTCCTCGCCCTGGTCACGGCCTGGGTTGCGTGGTTCTTCCGCGAGCCGAAGCGCGTGACGCCGACCCGCCCGAACCTCGCGGTCGCTCCCGCCGACGGCACCGTCTCGCACGTCGTCGACGCCGTGCCGCCGGCCGAGCTCGGCCTGGGCTCGCAGCCGATGACGCGCGTCAGCGTGTTCCTCTCGGTCTTCGACGTGCACGTGCAGCGCGTGCCCGCGGACGGCGAGGTCGTCCAGGTCTCGTACCACCCCGGCAAGTTCCTCTCGGCCGACCTGGACAAGGCGTCCGAGGAGAACGAGCGCAACACCGTGTGGCTGCGCACCGTCAACGGCCACGATCTCGTCGTCGTGCAGATCGCCGGCCTGGTCGCGCGCCGCATCGTGTGCGAGGTCGCCGAGGGCGAGAAGGTCACCGCGGGCCAGACCTACGGCCTGATCCGCTTCGGTTCGCGCGTGGACCTCTACGTCCCGCGGGGCAGCCGTGTCCTGGTCGAGGCCGGCCAGCGCACGATCGGCGGCGAGACCGTTCTCGCCGAACTCCCGGAGGCCTGATGGCGCCCAGCGGGCCCGGTGTTCGTCTCCTGCCGAACGCCATCACGGTCCTCGCCATGTGCTCGGGCCTGTCCGCCGTGCACTTCGCGAACGTCGGCATGTGGGGCGCGGCCATCGCGTCGATCGCGGCAGCGGCCGTGTTCGACGGTCTCGACGGCCGCATCGCCCGCATGCTGGACGCGACGTCGAAGATGGGCGCCGAGCTCGACTCGCTGGCCGACGCCATCTCCTTCGGCGTCGCGCCCGCGCTCGCGATCTACCTCTGGAAGTTCGAGGGCAGCAGGGCCGGCTGGGTCATCGCACTGATCTTCGCGGTCTGCATGGTGGTCCGTCTGGCCCGCTTCAACACGTTGCTGGAGAAGGAACAGCCGCCGTTCGCGAAGGAGTTCTTCGTCGGCGTCCCCGCTCCGGCAGGCGGCCTGTTGCTGCTGCTGCCCCTGATCATCGAAGAGCAGGTGCGCACCGACGGCTGGTGGAACGAACCGCTCGTCGTAGGCGTGTGGACGGTCGTCGTCGCGATGCTGCTGGTGTCGCGAATCCCCACCCTGTCCGTGAAGACCGTGAAGGTGCCGCCGCGCGCGGTGGCCCCACTGCTGGTCCTGATCGGACTCCTGGCCGCCGCGATCATCACCTACCCGTTGGTGGCACTGATCATCGCGATGGTCGTGTACCTGGGGCACCTGCCGTACTCGGTGCGCCGGTACATGTGGCTGTCCAAGCACCCTGAAGCCTGGACCGTCACGGGCGTAGAGCGCCGCGCCATCAAACGCGCACACGGCGTGGCCGCCCGCCGCCTGGGCCTGCGCCAACCGCTGCACGGCCGTGTGGCCGGCGCAGCAATGCGCGCAGTACGCCGCCCACGCCGCGACGCCTCCACCGCCGCCGCAGCAGAAGGCGCCGCACCCACCGCCGGCAACCGCAGGCGTTCCTGGCGCCAGCTGGGCCTTCGCCGTCACCACAAGCCGTAACAGCTCACGCTCCCGATCTTGTCGGTGGCGCGGAGTACGTTGGGTTCTACCGATTCGGTGACCTACCAGTGAGCTGGGAACACTCGTCTGGTTGCTGCTACTGACGGTCGGATGTGCTGCTACGCGGTAGCGTCACATCCGATCCTCGGTAGCACTCTCGGGCCGCCTTTGAGCTGCGCCGTAGCGGGTAGTACCTCGCGAACGCCGAACAGTGTCGCTGTGTGGTTCTATGCGTGCACGCTCTTGCGGAGGAGTGTCCCTGGCGTCGCTGCTACCAGCCGTCAGCGGTTGTCGAGCCTGTGTTCAAGCCAGCGGCGCGCGCCTTCGGTAGCGTCCGTCCCGGCGAACTTCCGCTCCCAGAGGCGCACGAGGGAGGCGGTATACGCGGTGATCCCGTCTGGATCCGCTGCCCGGAATCCGTCGAGTTGCCCGGCCCATGCTTCAGCGTCTGAAGGCGGATGTCCTGCGGCGATGAGCCGAACAGCGACTTGAGCGCCGTCAACCCACGGAGCGCCAGACCTCCACCATGCCCAATCCACGACACGAGCGCGGTCCGAGATGAGGAAGTTGAACGGGTTCAGGTCGGAGTGGATCAAGACCGTGCCGTCCATGTAGGCCGGTGCGCGGCTGGCCCACTCCCTGATTGTGGCTGCGTTCTCCCGAGACCAGGCGTGGGCATCTTCGGGTAGCTCCATGCTCAACTCGCGGTCGAGGGCGGTAGCCCATTGCTTCCCCATCTCGCGCTTCGCAGAGGAAGTAGGGGGCGCGTTGGTCGTGCTGATCGTTCGCACAGCGTCGGCCAGCATCGGCAAATGCGGCGATCCAGGGGAAAAGTTGGCGTGCTGCCCGGACACGTGCTCGAACCCGAGCAGCAGCCAACCTTCCTCTTCGATCTGCCACAGCAACCGTGGTGCCAGCCCCTCGGGCAGGAACGGGTTCACGGCTGCTTCGTTGCGGTGCATGAAGGACTGAGGATCGTCCGCCTTGACGCCCTTGCAGAAGAACCTGCCATCCGCAGCCATGAGCGAGACGGCGATCTCGGAGTTCCGGCCCGCTGGCGCGTCCTCCGTGTCGATCACACCTCCGACCTCCTTCTCGACTGCGTTCACGAGGGCCGGGGGTAGCACGGTCCAGTCAAGGCGGTTAATCGTCAGTCTCCTGTTCAGGCGGTGTTACGGCCGGTCTTCCTGCCCGCAGCTGGTACAGCCGGCGTGGCACTGAGTACACTTGCCCGCTTCTGCGAACCAAAGCTCTTTGTGGATCGGCAGCCCCGCTGCCTCGATCGCGTCCACCGTAGGCCTCAACGTGTCGACCACGGCGGTGCCTTCCCCACTCGGCGCGGCAAACTTCTCCGGGACGTGGTGAAGGAACCGGCCCGCGACGCGCTCGCAGAACTCGGCGTAGTCCCTCGTGTTCAGGATGAACTGATGCCAGCCGATGTCGACCTTTTTGCTCGGCCGGTAGCGGTTGCACGGGTACAGCGCGCACACGGTGAGGAAGCTCAACGTGTCGCTGATGATCCTGTCCGCCTCCATCAGCGGAAGTCCACTGTCCTCCATGATCTGATTCCGCCACGTCATGCGGAACTCCGTGGAGACAGTTGCCTGAGCGACCTTGACCTCAGGCTCAAGCGTTGTCGTCATTGTGCGTCCTTTCGTCGTTTCCTGTGTTGACACCCGCGATTGCGCGCAGATGATTGGCGCCACCGAGTAGGAGCCTTCGGGGGCTCCGATGCTCATAGCTGGGTCTCTCTGTGCTTTGCGGTGGCCGGATACCGCGATTCCGAACGAAGGGTTCGGCGGCTTCGGTCAGGCGGGTCGGCACTGATCGGTGTCCTAGCGGTGCCCCTGCAGCCCGGGAGCAGGCAACGCGAGGGAAGCTCGGAAGACGTGTACGGGCTGGTCGGAATAGGTCCACGACACGAAGTTGGGCGCGAACGGGTCGGGAGATGCGGTGAGAATCCCGCGATAGCCGTATGCATATCCAGGCCGCGTCATGATGGCGACATCGGCGACTCCCCGAGCGCGATACTCAAAGACCGCAGCGAGCCGTTCGATGTTCTCGCGGTCCGGGTAGTACGCGAACGTCCAGCGCCGCTCGGCCATCATGCGGAGCAGCATCGTGAGTTCATCGGTGACCACGTCCGCGCTCACGGCTTCCGCTCCGGGCAGAGTGAGTAGCGCTCGACGAACGCGAGGCAACTCACGCACCCGCAAGCCCTCGCGTGAAACAAGCGGTACGCGCAGACCGCGAGGAGCCCGACCGCTACTCCCGATAGTGCGAGCACGATCCCGGCGAACATCAGTAGACCTCCCGACCGTTCGAACAGGACGGAGGCTGTAGCGCCATCAGGTTCTGGTAGCCGAGGCGCTCGGGGATTCAGACCCCGCCCTGTTCTTGGCCTGCTCGCCCTCGCCTGAGCAGGCTTCATTGACGGTAAGTGGGATCATGAACTTAGAGTGACAGTGAAATGACAGTCCGTTCGAGTGAAGGCGTGGCGTGGGTACTCTGGGGAGGTAGCGGCAACATCCCGCCACCCACCGGGAGGACTCGTGACGGACTCGACCGGCGTCGGTGCGAACATTGCGCGGGCACGCAAGCTACGCGGCTACACCCAAGAACGACTCGCTAGCGAGATCACGTACTCAGTCTCGATGGTGCGCAAGGTCGAGCGTGGACTTGAGCCCGCGTCGCCCGCGTTCCTGTCAGCCGCCGCACGCGCGCTCCGAGTCGACGTCAACGACCTGACTGGCGCTCCGTACCGCGAAACCATAGCGCTGGACGGTGGGTTGGACGGGCTCAGCGATCTTCGCGCGATCCTCGCGGAGGGGCTCCACGTGCGAGCGACCGAACCGCAGCCACTCGACGAGCTGACCGCTGAGGTCAACCGGGTGAACCTGCTCTATCGCAACGACCGGGGCAGGCAAGCACTCGCGAAGCTTCCGGTCCTCATCCGGCAACTTCACGGCGCACTCCACAACGCGAGCACTGAAGCCGAGCGAAGCGCGGTTTGCTCGCAGCTTGCGAGTTCGTATGTCACCGCCGAGCGAATCGCGCGTCGGTTCGGATATTTGCCGCTCACCACCCCTACGTTGGACCGGCTGGAGGCCTTCGCTGAACGCGCCGATGACCCGCTGTACGTCGCTCAAGCGCTGGTGAAGCGCGCCCGGGTACTCATGTACCACGACAGCTACGACGTGGGGCTGACACTGGTTGAGCAAGGGCTCAGCAAGATCGAAGGCACCGACGAACGAGCACTGGCGGTTCGCGGATACGGCCATCTTGCCGGGGCGATCGTGGCAGCACGCGGGCGGAAGCCGGACGTTGCCCGAGCACACATCGCCGAAGCGCGGAGCGTCGCCGAGCACGTCGATGGAGAGTCTGACGCCTACGGGACGCTCTTCGGGCTCGCGAACGTCGGCATCCACTCGGTCGCGGTCGAGTTGGAGGCTGGAGACCCCGCGACGGCTGCTCGTCAAGGCTCCACGCTTCGCCTCCCGAAGTCGATTGCGGCACCTCGCGCAGGCCACCATTGGCAAGACACCGCACGTGCCTTCCTGCTCGCAGGTGACCCCGCAAACTCACTGAAGGCGCTCAACCGCGCTCGGAAGGCTGCTCCACAACAGACACGACTGCACCCGATGGTCCGCGAGACTCTTCGGGGAATCGCGACGCTCGAACGCCGCAAGTCGGACACGGTTTCGAACTTCGTGGACTGGCTCGGTCCGAGCGCGGTGCTGTGACTGGGCTGACCTCTGCTTCGTGACTCACGGTTGTAGTAGGTCACCAGGTCAGTAGATCTCTTGAAACGCAGGGGTTCCCAGCTCAAGGGGACCCCTGCGTCAGCTTGGAGCCCGGTGATCAGCACAGCGGTCTAGAGTCGTCAGCGTGATCACGCTGACGGCTCGCCTGTCCCCGTCCGCTCTGGACACCCGGCGCGGCGTAGTCCGCCTCCACCCCGAGGTGCTCGACGCCTTGGGCCTGCGCGCCTGGGACGCCGTGAAACTGACCGGCGCCCGCGTGAGCGCCGCCCTCGCCGCCGCGGGCGACCACCCGCCGGGCATCGTGCTGGTGGACGACGTCACGCTGACCAACCTCGGCATCGTCGAAGGCTCCGAAATCGTCGTGGCCCCGGTCGACGTGGCCGGTGCCCGTTCGATCACCGTCGCCGGCTCCCGCCTCGCCACCACCGCCCTGACCCCGGATCACGTCCGGATGGCGTTGACCGGCAAGGTCCTGACCGTGGGCGACAGCGTCTCGCTGCTCCCGCAGGACCTGGCGCCGCCACCCGGCGCCAACGTCTCCGAAACGCGGCAGAAGCTCTCCAACGCCATCGGCATGACGTGGACCAACGAACTCATCACCATCACCTCGACCGACCCTGCAGGCCCCGTGGCCGTCCAGCCGTCCAGCGTCGTGGGCTGGCGCTCAGCCTCAGCCCCAGCCGCCGAAGTGACCCCGGTAGTCGTCCAGGAAAAGCACGAAGCCCTCCCCCTCACCGACCTCGTTGGCCAAAAAGACCAGGCACGCCGCCTGACCGAATGGCTGGAACTGATGTTCCGCCAACCAGAACTCCTCACCCGCCTGGGCGCCTCCGCCCGCCTGGCCGCCATGATCAGCGGCCCGGAAGGCGTCGGCAAAGCAACTCTGGTCCGCGCAGTGGCGCACTCGGTGGGCGCCTCAATCGTGGAACTGGCCGCCCCGAGCATCTCGGTCCTGGAACCAGGCTCCATGGCCAAGCAACTGGGCGACGCGATCTCCAGCGTCCCCGAACACCCCACGGTCCTGCTGCTGACCGACATCGACGCGTTGCTCCCCACGACCCCACCCCCGGTCGCAACCGTCGTCCTCGACATCCTCCGAACCGCCATCTCCCGCCCGAACCTGGCCCTCGTGGTCACCTCGGCCCGAGCAGAATCGGTGGACGCCCGCCTACGAGCCCCCGATCTGGTAGACCGCGAACTAACACTCCCTCTCCCCGACGGCGCCACCCGAACCGAACTCCTCCGCGTCCTCCTGCGAGACGTCCCACTGGAGTCCGATGTGGACTTCAGTGCCGTGGCCGAACGCACCCCAGGATTCGTAGCGGCCGACCTCTGCGCCCTGCGCCGAGAAGCAGCCGTACGAGCAGCCCTGCGCCAACGCGAAGTAGCAGAACCCCGTGTGGGACAAGAAGATCTGCTGGCCGCTCTGGGCACCGTCCGCCCGATCTCGATGTCCGCCTCGGACACAATCCAGACCGGCGGCCTCACCCTCGACGACGTGGGCGACATGACCGAGGTCAAACAAGCCCTGACCGAAGCCGCCCTCTGGCCCCTGCGCTACCCGGACTCCTTCGCCCGCCTGGGCGTAGAACCCCCACGAGGCGTCCTCCTCTACGGCCCCCCGGGATGCGGCAAAACCTTCCTCGTCCGCGCCCTGGCAGGCTCCGGCCAACTGAACGTCCTGACGGTCAAAGGCGCCGAACTGATGGACAAGTTCGTAGGCGAGTCAGAACGAGCAGTCCGCGAACTCTTCCGCCGAGCAGCCGACGCCGCCCCAGCCCTGATCTTCCTCGACGAAGTCGACGCCCTGGCCCCACGCCGAGGCCAATCCTCCGACGCAGGCGTAGCCGACCGAGTGGTAGCAGCCCTCCTGACCGAACTCGACGGCGTAGAACCCCTCCGCGACGTAGTAGTCATCGCCGCAACCAACCGCCCAGAACTGATCGACCCCGCGCTCCTCCGCCCAGGCCGTCTGGAGCGCCTGGTCAACGTCCCCCCACCAGACGCCGACGCCCGAACCGAAATCCTCAAGGCCTCATCGCGCAACACACCACTGGCCGAGGACGTCGACCTGGCAGCACTGGCAGCCGAGCTGGACATGTACTCAGCAGCAGACTGCGCAGCCCTGATCAGGGAAGCGGCGCTGACGGCAATGCGCGAATCCCTCGACGCAGCCGAAGTAACGCAAGACCACCTGGCAAAGGCAAGGAAGGTAGTGCGCCCGTCACTGGACCCAGCCCAGCTGGCATCACTGGCGGCGTACGCAGCAAACCGCGCTTAGCCATTCGCGAGCGTTTCCGGCGGGGTGGTCCCGTCACGAGTCGTGCCACAGCACTTGCTGCGTCGCTCCTGGTACGGCTTGTGACGGGACCACCCCGCCAACGCAACCACCTACGCAACGCGCCGCCGCCCAAAGCAACAGAGAGGATGTTGTCGCGGGATCGCCTGGGTCGGTCTGACCCTCAAAGCAACTGACCGTGGTGTCCTTCGCCGGATCTGTCGTCCGGCCTGGGCGGTCTCGTGTGCACGTCACCAGGCGGGCGGAAGTGACCTGATAGGAGCCTGTCGCCA
>NZ_JAXAVW010000075.1:0-16641 GCF_033949945.1 Lentzea miocenica
TAACGCTTGAAACAGCGCTCCGGGCGGGTCCCCGTCACGAGTCGTGCCTCAGCTCTTGCTGCACCCGAGGAGGGATGTCAAACGGACACGCTTTTCGTCCGTTTGACATCCCTCCTCGGGTGTGGCGCGCTCTGGTACGGCTTGTGACGGGGACCCGCCCGGACCGCACCACCTACGCAACGCAACTCCGCCCAACGCAACAGGCGTGCCATCAACCCACGCGTGGCGGAGGACTCCCCAGATCAGATTGGCGGGGGTCTGGGGGGCGGAGCCCCCAGAGGGAAGCACTCAAGGCAAAGGTCGCCGCCCGCAAGGCAACCACCCCGCAAAGCCAGCGACCTGCCCTAATCCCTTACTTGGACTCATCCTCAGAGCCCGGCAGCTCAACATCCTCAACAGCCTGCCCACCCTTGGTAGGCGAAGGCATCAACGAATCCAAAGCCGCCCCGGCAATCCGCCGGAACGCCCGCCGAGGCCGAGCCCGCTCCAAAACCGCGACCTCCAGCTTGTTGGCAGGCAACAACTCCGGCAACCCACTCCCCGAAGCAGCCGACAACGCCGCAGTAGAAGTGGACGACGACCCGGCGGACAACGCCTTGACAGCAACAGGAACGGCTTCAGCCAACGACAACCCGTCAGCAAACGCGTCCTTCAACGCCGTGTTGGCGGCATCGACAGTGCCACCCATCACGATGTACTGCGGCTCATCCACAATGGACCCGTCATACGTCAACCGGTACAGCGTGTCCGAAGCGGACGAGTCTCCGACCTCAGCCACGCAGATCTCCACCTCGAACGGCTTGATCTGCTCGGTGAAGTAGGTGCCCAGCGTCGTGGCGTAGACGTTGGCAAGAGAGCGAGAAGTGACGTCACGCGGGTCGTTCTGGTACCCGCGCACGTCGGCGAACCGAATGCCCGCTTGGCGGAGGTTCTCGAACTCGCTGTACCGGCCGACGGCGGCGAAGCCGATGCGGTCGTAGATCTCCGAGACCTTGTGCAGCGTGCTCGAGGGGTTCTCCGCGACGAAGAGAATGCCGTCGGCGTACTTCAGCACGATGACGCTGCGGCCCCTGGCGATGCCCTTGCGGGCGTACTCCGAGCGGTCGCGCATCACCTGCTCTGCCGATGCGTACAGCGGCATCGTCATGGGTGGTGCTCCTGACGTCGAACCTGATGGGGACTCAGCCTGAAGGGCGGGACCTGCGGCCTTCGACGACCGCGTTCGCGACCGTGGCGACCTCGGGGTCCGGCACCTCTACGGCGCCGTCGGCACCGTTGATCGTGACCACGACCGGGTAGAGGCGGCGGACCGGGTCCGGGCCTCCGGTGGCCGAGTCGTCGTCCGCCGCGTCGTACAGCGCCTCGATGACCGAGCGGATAGCGGCGTCGACGTCCGCGTCCGGGTCGTAGAGCTTCTTCAGCGCCGACTTCGCGAACAGCGAGCCCGAGCCGACGGCCTGGTAGCCCTGCGACTCCTCGTAGCGGCCGCCGGTGACGTCGTAGGACACGATCCTGCCGGCGCGCTCCGAGTCCGTGGCCGAGGTGTCGTACCCGGCGAACAGGGGCACCACGGCGAGGCCGGCCATGGCCGCGTCGAGGTTGCCCCTGATCATGGCCGAGAGGCGGTTCGCCTTGCCGTCGAGCGACAGCGGTACGCCCTCGATCTTCTCGTAGTGCCGCAGTTCGACCGTGTACAGCCGGACGATCTCGATCGCGATGCCTGCCGTGCCCGCGATCCCGACGGCGGAGTGGTCGTCGGTGACGAAGACCTTCTTCATGTCGCGCTGGGCGATGACGTTGCCCATCGTCGCGCGCCGGTCACCGGCGATCACGACCCCACCCTTGTAGGTGGCCGCGACGATCGTCGTCCCGTGCGGGGCCTGGACGGTCCCCTCCGGGAGCTTCCGGGCCGAAGGCAGCATGTCGGGTGCCTGCGCCCGCAAGAAGTCCGTGAACGACGACGAGCCCGGCGTCAGGTACGCCGAGGGCAACGCCGCGGCCGGGTAACGCCCGGTCGAGCTGTGGTCCATGTGTTGGTTGTTCTCCCGTCCCCGAAGGTGGTCAACAGGCCCCCGAAGGCCTACTGACCACCCTTCTGCACGTATGCGCGGACGAAGTCCTCCGCGTTCTCCTCGAGCACGTCGTCGATCTCGTCGAGGATCGCGTCCACGTCCTCGCCGAGCTTCTCGCGGCGTTCCTGACCGGCTCCGGCGGCGTCCTCGCCACCGTCGTCGCCGTCGCCACCGCCCTGGCGCTGCTTCTGTTCCTGGGACATCTCGGCCTCCCGCTGACTCGCCTGACAAGAACACTACCCAGCGGCACCGACAAAAATCCTGAGCCACTCGGGTAGACGATCACCCGCGAGTCAGTGCGTCCACCAGCTGCTCGGCGGTGTCAGAGGCCTCCAGAAGGGCTCCGACGTGCGCTTTCGTCCCCCGGAGGGGTTCCAGGGTGGGAATTCGCACGAGGGATTCTCGACCGAGATCAAAGATCACCGAGTCCCACGATGCGGCGGCGACCGAGGTCGGGTAGCGCTCCAGGCACCGGCCGCGGAAGTACGCACGCGTGTCCTCAGGCGGCGAGGTGATGGCCGCGCGGACCTCTTCCTCGCTGACGAGGCGCTTCATCGAGCCGCGGGCGACCAGGCGGTTGTAGAGGCCCTTGTCGAGCCGCACGTCCGAGTACTGCAGGTCGACCAGGTTGAGCCGGGCCGCGCCCCACTCCAGGCCGTCGCGCTGGCGGTAGCCCTCGAGCAGCCGCAGCTTGGCGACCCAGTCGAGCCGGTCCGCGCACTCCGCCGGGTCGCGGGCCAGCGCGTCGAGCACCTCGCCCCAGATCCGCAGGACCTCGCGGTCGCCGACGCCCTCCTTGTCCACGAACGCGGTCGCGCGCTCGTGGTAGGCGAACTGCACGTCGAGGCCGGTGAACTTGCGCCCGCCGGTCATCTCGACCTTGAACTTCAGCGTCGGGTCGTGGCTGATCTGGTGCACGGCGCGCACCGGGTCGACCATGCGCAGGTCGTCGAACCGCTGGCCGGCCTCGATCATGTCCAGCACCAGGGACGTGGTGCCGACCTTGAGGAACGTGGAGTACTCGGCCAGGTTCGCGTCGCCGATGATGACGTGCAGGCGGCGGTACTTGTCCGCGTCCGCGTGCGGCTCGTCGCGCGTGTTGATGATGCCGCGCTTGAGCGTCGTCTCCAGGCCGACCTCGACCTCGATGTAGTCGGAGCGCTGGGAGAGCTGGTAGCCCGCCTCCTCGCCGGACGGGCCGATGCCCACGCGGCCGGAACCGGTGATGACCTGGCGCGACGCGAAGAACGGCGTGAGACCCGCGATGACGGACGTGAACGGCGTCGAGCGCTGCATCAGGTAGTTCTCGTGCGTGCCGTACGACGCGCCCTTGCCGTCGACGTTGTTCTTGTACAGCTGCAGGCGGGGCTGGCCGGGCACGGAGGCCGCCTTGATCGCGGCCTCCTCCATCACCCGCTCCCCTGCCTTGTCCCAGATCACCGCGTCACGCGCGTTGGTGACCTCGGGAGCCGAGTACTCGGGGTGCGCGTGGTCGACGTAGAGCCGCGCGCCGTTGGTGAGGATGACGTTCGCCGCGCCCAGGTCCTCGACGTCGGAGTCGGCGGGGTGCCCGCCGGGCGAGCCCAGGTCGAACCCGCGCGCGTCGCGCAGCGGTGACTCCACCTCGTAGTCCCACCGCGCCCGCCTGGCGCGCGGTATGTCCGCCGCCGCCGCGTACGCAAGAACCACCTGTGTCGAAGTGAGCACCGGGTTCGCGGTCGCGTCACCCGGCACTGAGATGCCGTACTCGACCTCGGTTCCCATGATCCGCCGCATGCGCAACACCTTATGGCCTGACCCCGACAACAGCGTGAGGGGAGCTTCACCGTGAAACTCCCCTCACCCTATTCACCCGGACGCCAGTCCTGCCGCCGGGCGAATGCGGGACGCGCCGCGAGAAGGCCCGAATGCCGCCACCACGGCCAGCACCACGACGGCTGCCGCGCCGATGACCAGCGGCAACACCACCTTCAGGCCTGGCAGTGACATGTCGATGCCGGTCGAGAGAATCGCGATTTCGGCATAGCCGAATCCGAGCACTCCGCCGCCGATCACCCCGACCAGGGCCAGCATGACCGCTTCGGCGATGACCCCGCCCTGCAGTCCGCCCCTGGTCACACCCAAGGCGCGCCTGAGCGCGAGTTCCTTGCGGCGCTCCTGCACGGAGATCGTCAGCGCCGTGCCGATACCGGTCACGGCGACCGCCACGGACAGGCCGAGCAGCACCATCATCAGCACGGTGCCGAGGTGCATGTACCGGTCCGCCTCGGCCCGCTCGTCCGCGTCCGTCCGCACGATCACGGTCGGGTTGTTCGGCAGCGCGGCCTGCAGGTTCGCCCGGAACTGGGCAGGGTCGACCCCCGGCTTCAACGCGACCAGCACCTTCTCTGCGGGCCCCGAGGTCAGGCCGCCGATGATCGGCGTGTAGCCCGTGAGAGTGCCGGGCACGGTGCCCACGACCTTGTACTGCTTGCCGTCGTTCTCGACGAACGGCTTGTCCGACCAGTGCTCCGGCACGACCGCGGTCCCGGTGACGAACTGGTCGACGCCGGCCACGTTCTGCGCCTTGAGCCAGGCCTTGAACTCGTCCGGATCGACGCCCGACCCGTTCTCGGCCTTGTGCAGCACCACGCTGGCGGCGGCATCGGCCTGCGCGGGGATGGCCGGCAGCGGCCGGTCCCCCGCGTCGACGACGGTGGCGTCCGGGCGTTCCTCGTTGGCGTACGCGTAGGTCATGTCCTGCGCGCCACCCAGCAAAACCAGGAAGAACGTCACCATCGAGCTGGCCAGCAGCAACGGCAGCGCCACCGACGCCGACCGCTGCGGCATCCGGCGCACCTCGGCACCGGCGAGCTTCCACTGGGTGCCACCGATCTTGCCGAACAGCCGCGCGATGAACGGCACGGTGACCGGGCCGAGGATCCAGAACAGGCCGGTGACCGCGGCGATCGCGGAGAACGTGACGGCGAGCGGGGCCGCGACAGTGCCCTTGGCCGCAACGGCCAGCATCGCGAGCAGCGCGGCACCACCGGTGAACAGCACGCCGAACACCATCCGCAGACGACGCACGGACCGAGGGGGAACCTCGTTGTCCGCCTCACGCAATGCGGCGAGCGGCGACACGCGCGCGGCGTTGATCGCGGGCCGGACAGCGGCCATGACGCTCAACAGCGCGGCAACAACAACTCCGAGGATGACGTACCCGAGCGACGGCAGCAGGTCCGGGCTGAGCTCCACCGCGCCGAACAGCGCGGAGATGCCGGTGACGTCGAACGTCCTGGCCAGCAGCCACGCCATCGGCCCGCCGAGCAGCGCACCGCCGACACCGGCCAGCGTGCCCGTCACGAACGCCTCGAACAGGCTCCTGCGCACCAACGGCCCGCGCTGGGCACCGATGCACCGCAACAACGCCGTCTGACGCTGCCGTTGCGCGTAGACCGCACGGAACGTGGCCGCCGCGACGAACACCGCCGTGGCCAGCGCGAGCACGCTGAACGGCAGCAGGATGAAGGTCAGGTCGTTGCCGATCTTGTCGGCGTCGGGAGCCGGGTCCGACACGAAGTACGCCGCACCGGCCGCGCTCGCGACGGCGTCACGAGTGCCGCCGAGCACCCAGATCTCCTTGGTGTCCGGCCGCGGGTCGAGCTTGCGGGCGAGGTCGGGACCGGCCACCAGGATCGGCCGCGAGTCCATGCCGCCCTTCTTCATGATCCCGCTGACGGTGACCTCGACCGGCTTGCCGTCCGCGGAGGCGAGCTTGATCTTGTCGCCGGGCTTGATCGACCGCTCGTACGCGGTGATCTTGTCGACGGCGACCTCGTTGTCCGCGGCGGGCTGCTTGCCCTCGGCCAGCGGCCAGCGCACCAGGTCGGGCTGCTGGACGTGCATTTCGGCGCGGTGCTCCCCCGCACGGCCGCCCGCGTCCAACAGGTCTGCTTGCGCGATCTGCACCGGGACCGCCCGGCCGACCGCGGACAGCTTGGCCAGCAGCGCGCCGTCCAGCTCGGGGCGGTTCGCCTCGACGGTGCCGGGTTCGGGGAATTTGACGTCCACCACGTGTCCCACTGAGGACGGGGTGAGCGGCGCGCCCTCGTCGACCGACCTGGTGAGCGCGTCGCTCAGCACCAGGGCGGCCAGCAGGCACGCCACGCCGACCACGAGCGCGACGCCGGGCAGCAGCGCGCGGCCCGGCCGGGCGCGGAACTCGGCGACGCCGAGCCGCAGGGAAGTGGACACGAATCCTCCTCGGTGACGTCTGACGTTCACGAAGGTAGGAAGGGAGACGATCAGCGGGCGTCGGACTGGGGTAGCAAGCTGACGTACGACCACAGGAGGACACGGGGATGATCAACCGCTACGACGAGGACGCGAACGTGATCGGCGAGGTGACCCGCGAGCGCATGCGGGCCGAGAACCTCTGGCACGGCTGCGCCACGATCGTCGTGCTGTCCCTGGACGGCGAGCGCGTCTACGTGCACCGCCGCACCGACACCAAGGACATCTTCCCCGGCCTCTACGACTGCACCGCCGGCGGTGTGATCGACGCGGGCGAGACCCCCGGCGAGGCGGCGGCCCGCGAGCTGCGCGAGGAACTGGGCGCCGAGACGCCTCTCACGTTCCTCTTCCAGACCACCTACGTCGACGAGCAGACCCGCTACCACGCGTGGATCTACGAGACGCGCTCCGACGGCCCGTTCACCCACCAGCCGGAGGAAGTCGCCTGGGGCGGGTGGATGGGCCTCGACGAACTGCGCGGCAAGATCGAGGACCCGGGCTGGCCCCTCGTGCCGGACGGCCGGGTCGTCGCCCAGGAGTGGTTGCGCCGGACTAGTTCCAGCTGAGGCCCGCGCGGGTCCGCCAGTACTGCTCGGCCGGTTCGGCCAGGTCCGGCAGGTCGACCTCGATCCGCATCGCGTCCACATTGGACCTGAGCTGCTCCGGGCTCGCCGCGCCGGACAGCACGACGTCCACCCACGGCTGCGCCGCGATCGCAGCCAGCGCCACGGCGTCCGGACCGACGTCGAGCTGCTTCGCCTGCGCCGCAACCGCTTGCGGAGGGTCCACGACGAGCCGTCCGTTCGCCACACCCTCCTTGATGATCACGCGCAGCCCGGCGGCATGGGCCTCGCGCAGGGCCTCGCCGGCTGACGTCTCCAACAGGTTCCAAGTGGACTGGACGGACCGGAAGATGCCGAGGTCCACCGCCTTGCGGATCGCGTCGGCCTGCCGCGGGCCGGACGTCGAGAAGCCCAGCGGGACACCGATCGCACCCATCGCGTCCTGCAACGCCCTGTCGTCGAACAGCGGGCTGTCGGCGGTCAGCGAGTGCACCTGGTAGAGGTCGACGCGCGGCAGCAGAGCCGAGGTTTCCCGCCACTGCCGGGTGAAGCGCGCGAGTGAGTGTTCCTTGACCTCGTGCACCTCGGCGTCGGGCCGCCAGTCCGCGGTGTAGGCGTAACCCCACTTGCTGGACACCGTCACGTCGTCGTGACCGGGCAGCCACGACGACAGGAAGTCCTCGGACAACCCGTAGGACCGCGCCGCGTCGACCCAGCGAACGCCCAGCTCGTAGGCCGTGTCGAGGACCCGGTGGCACTGCTCGCGCATCGACTCGACGTCCCGCACGCGCGGCAACGCGTCCTCACGACCGAGGTTGATGTACGCGGGACGGCCGAGCGACGCGAGACCTAGAGCGAGTTGAGCCATGGCGACAACGGTAAACGGCGGCCCCGAAGGACCGCCGTTCACGTGACCCGCCGGGGTCGGTGTTGCCGCTGGATCAGAAGTCGTCCGGCGTGCGGGTGCGCTCACGCACCCAGACACCGGCCGGCTTCAGCACGCCGGTACCGCTGAAGTTGCTGCCGGAGCAGGTACCGCTCTTGAACACGGCACCGGACCTGCTGTCGTCGGAGAAGTTCCAGTTGGTCCACGAGATCTTCTTGCGGGCCATCAGGTCGATGAACTTCTGCGACGTGGTGAAGTCGTTGCCGCCGTCACCGGACGCCGTCTGCGTGCCGAACTCGGTCACGAACACCGGCACCTGGCTGGAGACCGTGTCCAGCGCCTTGACGTACGAGTCCTTGTGCGAGTTCGCGTAGAAGTGGAACGTGTACATCAGGTTCGAGGCGTTGACCTTGTTCCTGCTGACCTCGTTGATGTCCTTGCCGTCGGACAGGCCGAACGTCGACCAGCCGTGCGTGCCGATCAGCACCAGGCTGTCCGGGTCCTCCGCACGGATGGTCGGGATGACCGCCTCGGCGTACTGCTTGACCTTCGCCCACGACACGCCGTTCGGCTCGTTGGCCATGTCGTAGATGATGTTGGTCTTGTCCTTGTGCCGTGCCGCGATCTCCTTGAAGAAGGTCTTGGCGCGCGCGGTGTTGTAGTTCGGGTCACCAGGCGAGAGCTGGTGGAAGTCGACCAGCGCGTACAGGCCGCGCTTGGTGGCTTCCTCGATGTAGCCGTGCACCATGTCGGTGAACTTCCGGGGGTTGGTCTCGTAACCACCCTCCTGGACGTACATCGCGATGCGCAGGACGTCGGCCTTCCAGTCGTTCGCGAGCGCGTCGAGCGACGCGGTCTTGACGCACTGGGAGTACCACTGGATGCCGTGGGTGCTCATGCCGCGCAGCTGGATCGCTTTGCCGTTCTTGTTGCACAGCTGCACGCCGCACACCTTGAGCTGACCGTTGACCGCAGCGGGCGAACCCGGCGGCAGCGCGGCGGCGGAGACGTCATCCGCGGGTGCGGCGGCGACGGAACTGCCCGCCATCGCACCGGTCAACGGGAGCACGACCGCCGCGGCGAGCGCTACCACAGACCTCTGCCAAGCCATTCAGCGTCTCCTCTCGGACTGCTGGCGGCGGATTAGTTAGGTAAGTTTCCTTACCGATTAATGGTATAGATGACCTTAAAGCCGCCCCAAGAGCGAGTCAAGCGTCCTGTCGCAGGAGAGTCACCGTTCCGGCACCCAGCGTCACCAGTACGTAAACGATCAAACATGCAACGGCGGCCAATGGAGTCAGCGGCGCGTCGTCGACGACCCCGGCCACCTCCCACACCAGGTAGGGCACCATCACGGCCGAGGCGTCCATGTTCCAGGGGTCGGGCAGCATCGGCGTGATGGCCGGCAGTCCCCACAGCAGGACGCCCACCACGACGATCGTGACGGCCGTCGACCTCACCGCGAGCCCGATGCCGAGACCGATCAGACCTGTCACCAGGATCGACAGCACCGCCGCGCCGGCCCACGGCAGCACATCACCCACGCCGTCCCACGGAGCGATCGGCGGCGGGCGGTCGCCCATGATCAGCCAGCTGGTGCCGATGCTGAGGGCGAGCGTGACAGCGCCGATCACCACAGCCGTGGTGGCGACGAGCGCGGTTTTGGCCGCCAGCAAGCGTTTCCGGTCCGGCACGGCGGTCAGCGAGGTCAGCCTCGGGTCGGAGGTCGCGACCAGGGCGCCGAGCGCGGCGACGAGGAACTGGACGACCGGGGTGATCACCACGCTGCTGTCGGCGGAGGCGAACCTCGCCTGTTCGGCGGCAGGCGAGGTGTCGTAGTCCTGGACGATCAGCCACGACAGCAGCGCGCCCGCGACCACCATCAGGCCGATCGTGATGACCAGCCCGTACGGCGCCCGGACGGTCCGGAGCTTCAGCCACTCGGCGGCGAGCGCGTTCTTCACAGTCCCCTCCCCGAGGTGAGGTCGAGGTAGGCGTCCTCCAGGGAACCGTTGCGGGTCAACGTCTCCATCGGCGTCTCCTGGACCAGCTGTCCTCTTGCGACGATCACGACGTGGTCGGCGGTCAGCGCCATCTCGCTCATCAGGTGGCTGGAGACGAAGACCGTGCGGCCCTCCTTCGCGAGGCCGCGCATCAGGTCGCGGATCCACCGCACGCCCTCGGGGTCGAGGCCGTTGACCGGCTCGTCGAACATCAGCACGCGCGGGTCGCCGAGCAGGGCCGCCGCGACGCCCAGCCGTTGTTTCATGCCGAGCGACAACGCCCTGATCCGCTTGTGCCGCACGCCTCCCAGGCCGACCCGCTCCAGCAGTTCGACCGCGCGCTTCTGGCTGATGCCGTTGCTCACCGCGAGCCAGCGCAGGTGATCGAGCGCCCTGCGGCCGTGGTGCACCGCGGCCGGATCCAGCAGCACGCCGACGTGCCGCAGCGGCTGGTCCAGGTCCTGGTAGCGCTTGCCGTCGACGAGCGCCTCGCCGCCGTCGGGCCGGTCCAGCCCCAGGATCATGCGCATGGTCGTGGACTTGCCGGCGCCGTTCGGGCCGAGAAAGCCCGTCACCAGTCCGGGGTGGACGGTGAACGACAGGCCGTCGACCGCCGTCGTGTCCCCGTATTTCTTCGTCAGGTTCCGCACCTCGATCATGCCGAAGAGCATCCGGAGTTCCGGTGTGCGGCGGATCGGACCGAGGGCCGAACTCCGGAATCGGACCGTGGTCCGAGGCGCGCCGCCCCCGTGCTCGTTAACGTCGACGCCGTGATCGCGAAACTGCACCTCTACCTGGTCGACCTGGCGGCCGCGCTGGTGATCTGGATCCTCGTCACCTACGCGATCCTCGAACCCCACGTGCACGCGTCACCGTGGATCGCGGTGCCGGTGGCCGGACTGGTCGCCGTGCCCGTCGCCGTCCGCCGGTGGTGGCCGGAGATCGCGCTGGGCGTGAGCACCGCCGCGATGGTGGTGTCGGTGGTGAGCCAGGTGCTGCCCGTGCAGGCGCTCGGCGCGCCGGTGGGGGCGGCCTGCTTCGGGCTCTACACGGTGGCGGTCGAACGCGAGCGCATCTGGTCGCTCGTCGCGCTGGTGGTCACCATCGTCGCGACCGCCGGGATCTCCGGTGGCGAAGCCGAGGGCGTGCTGGTCGCCGTCGCCGCGTTGGGCTCGGTGTGGGTCATGGGCTACACGACCCGTCTGCGCCGCTCGATGGTCGCGAGAGAGACGGCACAGCACGCCGAACAGGCGTTGGCCGACGAACGCCTGCGCATCGCCCGTGAACTGCACGACGTGGTGGCGCACAACCTGTCCCTGATCGCCGTGCAGGCCGGCAACGCCGCACACGTGCGCTCACCCGACCACGCTTACGAGGCCCTGCAGGTGATCTCGGAGACGAGCCGCGCGGCGCTGACCGAGATGCGCGGCCTGCTCGGCGTCCTGCGCTCCGACGCCGACCTGGCGCCGTCGCCTGGTTTGGGAGGCCTCGCCGATCTCGCCGACCGCGCGTCACTGGCGGGCGTGCGCGTGTCGTTGGACGTGCGGGGCGACACCGTGGTGCCGGAAGGGGTCGGGCTGTCGGCGTACCGGATCGTGCAGGAGGCTTTGACGAACGTCGTGAAGCACGCGGCACCTGCCTCGTGCACGGTGCTGGTCGAGGTGAGCGCGGAGTCGGTGCGCATCGAGGTGGCCGACGACGGGCCCGGGGTGAAGGAGCTCGGTGTGGGGCACGGGTTGATCGGCATGCGCGAACGCGTGGCGGTGTACGGCGGCACGTTCAGCGCGGGACCGGGCGCCGACGGAGGTTTCCGGGTCGTGGCGGAGCTGCCGCACTCATGACCACCGTGCTGATCGTCGACGACCAGGCGTTGCTGCGCGCCAGCTTCCGCCTGCTGGTGGGCAACGAACCGGACCTGACCGTGGTGGGCGAGGCGGGCACCGGCGCCGAAGCGGTGAAGCTGGCGGCGGAGCTGAAGCCGGACGTCGTGCTGATGGACATCCGCATGCCCGAGATGGACGGCATCGAGGCCACCCGGCTGCTGGACGGCCCGCGCGTGCTGGTGCTGACGACGTTCGACCTGGACGAGTACGTCTTCGGCGCGTTGCGGGCCGGCGCCTCAGGTTTCCTGCTGAAGGACACCCCGCCCGCCGAGCTGCTGGCGGCGATCCGGGTGGTGGCCGCCGGCGAGTCGCTGCTGTCGCCGACGGTCACGCGCCGGTTGATCTCGGAGTTCGTCCGGCAGCCGTCCGCACCCGCGGTCAAGGGGCTGGAGGTGCTGACCGAGCGCGAGAAGGAAGTGCTGCTGCTGATCGCCCGCGGACTGTCGAACGCGGAGATCATGGCGCGGCTGCACGTCAGCACGGGCACGGTGAAGACCCACATCGGGAACCTGCTGGCGAAGCTGCACGCCCGCGACCGCGCCCAGCTGGTGATCGCGGCCTACGAGTCCGGTCTGGTGTGAACGAGAACCGCCCCGGTCGCACGAATGCGGCCGGGGCGGTTCAGTGCCACTTCAACCGAGCTGGTTACAGGTACGTGCCGGTGTTCGTGGCCGTGTCGATCGCGCGGCCCGTCTCCTGGTTCTTCCCGGTGACGAGCGTGCGGATGTAGACGATCCGCTCGCCCTTCTTGCCCGAGATGCGTGCCCAGTCGTCCGGGTTCGTCGTGTTCGGCAGGTCCTCGTTCTCGGCGAACTCGTCGACGATGGCGGCCTGCAGGTGCCGGACCGAGAGTCCGGGCTGCTTGGTGTCCAGCAGCGACTTGATCGCCGCCTTCTTGGCCCTGTCGACGATGTTCTGGATCATCGCGCCGGAGTTGAAGTCCCGGAAGTACAGGACCTCCTTGTCACCGTTGGCGTAGGTGACCTCCAGGAAGCGGTTCTCCTCGGACTCCTCGTACATGCGCTCCACGGTGTGCTGCACCATGCCCTCGATGCAGGCCTTCGGGTCCCCGCCGAACTCGGCGAGGTCGTCGGCGTGCAGCGGGAGGTTGGGCGTCAGGTACTTGTTGAAGATGTCCTTCGCGCCCTCGGCGTCCGGTCGCTCGATCTTGATCTTCACGTCGAGTCGGCCGGGGCGGAGGATCGCCGGGTCGATCATGTCCTCACGGTTGGAGGCGCCGATGACGATGACGTTCTCCAGGCCCTCGACGCCGTCGATCTCCGAGAGCAGCTGGGGCACGATCGTCGTCTCGACGTCGGACGACACGCCGGAACCGCGGGTGCGGAAGATCGAGTCCATCTCGTCGAAGAACACGATCACCGGGGTGCCCTCTGACGCCTTCTCGCGAGCTCGCTGGAAGATCAGGCGGATGTGCCGCTCGGTCTCACCGACGAACTTGTTGAGGAGCTCGGGGCCCTTGATGTTGAGGAAGTAGGACTTGGCCTGCTTGTCGGTCTCGCCGCGGATCTCCCGCACCTTCTTGGCCAGGGAGTTCGCCACCGCCTTGGCGATGAGCGTCTTGCCGCAGCCGGGAGGGCCGTAGAGCAGCACGCCCTTGGGCGGGCGCAGCTCGTACTCGCGGAAGAGGTCCGCGTGCAGGAAGGGCAGCTCCACGGCGTCGCGGATCTGCTCGATCTGCCGGGACAGGCCGCCGATGTCGCTGTAGTCGATGTCCGGGACCTCCTCGAGCACGAGGTCCTCGACCTCGGCCTTGGGGACCCGTTCGTAGGCGAAACCCGCCTTCGAGTCGACCAGCAGCGAGTCGCCCGGCTTGAGCGGCGAGTCGAGCAGGGGCTGGGCGAGCCAGACCACTCTCTCCTCGTCCGCGTGGCCGACGACCAGCGCGCGGGCGATGGTGTCCTCACCGTCCTCGGTGAGCACCTCCCGCAGTGCGCAGACCTCACCCGACCGCTCGAACCCACCGGCTTCGACGACCGTCAGCGCCTCGTTGAGGCGGACGGACTGGCCGTAGGCGATCTTCTCCGGCTCGACCGCCGGGGACACGGCGACCCGCATCCGGCGGCCGGACGTGAAGACGTCGACCGTTCCGTCGTCGTAACGCGCCATGAAGACGCCGTACCCGCTGGGTGGCTGGGCCAGCCGGTCGACCTCCTCACGCAGCGCGAGCAGCTGGCTTCGTGCTTCGCGGAGGGTGTCTATGAGCTTCGTGTTTCGCTCGGTCAGCTGGCTGACGCGCTCTGTCGCCTCAGCCAAGCGCTGCTCCAGCAACCGCGTGTGCCGCGGTGACTCGGTCAGCTTTCGACGCAACGACGCGATCTCGTCCTCGAGGAACCTGATCTGCGCAGTCAGCTCAGCGGAATTGTTGCCCTGGTTCAGCTCGCCACCCTCATCGGGTTGGCTGCCGGGATGACCGTGCTGCATGTCGGCACCCTCCTCCCGTGTTCGTACCGATTACGGTACCGGCGATCACCGACAAAATCGTGTACTCACAACATCATCTTCGCTCGTGTGACGCAACGGTCCCGCCTCCAACAGAGGTCAACTGCTCCATCCCGGTGTCCGGTTCGACCGCCCGACCGCTACGGTGCGTCCCAGAAACCTCTACCGGCGTTTCGCTCCGCGACACGCCAGCCGACCTGCGAGAAGTCCGAGGAGAGGGTCATGGGAGCACCTGGGCGGCAGCCCGGCCCCTACGGTCCGCGACCACCCTCGGACGACCGTGAACACACCTGGTGCCGCTCGCGGCCCGGCGACGGGCGGGAACCCGCCGTCGTCCCACCAGGTGGACCACTGGATAGTCCGATCGGTGGTCACGCACCGCTACCCACCCCGTTCGTGTTCGTCGGAGGACCCGTTCAGGCGAGGCTCCGGTACGACCGGAGGGCGTGCGGCCAACCGGGTGGTTTCGCTGGCGCAACCGGCGCACCACTCCGACAGCGCAGTGCATCGCGCTCGATTTCCGGTGGAGGTGCCGCAATCGTTATCAGACACGGCCTTCGCGCGGCCAGATCGCGCCGCGCAGGGTGTGCATGACCACTCGTGCGGGTCGATAGATCCCATTCGGCCGCGCGTTAGTCCACGAAGTACCACAATGTCCACCGAAAAGATCACCTCATCCGCATCGGGGGAGTTTCGATGACCTACCCGCCGCAGCAGCCCGGTCCCTACGGGCAGCAGCCGCAGCCCGGTGGGCCGTACGGGCAGCAGCCGCCGCAGCAGCCGGGTCCCGGCCAGCAGCCCCAGCCGGGGTACGGCCAGCAGCCACAGCCCCCGTACGGCCAGCCGCAGCAGCCGGGCTACGGACAGCAGCCGGGACAGTACGGCCAGCCGCAGCAGGACCCGTTCGGCCAGCAGGGCCCGCAGAGCGGTGGCTTCCCCCAGCAGGGCTACGGCCAGCCGCAGCAGGGTCCGTACGGCCAGCAGCCCTACGGCCAGCCCGGCGGGTTCGGCGGTCCCCCGCCTCCCAAGAAGAGCAACACCGGCCTGATCATCGGCGTCGTCATCGGCGTGCTGGTGCTCGTCGGTGGTGGCATCACGGCCGCCGTCGTGTTCTCCGGCAACGGCTCGAGCAGCTCCAACAGCTCGTCGTCCGACCCGAACAGCGGCAACAGCAACTCGGGCGGCGGTGACGAGTCGGCCGACGTGAAGAAGGTCGCCGAGGAGTACTACGCCGCGAGCGCCGCCAAGAACGAGAGCAAGGCCAAGTCGATGGCGTGCTCCGAGGCCCTCAAGGAGGCCGAGGAGGCGGAGAAGAAGCTCACCCCGGAGCAGCGCAAGCTGGCCGAGGAGTTCAAGAAGATGCCCGCGCCCAAGGTGAACGTCAAGGACGTGAAGGTGTCCGGCGACACCGCGGACGTCGGCGTCTCCACCACCGTGACGCTGGGCACCGAGACCAAGACCTTCGACACGACCGTGAAGTTCAAGAAGGAATCGGGCGACTGGAAGTTCTGCACGCTGGCGAAGGACCTGAAGCTGCCGGACTTCGAGCTCCCGCCGACCAGGTGAGCTGAACACCCGCGGAGGGCCCCGCCGAATCGGCGGGGCCGGCAGTTTCAGAAGACCAGCACAGTCACATCGGGGGAATCTTCCATGACCTATCCACCGCAGCAGCCGGGCCCGTACGGCCAGCAGCCGCCACAGCAGCCGGGTTACGGCCAGCAGCCGCCGCCCGGCTACGGACAGCCCCAGCAGGGCCCCTACGGTCAGCCCGGACCGCAGAGCGGTGGGTTCCCCCAGCAGGGTCCCGGCCCGCAGCAGGGCTACGGCCAGCCCGGTCCCTACGGCCAGCAGCAGGGTCCTTACGGCCAGCAGCCCTACGGCCAGCCCGGCGGGTTCGGCGGTCCCCCGCCTCCCAAGAAGAGCAGCACCGGCCTGATCATCGGTGTCGTCATCGGTGTGCTCGTGCTCGTCGGCGGCGGCGTCACGGCGGCCGTGCTGCTCTCCGGCAACGACTCGAGCAACACCAACACGGCGTCGTCCAGCACCACCGAGCCGGCCGGCGACAGCTCGGAACCGCGCAGCACCAAGACGACCGCACCGAGCAGCACCAAGAGCAGCGGCGGTGACCGCGGTGCCGAGGACGTCGCGAAGAAGTTCAGCGACGTGGTCCTCAAGGGTATGAAGGCGGGCAACAGCGACCCGAACGACGTCAAGCAGTACGTCTGCGCCGCGGAGTTCCCGAAGCTCAAGGCCAAGACCGGTGCCCCGCAGACGGGCGCGACGGCCACCGTGGTCGACGTCAAGACCTCGGGCAGCAGCGGCACGTTCACTCAGCGGCTCACCGGGCTCGTCGACCCGAACAGTCCCGGCAAGACCCAGTCGGGCGACATCGTCTACAAGCTGTCCAAGGAAGGCAGCGACTGGAAGGTGTGCGGCATCGACAGCCTCGGTACGCCGACCAAGTAGCTCGCCGACGTGCGAAAAGGGCCCCGCCGAAGT